>VBKE01000457.1 GCA_005879605.1 Deltaproteobacteria bacterium
AAGATCGCCGTCTGAAAGCTCGAAGCGCCTCAGAGAAGATCGCGCAGCCCTTCCTCTGTTTTTCATCGGCTTCTTCCATGCGACATAACAATTCATGAACTACGACCGGCTGAGCTTTTCCTTTCAGCAGAAATTTTCCCGCCTCCCTGGTCAAGAAACCATCCAGTTCATGGATGACCTCTTCAGATGCCAAGATCTCAGTTCCCAGGTACTTATTGAGACCGTCCATCCTTGATGCCGTATTGACGGTATCTCCCGTAACGCCGTAGGCATAATGATCCCCGGCGCCGATATTGCCAAGAAAAATCTGTCCCGCATGAACACCGACGCGGGTGAGAAGTTTTAGATTGTCAAAGGACTGATTGAACTGACTTACTGCTTTGGCGACGCCGAGGGCTGCCTGGCAGGTTTGTCTGCGCAATTCGGCTTCGGGTCGTGCGGCCTTCCAAATCGCTAAGATCGAATCTCCTTTCACGTCGACGACGAGGCCACCGTTTTGCTTGACCGGCTCGAATGTAGCCTCAAAGTATTTGTGCATGAAATCGCTCAATTCTTTGGGGCCCATGGCTTCCGAGACGGTAGTGTATCCGGCGGCATCCGTGAACAGACAAGCCCCGTACACCGTTTGGCCGCTATTTTTGATATCGACGATGTTTTTCGCTAACTGATCGACCACCTCATCGGGGACATAGTAGGCGAGAGCTTTTCGAATGCGCTGACGCTCCTTATTCGTCTCGACATAATTCCACAAAACGGCGCCAAAGAATCCCAGAGGAGACTGCACAAACAGGGGGATGACAACTGGATACCACGTGCCATCGGCTTTGAATTGATACTCGACAACAACGAGGTAGAGAACGCTCAAAACCACTATCGCCAGCCCACCGCCTGCTGTAGTGGCCATACGGCAAACAACACCGACCAGGATACCCCAGGCGAGAATGATGAGTATGTAATAGCGTAAGCTGATCGGTTTCACTGCCACATCTTCAAGAAGGTTTGAGAAGGCGGTTGCGGCGATTTCCACGCCGCTGATAAATACGCCATTGGCCTGTGAAAAGACCGTATGAAAGCTGTCTCCTTTTTCTGAAAGCAATATTTCCGAAAGTCCGACAAAGACGGCTTTACCGTTAACGTCCACTGTTTTGTTGCTGGCCGGGTCTTCACCGAGTCGCAGCGCCTGATAGAAGGGCAGGGTAGGTAAAGTACGAGGCGGACCGTAGTAGTTCAGATATCGGCGATTGGCACCCCCATACATCTTGATGAGAGATTTGAGTAATCTGTTTTTGTCCGCATCGGCTGAGGCGCTACCCGAGTGCTCCAACTCTTCAATCATTTTTCTGGCAATCAGCGGGTCGCTCTCAAAAATTGCTCTTATATCTCTGATGAACCTGACGGCGCCTTTAGCTCGAATCGCTGTAGCCGGATCACGCGGCAGTTTTCCCGCTTGATCCGGACTGACCTTTTCTAACAAACGGACAAAGCCATCGTAGACACTCAAGGTATAGAGTTGGAACGCAACGACCGGGAAAGTCGGCGAGTCTCCGGCGTATGTCTGAAAGGTCCAATATTGGTTTATTCTTACTGGAGTTCTAGGTAAGACGAACGGCGCGGTCGCAAAAGCCGAACTTGAAAGCGGTGCAAACGGTTTCATTATTGTCACGATACTGTGCTCTCCCCTATTAGACCCATCGATATCCGACAATGGAATCTCTTTTAATTTAAGGGATTCGGCGAGCACTACATTGCGGGCTTTTTTTATGGCCTCAGCAAACGACGTGTCCTCCTGGGCAGAGCGGGGCTCTTTAAAATATACGTCAAAGGTAATGACCCGGGCGCCTGCTCTCGCCAGCTTTTCAACTAAACGTGCATGGAGGGATCGAGGCCATTTCTCCGGGTCATCAGGCGCATTAAGATGCTCAGCAGACTCCCTATCGATACTCACTACAACAACATCCGAGGGTGCTTTTCTCGGTCCCCGCAGTTTGAACAGCAAGCCCAGTCCCGCATCTTCTTCGATGTCGTGGGCAAAATGAAAAAGACTTGCCACCACCCCGAGGATTCCCAGGAGAAAGCCCAAAAGGCTGGCTTTAAATAGCCGCGACATGTTGAAGCTCCCGCTGTCGCTCAGCGGTTTTGAACGAGATTCCTACAGGCTTCCACCTCGCACCGCCTGAAGGTCAGGGTCATCGCCGCGACGCCCGAGCGACCCAACCGCAATCTAGCATAAGTGCTAGTCGATGGAGAAATATCTGCTAGAGCCCACTGTTCGTCGCTTCCCCACGATAATCAGCCTTCTCGATGCAAGTTGGTCGCCTGGAGATGCTACCTAATAACGGTCAGTGATCGAGAAAAATCGCAACTGTTATGCCATTAAAGAGACTTGGCTAAACCGATAGCAGAAGAGGCTGACTTGGAAGGTTAATTTTTGAAAATGGAGCAAGGACTTGGCGCAAGACAGAGACGAAGCGCGTATCCGATCGTATACAGCACCGTCAACGAAGTTACATGAGATTTGCGGCACTCGGACCCTCTGATACGGCAATCGAGACCCCGTGCCGCGTTGTTTTCACCCGCTCCCTACGGTCGCCTTCCCTCGTTGTAGTCTCACATCATCCAGCGCCCGCTATATCAACGCGAAATTTTGCGTGTCAAACCCGTCTATGGGCAACATTCCGTCTATTGGGCAAGGCTTGCCATGATTTGCTTTACACATTCACAAGTGATAAACGCGTTTCGGGAATCTTAACCGCGAAGGAGGGCACAAAATGAAACCCCTATTCCATCTTTTCCTATTGTTCCTCGCGCAGATCATTTTTTCTCCCTTGAACACTGCACGGGCTTGGGAGCCGACGAAGCCAATTGAGTTTGTCATACCGGCCGGCACGGGCGGCGGCGCTGATCAGATGGCCCGGCTGATCGGCGGAATCGCTGACAAGCACAAG
>VBKE01000458.1:0-3110 GCA_005879605.1 Deltaproteobacteria bacterium
CTACGAACTCACAAAAAGCCTTCGGGAAGTCTCTGGCGCTGCCAGCTCGATAAGGTTATTGGCCGACTCCTTGGACCGTAACCCACAGGCGGCAATTCTCGGCAAGCCGGAAACCCCGGGGGGAAAGTGAAACCCATGATCAGGGTGACGATAGCGCTTAGCCTCATGAGTCTGTCGCTTACGGGATGTAGCAGTTTTTTTCCGAAACCAACACCCAATTCATCAAAAATCTTTGTGTTGTTTTCCCCTCTTCCGGCGGCAGAGCGTCAAGATTCGGATCACTCTAAGCAGATTTCGCTCGGCGTTGGTCCGGTCCGGTTACCTGGATACCTTGATAGGCGAGAGATAGTAATGCGGGCCACGCAGAGCCGGTTTGATCTCTCTGAAAACGACCGCTGGGCGGAACCGTTAGACGAAAACCTTACCCGCGTCTTAGCACAAAATCTTTCTATATTGCTGCGAACGGACCGGATCGTCGTTTATCCATGGCCGATTGACAAAAAACCCGACTATCGGGTGGAAATCCAAGTGCTTCATTTCGAACCCAATTCAGCGGGAGAAGCCCAATTATCTGCGCGCTGGTCGGTCATAGATGAAACTGGCAAGGAAGCGCCTAATCTGAAAGAATCACGCCTGACGCGACCGGCAATGGAGAAATCCACGGACGGCTCCGTCGCCGCGCTAAGTGAAACCGTGGCAGATCTTAGCCGGGAAATTGCTAAGACCGTAATTGCAATTGATCGATAGCGGGAACCATAATCCGGTGTGCGGTTCGCCGAGCAATTGGCCAGCTATTCACGGAGGCACCGCTGTTTCAGCGCGTGTTGGCACAATCGCAGGAACAAGCGAGTTGTTCATCTGTGTCTCTCCCAGAAGAGCGGGAAACGCAAAGGGCATGCTGTTTCGGTTTAAATAGGACTCGTGAGCGGGAAGGGCCATCGACCAAACGCCAGCGGATTTCGCTTTCGGTGCCAACGCAATGGTGCCAACGGGTTAGCAGTTGCCAGCCGATTGACACCCAGCTTCGGGCCATACGAATTTCGCTAGTGATGACTTCGTGTCATTGATCGGCAGATGTTTAGCTCCTGAAACAGCAGAGGTTTCTTACCGAACACAACTACTGCTGTGCGTTTCTTCGATGCAGAAGAACGTTCAGGATTTTCCACCCGTGGCGTGCTGAAATTTCGTCAGATTACGATCTTCCGGCGGATATCTTCCTTTCACCAATGCAGGACCACAGGCGACTGCGCGAATTCAGAACTGAAAAGTCGGCCAATCGTGTTTTTATTTCGTTGGCATCATCGTTGCTCTCAAAGAAAACACAACGAGATGAAAATTATCCAGCCGTGCCGGTTTCTTGTGGAAAACCTTCTGATTCGATGAATCCGAGATTCAGAAGAAGAGAATCGGAAGTTACAATAATCCATTTTTAAAATATACGGGACCTGTGAGGTTGATGTGAGACGCTACTTGCCGAAAATCCTCGGCCGCGACGTCCGGCTCAAACTGGAAATTAAGTTGGCACTGCTGCTCTTTGCCGTTTTGCTCATGAGCCTAGACGCCGACTTGACGTTTGCGCGGAGCGAAGCAGCGCAGGCGGGATCCGTGACGTCGGCAAACGACGTGGCCAGCCATAAAAATGCCCAACAGGGCAGTTTGTCTGCGGCGCGCGCTGAAACGGAGGAACACAGCCTGCCTCAAAAAGCAGTTGAGATCGCCCGCCCCTTCGGCTTTCCTATCACCAATTCGATGGTCGTGAGCTGGATCGTGGCGGTGGGGTTGATCATTTTTGCTCGGCTCGCAACACGGGACATGAAAGGTGTTCCCAGCGGAGCGCAGAATCTCTTGGAATGGCTCGTCGAGGGCCTGTACGGTTTTCTGGAAAGCATCATCGGCCCGCGCCTGGTCAAGCGGACGTTCTGGTTTCTTGCCACGGTTTTCATTTTCATTCTTTCCGCAAATTGGGTGGGTCTCATTCCCGGGGCCGGCACGATCGGGTGGGGACATCAGACCCCCAACGGTTTCGTGGTCGATCAACCGTTCTTTCGCGGGGCGAATGCCGATCTCAACCTGACGCTCGCTATGGCCCTCGTTTTCTTCGCTTGCTGGATTGTTTGGGCCCTGCAGGAAGTGGGGCCGGTTGGATTCCTCAAAGAGTTATTTGCACCCAAGGGCGAGAGCACCGGGTTCTTGAGAGTGTTGATGATCGTCGTGTTCTTCGCCGCCGGCTTGTTGGAAATCATTTCGATTCTCTTTCGACCGGTGTCACTGAGTTTTCGTCTCTACGGCAACATCTTTGCCGGGGAAAACATGCTGGAAACCATGTCCCGGATCATCCCCGGCTTCGGATGGCTCTTGCCGATTCCGTTTTATTTCATGGAAATGCTGGTGGGCTTGGTGCAGGCGCTGGTCTTCATGTTGTTGTGCGCGGTCTTCACTCTGCTGATGTGTCCGCCTGAGGAAAAAGGATCTGCGGGCGCACACGGATGAGGATTTTTCGGCGGCTTGAACATATTCAACCGCGGTGGCCGCGGGGAAAGGAAGGAGAAACCACATGATTGGAAACATACACGTTGGTTTGGCAGCGATTGGCGCGGCCCTGGCGGTTGGTTTGATCGGCATGTCAGCCTCGGACGCCGTGGGACGTAATCCCGGCGCCTCAACGCAGATTCTGGTCCAGTCGATTCTGGCCATTGCCTTCGCTGAGGCGATCGTGTTCTACACCCTGTTCCTGGTGGGATAGGGAGAAATCACAGGGCGCAGAACCAAGGACCGCGCTGTCTAGGAATGTTGGGGGAGAGGAGGCGGAACCGGAGCCGAGTCTATTTGTAACAGGGGCGCTTGAGTATCGGGGCATTACAAACACTCCTGGCAGACCGACCAAACGCAGCCCAGCTCCCGCAGAATGCGAGTATATGATTATGAATGTTCTTCTATTGTTAATGGCGCAAGTAACGGCGCAAGCAGCCGGTAGCGGACCCGTCCAACGGATTGTCACGACCTTCGGTCTAAACTGGCCTCAGCTGCTCGCCCAAATAGCGAGCTTCTGCATCGTGTGCCTTATCCTTTACCGCTTCGCCTATCGACCAGTCCTCAAGATGCTGGACGTG
>VBKE01000458.1:3155-5900 GCA_005879605.1 Deltaproteobacteria bacterium
CGCCAGGAAGTAATGGCGCAAGCGAATGCCCAGGCGAGTAAGTTCATCGAGGAAGGCCGGGCCGCAGCCGCCCGCGTGCGGGAGCAGGAAACCGTGAAGGCCATCGCGGCCGCGGAACAGATTATGATCAAGGCACGCGAAGCCGCCGCTCAGGAACATGACCACATGCTCGCCGAACTCAAACGCGAGGTCGGCCGGTTGGTAGTGCAGGCCGCCACCACGGTGACGGGAAAGATTCTGACGTCGGAAGATCAGCGCCGACTGGCCGAAGAGACCGCGAAGCAAGTTGCGGAGTAGCCATGAAAATCAACAAACAGGCGAAACGCGAAGCCAAGCAACTGTTCCGCTATTGTTTGGTGAACGACATACTCGATGAGAACCGTGTCCGGAACGTGGTCCAACACGTCGTCGCTGCCGGTCGCCGTGATTGTCCTGCCATTCTTTCGCATTTTAGGCGGTTGGTGAAACTCGATCTTGCCCGGCATACGGCGACCGTCGAGAGCGCCGCGCCCTTGCCGCCGGATTTGCAGGCTGGCATCGAGGCCGGTCTGACACGCCGGTATGGCCCGGGACTCAGCACCGCCTTCGCCCACCGCCCGGCGCTGATCGGCGGGATGCGCATCCAGGTGGGGAGCGATGTGTATGACGGCAGCGTGCGGGCCGGGCTGGCGGCGCTGGAGAAGAGTTTTTGAAGCGAGGTATCCATGGAGAACCTGTTACAGGAAATCGAAGCGCAAATAGCTGGCGCGAAGACGGCTGCCGCCAAGCAGAACGTGGGCATCATCCGTGAGCTTGGCGACGGCGTCGCCAAGATCGAAGGACTGACCGACGCCATGCTCAATGAGATGATCGACCTAGGCAACGGCGTTACCGGCTTGGTGTTGAATCTGGAAGAGACCGAAGTCGGCGTGATCATCCTCGGGGATTACACCCAACTCAAAGAAGGCGGTGAAGCCCGCACCACCGGCAAGCTCCTGCAAGTGCCCGTAGGCAAGGGCCTGCTAGGACGCGTGGTGAACGTGCTGGGCCAACCCATCGATGGCAAAGGACTCATCAAAAGTGACGGCACCTATCCGGTTGAGAAGATCGCGCCCGGCATCGCCCACCGCCGGTCGGTTGACCAACCGGTACAGACGGGCATCATGCCGATTGATGCGATGATCCCGATTGGCCGCGGCCAGCGGCAATTGATCATCGGCGACCGCGCGACCGGCAAGACGACCATCTGCATAGACACGATCATCAACCAGGCCCGCCTCAACAAAGCGGCTGAAGTGGTCGGCGACAAGGCGTATCGTCCGCTCTACTGCATCTATGTCGCGATCAGCCAGAAGCAGTCCACCGTTGCCCGGGTCATATCGGTACTCGAAGAAGCCGGCGCGATGCCGTACACCATCATCGTGGATTCCCCGGCCTCGGATTCCGCCGCCAACCAGTATATCGCGCCGTATGCCGGCGCAGCGATGGGCGAGTGGTTCATGGACAACGGCATGGATGCGCTGATTGTATATGACGACCTGTCCAAGCACGCGGTGGCCTACCGGCAGGTGTCGCTCGTGTTGAAGCGGCCTTCGGGTCGTGAGGCCTATCCCGGCGATGTGTTTTACCTGCACAGCCGGTTGCTCGAACGAGCGGCGCGGGTTGGCGAGAAGTATGGCAACGGCTCGCTTACGGCCCTGCCAGTCATCGAAACGCAAGCGGGCGACGTTTCGGCGTACATCCCGACCAACGTCATCTCGATTACGGACGGGCAAATTTATCTGGAAACGGATTTGTTTTACCAGGGCGTGCGTCCGGCGATTTCTGTCGGGCTGTCGGTCTCACGCGTTGGTTCGGCGGCGCAGCTCAAAGCCATGAAGCAGGTGGCCGGACAACTCAAGGGCGACCTCGCTCAATTCCGGGAACTGGCGGCATTCGCGCAATTCGGCTCGGAGCTCGACGCAAAGACCTTGGCGCAGATCGACCGCGGCAAGCGCATCATGGAGATCTTCAAGCAGCCGCAGTACGACCCGATTCCCGTCGACGTCCAGGTGGCCGTGATCTGGGCAATGCAAAACGGGTACTTGGATCAAGTACCGGTGGAGCGGGTCAAAGAGTTCCAGACCAAGTTCACCGAATTCCTGACCACCCGGAAAGTCGATTTGCTCGCCAAAATCGATAAGGAAAAGGCGTTGAGCGACGCGTTGACGGCCGAACTGAAGACCGTCGCCGACGAATTCAAACAGACGTGGAAGTGAACACCGACTCGGTGGCCTATGCCCAGCACTCATGACCTCCGCCGGCGCATTAAATCGGTCAGCAGCACATCGCAGATCACCAAAGCGATGCAGATGGTGGCGGCCTCGAAGATGCGCAAAGCGCAAGAAGCCGCGCTCACCACGCGGCCCTTCGCTCAATTGCTGTACCGCATCCAACGCCACGCGACGACTCATGCCCGCGATTTCACCCATCCGCTGCTGCAGGTGCGCGAAGTTCGCAAACGTGGCGTGATCTTGGTCGGCACGGATAAAGGTTTGTGCGGGGCGCTCAACAGCAACCTGTTTCGCCTGGTCGCCCAATTTGATCCCGCGACGACCCTGTTCATCGCCGCCGGGAAACGGGCGGCACAGTTCATCGCGCACACCGGCCGGCAGTTGGTCGCGGAGTTCACGTTCAGTGACACGCCGCGCTTCGACGAGGCGCGTCCGATTGCGTCTTTTGCCCGCGAGCTTTTTTTGAAGGGCGAAGTGGATCAGGTCCAGGTTG
>VBKE01000459.1 GCA_005879605.1 Deltaproteobacteria bacterium
AGGCGAAGGCCTTCTTTTTTCTGAAGATAGGCAACAATCTCAAAGAAGTTGCGGGTCTGAGGGTTACCTTTAGGCCCGAGCATACGCATAAGACTCTTTGGTGATTTTTTGGTGGCGGTCGCTAACTTGTCAAAACCGACCGTTGCATTGATGTAATCACGGAGAACGATTTTGCCGGTTTCCACGTCTCCTGAGAGTAGGGCGTCGACAGCCTCTTTCAAAAGTGCTTCACGGAATGCCGCGTCGCGGCGAGCGCGCTCCTGAATCGTTTCTTTAAAGTCTCTAGTCAGTGGCATCTTACTTCTCCTTTTTCCTACGGCCTCTGTAATTGGTCGTGTGTGATTACAGCTCGGCCGGCTTTTTTGAAGCAAGTGTAAACGATGCACAATCGTGCGATCCAGTTCGGCCGAGGCGAAGGGTAGATCACTGAAGATGACAAATTTCAGCTTATATGACCAAACGTGCTCGAGTCAGAACTCGTGCATGGACGGGCCAGCTTCCCCAGCAGAGAGAGCTGGGTCTCAGCGGCCTTTTGGCCGGCAGCGAAAAACAACTCGCCGAGATGCATGTGACGCCAGGTTCCCGGGCCGAACAGTGGCGTAATCGGCACATCAGAGAGGGCAGTCTGGCGGGCGCTGGCGTCGAGCTGCGCGAGCTCGAGCACTTCCACCACCGTATCGCGCGCCTGACCAGGGGCGAGATTCGGTATGGCGAGGCTGCCGCAATCATACGGCCACTCCGGCAGCGTTTCACGGCCGAGCAGGTTGACGGCAATGGTAATGTCGGCTCCCGCTTCGACGACTGAGCCGAGCGGTACCGGCGTGAGGGAAACCGCGTCAACCAGGCGCTGCTCACCGCGGACCCGTGGAGGATAGAGACCGGGGATCGCGAGCGCCGCCATGAGCGCTTCCCATAGTGGGCCCGTGCTGATGGGCGCCGGACATCTACCCGCCAGGTTAGCCGTCATAACGGTGGCAGGAATCGAGAGATCAGCGAAGGAGCGATCGGCTGTGGTCTCTCGAAAAATCCGCGCAAACACCTCCAGTCCGTCTCCCGCCGCTCCCTTGCGAAAAATCGAATTGACAACGGCTTCTGTTCCGCATTGCTCACGCAACAACGCATCGATCTCAGAACCCGCCCTACCGAGCGCCAACCAAACTCCAACCACCGCGCCCATACTGCTGCCGGCCACATAATCAATGGAGTAACCAGCGCTTTGAAGTACCTGGATAACGGCGGCGTGGGCGAAGCACTTGGCACCCCCCGCACCGAGTGCCAAGCCGAGCTTCGTCCGTGACAGATGCCGTCCGAGCCACGCTACATCGGCTCCAGTGAGATCTCCATGACACCGGCGCACCACGCGATAGCCGTCAGAAGGAATGCGCGGGAATCCCATTTCCTCGGAGACCAGAACGAGATCCGCGTCCTGCGACGTGTCCCGCAGCATGGCCGCGAGCGTCACCGCCTCATCGTCGGCCAATACCGCGACCACCCGATCTGCGTGCTCAAGGAGCAGCGCGATTTCTTCCTCCTGGGGCGTCGCCGCTATGGCTACCGTTGCGTGGGTGGCGGATAGCTCGTCGAATCGTTCAATTGCCTGCACAATGGAAACAGGCCTGCCGGCTTGAATGCGGCTGGTTCCTTCTTCCATCCCGTCCACGCGCTTGCTCAGGAGGTCCACTGCTGCAAAGGGCTGAGCGCTGGCAAGGCGGGCGGCGGCGATCGCTTTTGTCGCGGCGCGGGCGAACCGTACCCCCACGACCACGGCGATGACCTCGCCGGTACGGTGGCGGCGCAGATCGGCATTCATCTTTGCGAGTCGTCCGCCGATGACTTGCGTGATGTTCGCCAGTAGTCGCGGATGACGCGTCAGAAGAGTTGCGACATCTTCGCGCGCGAGCTCGAGCACGACCGCGTCTGACCTAGCGATGACGCTGGCTGACCGAGGCAGGTTCGTAACGACCCCGACCTCCCCGATCACGTCTCCCGGACGCAAGCGAGCTATTGTAGTAACACTGGAGCCGGTTAACGAGGTCAAGAAGGCGTGTGCAACGCCGCTGCGCAGCAGAAACAAACTGTCGCTCGGATCGCCCTGGCGACAGATCAACTCTCCGGCCGCATAGTGCCGGGAATGCATGCAGGAAAAAATGTCATCTCTGGTGGCGTCGTCGAGCCCTGTAAACAGCGGCACACGCGCCAAAGACAGGTGGGGCCGATCTGAGGCCTTCATACGCGAACGCTATCCGAGCCGAAGGCACCTGTCAACGTGGGCGAAATTGTCGGAATCCCTATCGTGTTCGTGAAGGAAATAGACTGTGTTTCGTGATCGGAGAACTGCCGTGATCGTATCCGATCAAACAGCAGGAAAACCGCCGTGCTCACGTTTCTGGCGGAACTTGCACGTTTTGATAATTCTCAAAACGTCAAAATGAGCAGGCTAACTTTTTAGGCCGAGGCGCTGACGTAGTTCGCTTGGCGACTAATTCCAAAGTTTCTTTGAGGCGATGGC
>VBKE01000460.1 GCA_005879605.1 Deltaproteobacteria bacterium
CAATGCCCAAGCCCAGAAGATTCTGGAGAGCAACTCCCAGGCATTCTACGGCCTGTAGAAAAAAATGCCTCGGCCGCGAGTCACGGCGTCGGCAGACCGACTGTCGCCAATGAACCGAGAAAGCTCATCGCGATTCGTTTAGATGCAAAGTCTCGGGCCGTCACCGATCCGGTTGATTCTTCAGACACGATCACGGAACACGAACACGGCCGTCAACCGGTTTGAACGATTTTATTTTTCCTCCCGCAATTCTCTTGACTGACGTTTTTAAAGATACTAGTGAACTGTAACGGTTGATTCGCGTCTAAGTTCGAAGAACCCTTCGACGAGCTCAGGGTGAACGGATAACGGGAAACCCGTTCGTGGTGAGTTTGGCCTGTCCTGAGCGAAGCCGAAGGATCGAACCATGAACGGAAGCCGCTAAATGGTTGTTACACTCCATTAGCCAGAGCTCAGAACTCAAATCTTGTCGGCTGCCGCATAATTCAAACCTGCTGTTTCATCGGCTTTGCACCCGGCATCGAAGGCGGTTTTTCCGAGCCCAATGGTTTCAGCGACAGTCGACACTGCAACAAAACTACAGGGAGGTAAAAGCATATGGCCGCGCAATTAAGTGAAGCGATTGCAAGAATAAAGGGCACGATCAAAGGCCGCGTGCTGGCTCCTGACGATCCCAATTACGACCAAGCGCGCCAAATCTGGAATGCCATGATCGACCGGCGCCCTGCGGTCATCGTGCAGCCGGCGGACGCCGCCGACGTTGGGCCGGCCATCCAATTTGCGCGGGCTAACGCGCTGGAAATTTCCGTTCGCGGCGCGGGCCACAATATCGCCGGGAACGCCGTGTGTAACGGCGGCATGATGATCGATTTCTCAAACATGCGGAATGTTCGAGTCGATGCCGGGAAAAAGCGCGCCACCGTTGGTCCCGGCGCGACCCTGGCGGATTTGGACAACGCGACTCAGCAGCATGGTCTGGCAACGCCGGTCGGCATCAACTCGACCACGGGCATTGCCGGTTTGACCCTCGGCGGCGGATTCGGCTGGCTGACGCGCAAGCATGGCATGACCATCGATAACCTCATCTCGGCAGAAGTGGTGACGGCGGGCGGTAAAGGGCTTAGGGCGAGTGAGAAGGACAACGCGGAGCTTTTCTGGGCGCTGCGCGGCGGCGGCGGTAATTTCGGCGTCGTCACCGAGTTCGAATTCGCCCTCCATCCCGTGGGTCCGGAAATACTCGCCGGGCTGATCGTCTTCCCATTTGCGCAGGCGAAGCAGGTCCTCACCCGCTATCGCCAATTCGCCAACGCGGCACCCGAGGACCTCAACGTCTGGGCCGTGCTGCGCCAGGCGCCGCCGCTGCCTTTTCTCCCCGAGAACGTTCACGGTCAGGAGGTCGTCGTCCTGCCGATTTTTTACGCGGGCGTGGTCGCGGAAGGCCAGAAGCTGGTCGAGCGTCTGCGAACCTTCGGCGACGTCCTGGGCGAGCACATTGGCGCGCAGCCTTATACTCAGTGGCAGAAAGCCTTCGATCCCCTGCTCGCGCCCGGAGCTCGAAATTATTGGAAATCGCATAACTTCACCGAGCTCAGCGACGGCGCGTTCGATGCGATCATCGAATACGCCGGCAAGTTGCCCTCGTCCCAGTGCGAGATTTTCATCGGCCATATCGCCGGCGTGGCCAATCGTGTGGCGCCCGACGCGACGGCTTACATGCACCGGGACGCCAAGTTCGTCTTGAATGTGCACGGACGATGGGACAGTCCGGCCCAGGATGCGAGTGGCGTCGAGTGGGCGCGCGCTTTTTTTAACGCCAGCGCGCCTTACGCCTCCGCCGGCGCTTATGTAAATTTCATGACCGAAGAAGAGGGCAACCGGGTCGCCGCGGCTTACGGATCGAACTATGATCGCCTGGTACAGATCAAGAGACGCTACGATCCGGAAAATATTTTTCATCTAAATCAGAACATCAAACCATGATACGCCGGCGCCCAGACATCCGGCCCGATGGGCGGTGAGGCGCTCGACATGAACGGCAGATCTTTTTGATCGTCACTCGTGGAGTTGCACTTCACATCAATTGCTGCGCCGCTTCCAAGACACATGAACAGCACAATAGGGACAAATCATGGAGAAATCGTTGGTAGGCAAAGTCGCGTTGGTCGCCGGAGCGAGTCGAGGATCAGCTAAGAGCGAGCTGACACTTACGCCTGCACCAACCGTTGATCATCCGCAACACGCGTTCCCGCGCTACGCCCTCGCTCGCCGGATGCCACCGCCACAGGTTGCTCACTTGACGCGCTACGGAAACATGGATTAGCTTCGGTGCAATGAACATCAAAACTATCTGGAGCGTAGTGTTGATTGTTTTTCTGTTGGCTCTTGCGGGATGCCCGGTCCCACCACAGGGTGACCAAGGCACCAAGCCATCAAACGGGTCGAGGGGCGGTTTACCAGACCACTGATAGGACAACCGGCTGTTAGGTTAACAGCAAGAACGCCAGCGTTGGCTGCGGTTCGTGTGCTCGTTCAGTACGTGGCGCTTGTTATCCTGTGGGGGAAGGCGGAGGAGGAGCCGAGATGACACGGAAATACGCCGAAA
>VBKE01000451.1 GCA_005879605.1 Deltaproteobacteria bacterium
TGAGGTTTCCTGGATTCCGGCTCGCGCTAGCTATCGCCGGCTTGGCCGGAAATGACGACTCGGTTACTTTGCCAAACCTGATCCGCCAGCCGGACATGTCCGAGCCCTGGTAGGAAGTCGCTAGACACCCGCCGCCTCCGGAGCTACGGTTGCCGAAGTGGCTTCTTGCGGCTTTGGTTTTATCTGTAATGCCAGTCCCGCCGCAATCATCGCGATTACGCCTCCCGAAAGAAAGGCAAATTGGTAGTCGCCCATCCAGGTCCGGAGGGCGCCCGCGGTCCAAGCCATGATCGCCGCGCCAATTTGATGGGACATAAAGATCCAGCCATAGATTTTACCGATGTTTTGCCTGCCAAAGGTGTCGGCGGTGATAGCCATCGTTGGCGGCACCGTGGCGAACCAGTCGAGGCCGTAAATTACGGCGAACACAAACAGACCCTTGAAGTCCTGAACAAACGGCAAGATGAGAAGCGACAAACCGCGCAACGCATAGACCATAGCCAACCACTTGCGCGGCTGAACCCGGTCGATCATCCAACCGGACAACACGGTACCGACAAAATTCAGCCCGCCCATTACGCCGACCAAAGACGCTGCCGCCACCTGCGGAATCCCATGGTCAATTTCGTGCGGAATGAGATGGGTACCGATCAAGCCATTCGCGGTTCCGCCGCAAACGAAAAAACTTCCGGCGAGTAACCAAAAAGTCGAAGTGCCGAACACTTCTCGAAGGGTGATCGAAGCGTTCGCGGATCGCGCGCCGCGCAGGGAAGCCATACCACCCGAACTGGCGGCCCCCGGCTGCCCGGCTCCATACGGTTCCAAGCCGATTTCAGACGGATCGTCCCGCATGAAAACGTAGATCAGCGGCAATAAAATTATCGCCACGACGATGAGGACCATCGATCCCATGCGCCAGCCGGCATAGGCAATCATCGCCATAAAAAGCGGCAGGAAGATGAGCTGGCCCGTGGAGCTGGCACTGCCAAGAATCCCCAGTGCCAGTCCGCGCTTCGCCACAAACCAACGATTGCCCACGGTGGCGGTCAGGACTGAGCCAACACCACCGGCGCCGATGCCGACGATAATTCCCCAAACCAAAAAAAACTGCCAAAACTGATTCATCGTGATCGTGCCGCTGACACCGAGAATCAATACTGTCAGGCTGCCGAGCATGACTTTTCGCGGCCCGTAGCGGTCCAGCAACCAGCCGCTGATCGGTGAGGCGATGCCGAACAGCAAAAGATTTATGCCGACGACCGAAGCGATCGCCGCGCGGCTCCAGCCGAACTCCGCTTCCAGAGGATGAATCAGAACGGACGGCGATGACCGCACTCCGGCGCTCGTCAACGTGGTTAAGAAACATAGAGCCAAGACGACCCAACCATAGAAGAACGGAACGGATAGCGGAGGACTGTTGTAGTCTTTGACTGCGTTGTCGTTCTGCATACCTTCATATAACCATCTTCCGCCCGAATCACAAACGTGCCCTATCCCAAAATGTTTTCGAACCACAAAAGACGACACTCAAAGTTTTTCTATCTGATCTGCGGTGCTGGGGCATACGACGGTCTGGTTCGATAAAACGCTACGCGGAATGAAATAGTCGTTGGAATCATTGAGAGTGAAATCCAGATCACACTGCTCGTGCTAATCGTTATTAGCTGGTACAATTCGGTCCGTGCTCAGGTCGGACCAAACCAGAATGCTCGAGCTCGCCGATGTAAAAAAGCTGACGTGGTCTATGACCTGGCCAGTGGCGATGGCCGGATAATGATTCGCACTGCCAAAAAATAGGGCGTACGCGGTGTCGGGATCGAAATAGACCAGCTGCTGCTGGAGAAATCCCGAAAGGCAGCCGCAGCGGAAGGCGTAAGTATAGCCCACCACGAATAGCATGGGCAGAGAAAATTGTTTTTGCGGGTAACCCGAATCAGGGTTTGATCTCGACCAGCTACGTCGAGAGATTGAATGCGACACGCGTTTGCACATGCGCCGACTAACGCGACTAGCCTTAGGTTTCAGTAAAAAACTTGAAAACTTCGAGTCCGCCGTCGCTCTTCATTTCGCTTACTATAATCTAGTCAAGATTCACAAGACACTACGATGCACGCCAGCAATGGCCGCAGGTGTCGAGAAAAGTTTATGGACGGTCGGAAACCTCGTGGAGGCGACAGGATGAAAGCCGTTTCCTACCGTTTCAATGAATATGATATAGGCGGGGGCATGGCTCAATCCATCCTTAAAAAAACGAGAAGGTATAGGCATGTATCTGCTGTTTCGGTTACCTACTTGCTTATGTTCTTAGGATTGTTAGCGCCGGTTATTAGTTTGATTCTTGGCATAGTTCGTACTGCGAGCCATGTCTTTTCCCGGCCTTGTTCCCCTGCTGATTCTAGCACTTCTAATCGCCTTAGCTTTCATCATTCTTCAAGCCCGTCTTGAGTACAGACGGAAAACTTACGACCCGACGTGGATATTTAAATCTGATGAGCGCTTTAAGGGCATGAGACAAGAACGGTTAAATGCTTCTCAACTGCTTCTAAATGATATTTCAACTCCAGCCAGTCTTGACGACGCCGAACTTGCAAAAATAGATGATGTTTTAGACTTCTTCGAGGATCTCGGATTTTACCAACACGGCTATCAAATCAGCCCCGAAGTTATACATCATCATTTCTACCACTGGATAAGAGGATATTGGAGTGCTGCCAGAACATACGTTGAAAGGTCACGAAGGGATGAACGGAAAGCGTGGGAGCACTTAGAAGAACTCTTTGAAACAGGATGCGATATCGAAACGCGGGACGGCGGGACAAGAGAGAGGGAATTGCTTGACCGCGAAGAAATAAAAGACTTTTTAAGTAACGAAATTGACGAATGCAAAAACGATGAGTAACTCCCATATTGACGAACTAAAAGACGTAATCCGTTGCATGCATGGTGTCGATTCAACCCACGTCGAAACCGTTCCCGTGAAGGAATTTTTCAACGAGCAACTAATTTGGGATGGCGAGGTCGAAGTATTTGACTTGCACGGTCATCCACAAGCAGAGAGAGCTTATGGGTGGACGCATGAAACAGACGATGAGGGCAAGCCGAAACGTCATGTCACTGTGTTGCATATTCCACCCGTAACGTCACCGCAAACGGCTGTCCGGGCTGTGATCGTAAAGGATTTCAGAGATCGTGAACGACCAAAAGAAAACTAGAAACGTCGGACGGCCAAAGCTTCGAAGGAAACAGACTCACTCGCGCATGCTTCCAGTGCGCGTCAAGGACGACGATTACAAAGCATTCTTAGAAGCAGCGAAGAAAAATAAACTGACGTTATCGCAAGGG
>VBKE01000452.1 GCA_005879605.1 Deltaproteobacteria bacterium
GGCAGCATCGCCAAGTGGGTGGTCGAGATCAATGAGCCCAAACATGTTCCTCGCGTCATGACGCGGGCCTTTCACCTGGCGCGCACCGGTCGTCCCGGGCCGGTGGTCGTTTCTCTTCCCCGGGACATGCTGGAAGAGAATGCCGACATCTCCATGATCGATCCCTATCCGCCTGCGAGGCCCAATCCGGACCCCAAATTGATCGAAGAGATGATCGGGCGCATCAACGCGGCCAAGAAGCCGGTGCTGCTCGCCGGCTCGGGCACTCAATATTCGGGTGCGAGACCGGAGCTGATCGATTTTTCGGAAAAGTTTCACATCCCGGTACTCACTTCTTACAAACGCCAAGATGCTTTCCCCAACAGTCATCCCAATTACATCGGCAATCTCACGAACGCGAACAAGCATGCGCGTACGTTGGTCTCGAAAGAGGCGGATCTCGTCGTCGTGATCGGCAGCCGATTGAACCAGCAAACGACCGGAGTTTTTTCTTTGCCCCGACCCGGCCAACCCTTTATTCAGATCGATGCCGACGAACAAAACATAGGCCAAAACTCCCGGCCTGATGTCGGCATCGTATCGGATGCGAAATCGGCCCTGATCGTCGCACTGAAACATCAAGGTCCGAGACCCAACGAAAGCCGCGCTGCATGGATCGCGGAACATCACGCCGCGCAGAAGCGCTACAGCACTCCTTCCGAACGACCGACGAGACGCGCGTCGATGGAACGGGTGATGGCGGATCTCAAGGCGACGTTGCCTTCGGACGCGATCACCACAACCGATGCGGGCAGCTTCGGACAGTGGCCGCAGCGTTACCTTGAGTTCGAGCATCCGGATTCGTACATCTCGCCGACTTTGGGCTGCATGGGAACGGGTGTGCCGTATGCGGTAGCCGCGAAACTTGCCCATCCTGCGCGATTGGTGGTGGCGCACGTGGGCGACGGCGGATTTTTGATGACTGGCCAAGAGATGGCCACGGCAAAGCAGTACGGCGCGAACGTCATCACGATTGTCTACGACAACGACGGCTACAACTCGATCCGCATGCATCAGGAGGCGCAGTATCCTGGCCGCCAGTATGGCACCGATCTGGTCAACCCGGACTTCGCGGCCCTCGGGTCGGCCTATGGCGCTTTGGGTTTGAAGGTCACCCGCGACGAGGAGTTTTTACCGGCATTCAAGAAAGCCATGACCGCCGATCGGTCGGCGCTAATCGAGGTGATGACCGATTTCGAGTACGTCACTCCATCCGCGACTCTTTCGGAGCTCTCCGGCAAGCCTTTGCAAGGAGGAGAGTAGGGTTTACAGGTTAAGTGAGAAATTTTTTGCTTGGATGACCACGTGACAGCCCGGACATCGAGAGTATAATTATTTTCTTACACAGTGGCTGCGTTGCAATGTCATTCTGAGGCCTCGGCCGAAGAATCTGTGTTATAAGTGCTCGACCCAATGAGATCCTTCACTTCGTTCAGGATGACAGTACACGGCAGCTTGGCTATTACGGCGCGTCTCTCAGGAAGGAGAGGACGAATTGATAGGAGGACAGGGAATACTGGTGGCAAATTCTGCCGGCGAGAAAGGAGGCCCGAGAAATGAAGATTCCAAGTTTCATTTTCCTGGTTCTTTTGCTGTTGCCTTCAGAGGCATGGGAGCAAACACGGAAGCCCGCGTCGATAGCGGAGCTGGCAACTTACCGTGGAGCCGATCGTGAACGAGTCCTTTACGCTGGAGCCAAGGCAGAGGGCAAGGTCGTGTGGTACACCTCTCTGGCGGGCGGGTCTTATAAGGAGATCGTTAGCGTCTTCGAGGCCAAGTATCCCGGGGTTAAGGTTGAATCATTTCGCGCGGCGGGAAACGACTTGGTTGTCAGGATGGAAGAAGAAGGCAAAGCGAGAAAACACATCGCGGATACGATTGAAACAACTGAAGGAAGCCTTATCTTTCTGCGTGACGGAAAATTACTTCGTCCCTATGACTCACCTTATCTCGATGCCTACCCAGAAGAGGGCAAGGAGCCGGCCGGGAAGGGGCTTGTATACTGGGCACTGGCCAGAGAATCCTATATCGGCTTTACCTACAATAAAAAACTTGTGCCCAAAGAGGTAGTGCCGAAAAATTTCGAAGGGCTGTTAAACCCACAGCTCAAGGGAAAGATGGGTATTAGCATTGGGCAGACCAGTGACAAGGTGATCGGCGCCATCATTAAGACCAAAGGCGAGGAACTGGTTAGGAAGCTCAAAGCGCAGGAGATCAAGCTTTATTCGATTGAGGCCCCGGCCTTGGTCGACGTGATCGCCGCCGGAGAGATCGTCGCGTCTCCGGCGATATTTCAGACCCATACCCTGCTCGCAGCTTCCAAGGGCGCCCCGGTGGAATGGGTTCCCATGGATCTCGTTCCGACCAACGTCGGGAGCGCCGCCATCGCGGCTCAACCGCCGCATCCCCACGCCGCGTTGCTCATGGCAGATTTTCTTCTAAGCCCTGACGGGCAGGCGGTGCTGGAAAGGTTCTATTATGGTAGCGCTGCAAAAGATCAGGGATTTAAACGATGGCGCCCGGAGAGGGGACTGACAACCGATCAATACGAGAAGGATCTACTTCGCTGGGAAAAATTGTTGAATGCTATTACACGCAAATGACGACTGAATTTTGTTGTGAGTTTCTGGGATAGAACATAGGATGTTTCATGAATCTCTTTACTTCGATTGTCATTCTGAGCGAAGCGAAGAATCTGACACGTGAACACCTTTTCAGCATCCTGCTAATGTAAGGACGCGCGTTGGAGGCCCTGGACCAAGGTGACGCGATTCAGAGCAAGGAGGATTATTACATGAACGATCTCCGGATCATCGATGCCGACGGCCATGTCCAAGAGAAAGATGCGCCGTGGCAGGATTTGTTGGGAGGGCCGTACAAGAAGCATGCGCCGCGCGTGGTGAAAGACGCCAGCGGACGCGCGGAGCTTTTATTGGAAGGAAAAATTTGGGCGAAGCCGAGTGGCATCGGCTGCGGCATTGGCATGGCGCCAATATCCCGCAGACCGCAGTCGACTACCGGTATGTTCGA
>VBKE01000281.1 GCA_005879605.1 Deltaproteobacteria bacterium
TGCGATAAGAAATCAAAGAATCGATTTCCTGAGAAATTTCCGCAAAGATCACATTTTCATTCTATTCGACAGAGCTATTTGAGTTACCAGGCGTAGCAGGAGATCCACCACCCTGTGGTGTTGTGGCATTTTGCTGCGTTGTATTTTGATCCTTTTGCTCGTCAGCGGTCCGATTACAGGCTGCGAAAGACAGAGTCATCAAAACCAAGAGAGTAGATATCAAAACTCTCAATGACTTCATTTTTATTTCCTCCTTCTCTTCGATGA
>VBKE01000282.1 GCA_005879605.1 Deltaproteobacteria bacterium
GTGTAGAGATTCTCTACGGGGCGAGAAGACTAGTGTTGTGTCTCACGCTGTTTGTACTTTATGCAAGACAGTCTCAGTCGTCATTCCCGCGGAAGCGGAAATCTAGAACTCCTCAGAAATCCTGGATTCCGGCTCGCGCTAGCTATCGCCAGCTTGGCCGGAATGACGTTTGAAATAATTACGTGAATTTAAGAGACACTACCACTAGAAGTGTGATGTGCCGGAACTCAACGTCTAAACCGACGAGCGAATCGGCGGGTACTCACGAAAACTGATGGGTCAAACGCAATCTGTAAGGGAAGATCATCGCTTGTGCAGAGGTGAATCGTGGAGCGATGAAAAGAATTGCAGAAACTGAGTGTAAAAAAGAAAAGGCCCCCTGTCCCGGGAAGGGGCCTTTTTCTTCGCGCTTCTAGCGCCGTAAATAGAACTCTTTATTCTCTTCGATTGCCCGCCTGTCACTGGAAGCGCTCAGCGCCACAGTTGCCTCGGACTTCCTTACAGTCCATTAAGTAAATCCTCCGCTTTGGTGATCGCCAAAACGATTTTGTGCCTTCGGGCACTAAAGTTGAGGCTACTTGAGACAACTCTATTCTATGCTTATGACGCCGCCCCGTGGCAAGTGGGCCATCTTAGCCAGGCGGAGTAACCTCGTTCATGGTACAACCTCCGTCATTAATAATATTCAGGGGCATCTGACGTGCGCGCTTCGTCTGCCCCTGGCGCTCTTTAGGAGGATTGAACGCTAATTTTTTTTATATACCCCCAAAACGTCTTGTCAAGATAGATGAGGTTCAGAAATCGAGATTTGTGTTCGCAGCGCGTCATCGATGTTGGTTTGACATGCGAGATGGCGTTCGGATAGGCTCTGCCCAAAATTCCGGCATCTGGCCAAGAAGGGGTCCGTGATGAACAGGCAAAAGTTGAAGCTTTTGGTTCATGCGCTCGTAACGTTTCTCCTGGTTGCCGCGGGACACTCCGCCCAGGCTCCGAAGGCGGGCGGCATCTTAAACGCCACGCTCATCGAAGCCCCGCCGAGCTTCTCTATTCACGACGAAGCCACGATCTCCACGGTTTGGCCGATGATGTCTTGTTACAATAACCTGATGCTCTTTGATCCATTAAAAAAACAGGAGAGCTTGGACACGATCATTCCCGAGCTGGCCGAGAAGTGGTCGTGGCAGGACGGCGGGAAGAGTTTGGCCTTATCCCTGCGGAAGGATGTGAAGTGGCACGATGGGCAACCCTTTACATCAAAGGACGTGAAGCACACCTTCGATACCGTTCGCGAGAGCGAAGGAGTGACGGCCAAGCTGCGGGTTAATCCACGCAAGCTCTGGTACGACAACGTGACAAGTATCGATACGCCAGACCCCTACGCGGCGACTTTCAGATTGAAGAGGGCACAACCGTCTCTGCTGCTGATGCTGGCCTCTGGGTACTCGCCAATCTATCCTGCTCATGTCCCTGTCAATGAGTTACGTTCCAAGTGTCTGGGCACCGGTCCGTTCAAGCTCAAGGAGTACCGGCAGGGCGAGCTGATCGAGATGGTGAAAAATCCCGACTACTTCGTGAAGGGCCGGCCCTATCTCGACGGAATTCGTTATACGATCATCAAGGAGCGCGGCACACGTTACTCGGCGCTTCAGGCCGGGCGGCAGGACATTCCGTTCATCTGGGAAGCTTCCAAAACGATCGCCCAGACGACGAAGCGCGACGTGCCGCAGCTCGTGCTCGCGGAGTCGAGCACCAATGTCAATGATCATATCCTCGTGAACTTTAGACGGCCGCTTTTCAAAGATCCAAAGATTCGAATGGCCATCACTCTTGCCGTTGATCGCAAAGGATACATCCAGGCCGCACGGCAGGGAGGGGCGGTTATCGGAGGCGTGATGCTGCCGAAGCCGTACGGTGTGTGGGGATTATCTGAAGCGGAGCAGACAAAGGTTCCTGGATTTGGCGATCCCCTGAAGCAGAAGGCGGAAGCGAAGAAGCTTCTGGCCGAGGCCGGTTTCGGACCGTCCAAGCCGCTCAAGCTCAGCGTCTCGACAAGGGCCATCCCGATCTATGTCGACATTGCGAGCTACATTATCGACCAGTTCAAGCAGGTCGGCATCGAGGCCACCCTCGATCAGATCGAGACCGGAGTGTGGCACCCGAAAATGACGCGGGGGGAATTTGACGTGGCCGTCAATACGACCGGTATCGGCCCCGACGATCCTGACGCCAACTTCTACGAGAATTTCAAGTGCGGCTCGCCGCGCAACTACTCTGCCTACTGCAGCGAGGAGATCGACAGCCTGATCGAGAAGCAGTCACAGACCGCCGATGAGAAAAAGCGCCAGCAGATCGTCCAGGAGATCGACAAGCGTTTGCAGCTCGATGGCGCCAGGCTCATGCTCGGGTGGAGCAAGGAGTACGTGGTGATGTGGCCCTACGTTAAGAACCTGGTTCCCCACCAGAGCATCTACAATTACGGTCGCATGCAAGAAGTCTGGCTGGATAAGTAGGTAGCTTCGCTCCCAGTTTCGGGTTTCGAGTCTCGCGTTTCGACCCCGGACTCGGATCCGGGGCCGAAACTCGGAACGTTGCGGCTCCCTCTTTGGGCGCTGCGCAACGGTGAATAATTAGGGTTGGCGTGTACATCTATCTTCTCCAGCGCGTTGTCACGGCCTTCCTGACCCTGTTCGGGATGTCCGTCGTCATATTCGTTCTATTGCGCCTGGCGCCGGGAAATATCGTTGACATCCTCTTTTCATCGGCTGGATTCGTGAATCCGGCAGCCAAGGAGGAGATCGCGCGGGAGCTCGGTCTCGACCAACCGATTCCGGTCCAGTACGGCCGGTGGCTCAGGGATATCGCGCGTGGGGAGCTGGGGAAATCTTATCGCTACGACATTCCGGCGTGGCAGGTCATTAAGCCCCGGATTCCTGTCACCGTTGAGTTAGCCCTCTTTGCGCTTCTCATTGCTGTTTTGCTGGGGGTACCCATCGGTGTGCTGAGCGCCGCCCGCCAGGACACCGCCACGGACTACCTACTGCGGACCCTGAGCCTTGCCGGGCTCTCCATGCCTTCATTCTGGCTGGGTATGGTGATCATTCTTGTCCTGATCTCTTGGTTGGGATGGATTCCTTCGATGACCTACATTTCCCCCTTCGAAGATTTCAAAGCGCACTTCTTGCAATTCCTCTTTCCCGCTCTAGCGGTGGGCTATCGCAGCTCGGCCCTGATCATGCGCATCACCCGCTCTTCGATGCTGGACGTGCTCCGGGAGGACTACATCCGCACGGCCTGGGCCAAGGGACAGCGCGAGTGGATCGTCGTCTTCGGCCACGCATTGACGAATGCCATCCTTCCGGTAGTTACCGTGATCGGCATCGAGTTCGCGTTTATGATCGGAGGTCTGGTGGTCACAGAGACGGTTTTCAATCTTCCCGGCGTGGCGCGTTATCTGGTAGACGCGATTCTGTGGCGGGATTATCCCGTGGTTCAGAACCTCGTCATGTTCATCGCGATCGTGGTGGTTCTGGCTAACCTGACAGTGGACCTCCTTTACGGTTGGTTGGATCCGCGCATCCGCTACGGAGTTAGGTGACAATGAATGTGGAGACTGCCGGACCTTCTCTCGATGCCGCGGCAAGCTTTCATCGCCGTGGCCCGGCGGGAAATTTTTTCCTTTTCTGTCGCGAGAAACCGCTCGGAGCGCTCGCCGCAGTTCTTCTTTTGGTCATGGTACTGGCGGCGGCTTTTGCTGAAACGCTTGCGACCCACGATCCCATTCGCACAGATCACGAGCACACGCTGGCTCGTCCCGATCGGACCCACCGCTTCGGCACGGACAATCTCGGACGAGATATTTACAGCCGGATCATGTATGGCGCAAGAGTTTCGCTCGCGGTGGGAATCGCCTCAACGCTTCTCGGCGCCGTGTTCGGGGGACTTATTGGGGTCATCTCGGGCTACTTCGGCGGATGGTTGGATCTGATGACCCAGCGCATAATGGATATCCTACAGGGATTGCCGCTCCTGATTCTGGCGTTGGTGATGGCCGCAGCCCTTGGACCTTCCATCGAAAATGTCATTGTCGCCATATCCGTACCGATCATACCGAGAGCGCAGCGCGTCATCCGTGCAAGCGTGCTCGCGATTCGCGAATTTGCCTATATCGAGGCAGCGCGGGCTCTGGGAGTAGGCCACCTTGGAATAGCTTTCCGCCATGTCCTGCCAAATACGGTTGGTCCTTTCATCGTTTTGAGCACCGCCCAGTTCGGCAGCGCTATCCTCGTAGAAGCCGCATTGAGCTTCTTGGGACTCGGAGTTCCCGAGCCCTATCCTTCCTGGGGAAGGATGCTCTCCATCTCGGCGGCCGAATTTGCTCAGAAGGCGCCGTGGATGGTCCTCTTCCCCGGAACCGCCATCAGCCTGGTGGTTTTCGCGTCGAATCTTCTAGGCGACGCCGTCCGCGACAAACTCGATCCGAGACTGCGCGGAGTGTAGAGAGCGCAACGACCGTAGCGCGCATCGAAGAACTCAAGCGCCAATGAAAAAAATTCGTGGGCGTGATTCGTGTTCGTGGCCAGTGTTCGTGAATGGAAGCGGCAAAGGCCTCACACGCTGCGCGCGAGTTGGCGTCTCAAGTACTGGCCTACAGAAGCGTCGCTGACCCGAGCGCGTGGTTCACCCTCTAGCCATTCCATGACGATGTTGCCGCGGACAAGCGTCATGACGGGCCAGCCGGTGACATCCCAGCCTTCGTAGATGGACCAGGGCGTTACCGTGTGAAGCATATTGCGCGTGATCTTGACCCGGCGCTTCAAATCGACGACCACCAAATCCGCATCGGCACCGACCGTAATCGCCCCTTTTTTCGGATAGAGGCCGAAGATACGCGCTGGATTTTCACTCGCGACCTGCGCCAGGCGCTCGATGGAGATCCGTCCTTTGTTCACGCCCTCGCTCAGCATCAGGGGAAACATTCCTTCGACGCGCGACGGAAAGCCGCTGATCGTCGTCCAGACGTTACCCGTCTCCATCGACTCCCGGCTTCTTGTATGGGCGACATGATCGCTGCCGATGCAATCGATCGCGCCGGAGGCAAGCGCGTGCCAGAGCGTCGCGTGTGTGGAGCGATCGCGCAACGGCACATTGATCTTCCAGGCATCCTTGTGCAGCACCAGGTAATGAGTGCCGATTTCACTATAGACTTTTAAGCCTTCCGCCTTGGCCTTTTCAATCTCCGTTAGGGTTTCCTTGGTAGTCACGTGGACGACGTAAATCGGACAACCCGCGACTCTCGCGTAATAGAGATAGGTTCTGGCATGGCCCGCTTCGGTGAATGCCGGGGAGCGGTCATCCCACGCGCCCATGTCCGTGCGACCCGCATCCATGAGACGTTTCTGCAGCACTCGGGCGATCTCCCAATTCTCGCAGTGAAGCAGCGCGATGGCTGGCGCGCCGAGCTTGGCTACTGATTCGAAGGCCGAATAAATGCTGCCATCGTCAAAGGCGTAAGCTGGCCAGGCGGATTTCCACGGCCCCTGCATCTGCAAGTGCAACTTGAAGGAAGTGATGCCGTGCTCTTTGGCTAAGTAAGGAATCTCTTCGACATGCTCGTCGGTGCCCAGGATCGGGGTTAAGAAAAAATCTATCGCCGCGCTGCGGGCCGCGTCATAGTATGACGGCATCGCTTGAGTGAAGCTCGGAATGTCCGCCGGCCCCTTGACTTTATCCGCTCCGCCCGTAATCGCGAGGCTGACAAGCTGCATGCCCCACGTTGTCACACCGGAAGCCGCCGCCGCTCTCGTCTCGCTGCGAAAATCATCGGCGAGCGGGCGATGACTCCCCAAGTGACATTCGGGGTCGATGACGCCGGGGAGAAGATACTTCCCGGCAAGGTCGATCTCGCGATCGGCCGCCAGCAAAAACGTATCCCGCCCGAAGGCGGCGATCTTGCCGTCGAGAATAGCGACGCCGCCTTCGATGGTACCGGCGGGTGTGACGATCAAACCGTTCTTAAAAACCAGATCCGCTGTGGTCTTAGCCATCAGCTACTCCGCAAAATACTTTACCAAGCCTATTTCCTCGCTTCCGCCAAGTAACTCAGGTCGATAATGCTATCGACGGGCGGCGGCATTTTTTGCAGGCCGAACTCTCTCCAGTTCTCGGCGACTCTCCGCGCTCCCTGGACATTCACGCCGCCGTCCCGTGGAATCGTTTTCTTGGTTTGCATGTAAAGAGCGTAGGTTTTCTCGGCCTCTTCCCGCTCCGCCTTGGTCCTTTCTGCCAGCACCCGCACTACGGGTTCTTTGTTTTTGGGCTCATAGAAGAACTCGCAGGCTCTGACATAAGCCCGGAGAAAACGGACTACCAGGGATTTATTTTTTTGCGCCCAATCCCGGCGCGCTCCGGTGATCGTGTACTGAAAGTTGTCGACGTAATCCGTCGAGAGCCCCAGGGAGCTGAAGCCGGATGCAAGGGCGATGAAATCCGATGGCTGATTAACGAGCGCGCCAGCGACGCCCCCTTTCTGCACCGCCGCGAGGCGTTGCGGCGCGCCGCCGAGACCGATCATTTCATAATCGGCCGGCGTAAGTCCGTTGGCCGCCAACATGCGCGCCAGCACATAATTGAGCGGGTCCGTTGGGCCCGTTACGGCTAGCCGTTTTCCCTTCAAGTCGGCATAGCTTTTAATCGAGGGATGCACGATCAGCGTATAGATAGGAACCGTCGCGTCTCCGGCGACGACGATGAGGTCGGCTCCCGCCGAGTTGGCGCCGAGGAGGTTGACCAGATTCATCTGCGCAAAATCCGTGGATCCGGCAACCAGCGCCTGAGTGGTCGCTGTGGTATTTCCGCCGATGACTCGCTTGAAATCGATGCCTTCCTTTTGAAACATGCCTTCCTGCTCGGCGATCAGAAACGGCCAATTCGTGGCGGTGATAACGATGTTGCCGTAGTTGACCGTCGTGAGCTTTGGATTCTGTTGCGCATGGGTGCGGCTCGCCGAGGTCATAAGCGTGAGCAGCACGAACCCTACGCCGTAGCTACGAACAAATCGCATAGAGTGTCCTTCTTACATCGTTGACCGATATGATTTCTGGAATGATCGAAAATTCATTAAAGTTTTCCCGCTCGGGAAATCCTAGACGACGGACGACTCGTATCCGGCGCTGCCCGCTTGTTCGGGCGGGAAAAGATTCCAGGACTCGATCCACTTGCGCGTCCGCTCAAAAACTTCCCGCGGGTAAGGTTCGAACACTAAGCGCTCGCCGGGGCCGAACCTGCGGATATCCACCAGACGGTGATACCGTTCCGGGAGCTCTCTAAGAAAGTAGTGCTTATAGGTCTCCGGCTCGATATCGATGTCATGCTGCGCGCGGCGCAACGCCTTGAAGTAGCGCTCCACGTCTTGCAGATCCGCTTCGTCGGTCACCAAGTGGCCGATCATAAACGTCGTGTCGACGATCTTGCGGAAGCCTAACTGTTCCGCCACGTAGAAGGCCGCTCCGAAGAGACTCGCCGCGGGGACTTGGTGATCCACGAGCACGGCCAGACGATCCAGCAGCAAACCGGCAAAGTGGAGCTTGATTTCCTCGCGCTTGAGAGATTTTTCCAGGCCCTGCAGGGTCGAAAAATGGCTGCCGGAGTGATACCCCACGGTCACCGGAACGTTGGCCAGATCCTCGGGTTTCTGGATCGAAGATTCCGGCGGCACGAAGATACCCGAGGGAGATATGGAATAAGCGTGCCCCCACATTTTGCCGTGGCCGCCGGAGGCCGCCATATTGACCGTCCAATGGCAGGCCGCGCTCAGATTGCAGCCGCGGCCTTCTTCGATGGACTCAAATGCGCCGCGCTGAATCTCTGCCGGCACCGAGTCGATGGCCTGCACGTTAGCCGACCAAGTTATGATGGGCTTGACGAGAAATTCGTAGTCCAATCTTTCATCCTTGAAGTAACCTTTTTCTTCCGCTACCCATTCTTGCAGTCGGCCATGCGACTGAATCAGGAATTTCCCCACGGCTTTCTCCTTTCTAGAACTGAAGCTACTCCGTGTGGCTCCAGAGCGTCAAGCAATAAACCCATAGAAAACTATCATTGATAGGCAAGACCGGTCCAGTCTCGGGCGACCACCGCGGGCTACGAATTTCGCGAAGGTTACCTATCACGATCTTCTCTTGACGCTCGCCGTGAGTTTGCCTAATCTCCCAGACGGCTAAGCTGATTCGGCCGATCTTACCAAACCCTAGACGGAGGGAATCACAATGATGCGCACTGTTACGAAGCTTGGGATCTTTATGATCGCGGCGCTCCGGTTGTGCGCTCCCGCCGCCGCGGCCGACCGGCTGACGTTGACCTCGAGTAATCCCACGGCGTTGGAAATGGATCAAATGGTAGCCCGCGACAGGGGATTTTTCGCACGGGAGAATATCGATCTCGATGTCACTTACATGACGCCCGACCTCGTGATAAAAGCGCTGCTCGCCGGGACGGTTGACCTGGCGAGATCGGGCACTCATTTCGGCGTGATCGCGGCGGCACGCGGGGGCGAGTTGAAGATCATTGGCGGGTCGAACTATGGTTATCCCTATCAAGTGATCAGCCAGCCGCAGTTCAAATCCTTGGCCGACCTTAAAGGACAAAAGATTGCCGGCGCCACCTTGGCCAGCATTACTACGACGATCTTTAAAGACGTCATGGCGCGCCAGGGTGTTCCGCCAACGGCCTACACGCTGCTCTTTGTCGGCGGCAGTCCCGAAAGATTTCAAGCCGTGAGCTCGGGCCAGGTCGCGGCTTCCTTAGCCGAGGCCCCGCCTTTTAATTTTAGGTCCATCGATGCCGGCAGAAAGGTTCTGCTCAATTATTCTGACGAGATCAAAAACTTGCAGTACACCGCCTACTTCGCTTCGAACAAGTCCCTGGCGCAAAACCGGCCCCTGCTCACGCGATTCATGCGGGCGATGGGACAAGCGATGCGCTGGATAAACGACCCGGCCAACGAAAAGGCGGTGACCGAGGTCCTGGTGCAGCGCTTGAAGATCGATGAAGCGACGGCTGCGCGCACCTATAAATTCATGGTGCCCGAGAACAAGGCCTTTCGTGGCGAGGGAGCGATCGACACGGCCGGGTTGGCCGAGATGATCCGGCTGCTTGCCAGCGATCAAATGATTCCGAAGCGCGAGCCGTGGGAATCCTTCGTCGATGGCTCTTTTCCGACGATCAAGTAGTATGGCGAGCGTACAGCGCGAAATATGCCTCCGGCACGCGTCCACTTCTCGACGCTTAGCGCTGCCAGCCCGGTCGTGACGTCTCCTTCTCAATAGGAAGGTGAATTACCATTTGATCAGATTGATCACTCCCAGGCTGATCCACGGGACGTAGGTAACCAGGAGGGTAACCAAAGCGAGAACCAGCGTGAACGGCCAACCCATTTTAAAAACTTCCCAGAAGGGCAGGCGCGCGATCGCGGCGACGGTAAAGAGCACGGTAGCTACCGGCGGGGTCTGCTGGCCGACGCCGAGGTTGATGGTCACGATGATGCCGAAGTGGATTGGATCCACGCCGATCTGTCGGATAAGCGGCATCACGATCGGGACGATCAAAATGATCGCGGCTGCTGAATGAAGAAACATCCCCGCGATGAAAAAGAAGATATTCAAGAAGAGCAGTATCAAATACTTGTTCGAGGTCGTCTCGAGGATCATCCGGGCGAACTTCTGGGGGATCTGCTCGCTGGTCAGATACCATCCCAGAACTGCCGACGACGCCACGATCAGCATGACGACGGCCGTTTGTCCTGCTGCATCTTTAAGGACCCGCACAGTTTCTTTGGTTGGTAGCTCCCGGTAAATAAAAACGCCGATAACGAAGGCCGCCAGGACGGCGAGGGCGGCCACCTCGGTCGCCGTGGCAATCCCGAGGAAGATGCCGCCCCATATCACCGCCGGTATGGAGAGCGCCCAAAAAGCCTCCAGGGTCGATTTTCCGATTTGACGCATGGAGAATTTTTGCTCGACTGGCAGGTTGTACTTTCGGGCATAGTAGTAGCTGAGCACCATCATTGCGCCGCAGGCGATAAAGCCGGGCAGGAAGCCGGCAACAAAGAGCTTCGCCACCGATGTCTCCGCCATCCATGCGTAGATGATCATGGGGATGGACGGAGGAATAAGGATCGCCGCCGAGGCCGCGTTTGAAACGATGGCCGCGCTGAGCGCCCTCGGGTAACCGCGCTTCTCCATCGCCGGAATCACCACGTTGCCGATCGCAGCGGCGTCGGCGACGGAAGATCCCGAGATCTCGCTCTGGATCATCGTAGCCACCACCGTAACCATCGCAAGCCCGCCGCGGATGAAGCCCACCATACTATTGGCCAGGTTCACCAGCCGCAGCGAGATTCCTGACGTCTCCATCAGCCCGCCGGCAAGAATGAAGAGCGGAATCGCGAGCAGCGGGAAGCTCGAGGCGCCGGAAAAAAGATTCAAGGGGACGATGCTGATAGACGCCGTGCCCTTCCACATGAGAAGGATGATCGCGGAGATCGAGAGGGCAAACCCGATGGGAACGTTAATGATCGTGAGTACGACGACTATTCCGAGGATGAGCCACTCCACGCCGCATCATCTCCTCTCTGGCTTTCTCCAGTCGATACGATGTCGATGAGCCGGTTAAGACTGATTAAGAACATCAGTCCCCCTGCAATTGGAAGGACGCTGTAGATCCAGCTCATCTTGACCCACACCAGGGAGACCGCGGTTTCGTCTCCCATTCTTCTGGTTAGCAACCAGCCGTAATACAAAAGCATGGCTTGGAAGCAGAGGACAAAGGACTCGCCGATGAAATCGATAACCCTGCGGGTTTGGGGCTGAAGCCGATCCACAACCACTTCGAATCCGATGTGCCGGCGGCGGTGCGAAGCGACGACAGCCCCATAAAAAGTCAGCCAGACCAAAAGGTAC
>VBKE01000453.1 GCA_005879605.1 Deltaproteobacteria bacterium
TCTGCTTTGCCTTCAAAGAGAATTCCTTTGCGGCTCCGGTAGTGAAGCATCAAAAACAACAAACGGTGGCCGATACGGGAGTCTACGGCTTGGTGCGACATCCGATGTACGCGGGCGCTGTCCTCCTGGTCATCGGCATGCCCCTGTGGTTGGAATCGTACGCAGCCGCTTTGCTGGCGAGCGTTCCAATCGGGACGCTCGCTCTGCGGATCCCGGTCGAAGAGCGGTTTCTCAGGCGAGAATTGAAGGGCTACGACGCTTATACAGAGAGAGTGCGGTATCGGCTGATCCCATTTCTCTGGTAAGCTTTGCCGAGTGGTGGCGTTTGTGAGCATGCACCCTTTGGCATATTCTCATGGCGCGTGACAACCTGGATTTAACCAAGGAAAGGCAAACCGATGCTAGTCAACCGCCGCACGCTCCGTATTGAATGGGGCCAGTGCGATCCCGCGGGGATCGTGTTCTATCCGCAATACCTCATCATCTTCGACACGAGCACCGGATGGTTATTCGAACGCACCGGCCTGACGCCCCTGGCGATGAGGAAGAAATACGGCATCGTAGGCATACCGATCGTGGAAGTAGGAGCGCGGTTTCTCGTGCCTTGCCGCTTTGACGATGAAGTCATTGTGGAGAGCGAGGTCAGCGAATGGGGACGAAGCAGTTTCACGGTGCGACACCGAATCCTAAAGGAAGGCAAACTTGCGCTCGAAGGCTTTGAGAAGCGTGTCTGGGCCGCACCGCATCCCGAGCGACCGGGCGCCATCCAAGCCCAGCCCGTCCCGGCCGAGATCATTGCGAGCCTCTCCGATGCGACGGGCGGAACAATGGTAACGTTCGATGACAGCGGCAAACAAGAAAGCGGAACATAAAAAAACGGCGATGCGGCTCGCAATCGTGGAAGCTGCGGGCCCGATATCCTGATATTTGCCGCACTCGCAGCGTTTTTCGGATAGCAATAATCCTGATAACGTCTTGAGGCAACAAATCGGAGAAGCGCTGGGCAAAGCACCGGAAGGAAAACAGCCTTGATCGAAATGGTAAGCACGACCCAGCTGTATCCATGGGTTCCAAGCCTCAGGGGCCGGACCGTCATTCGCACGATCCTACCTTATGATGACACTTCAACCTCAGTGGAGACCACACCCGAGCACGAAGTGGGAGAAGACGTCTCGGTGGATGGAGAGGATTTACCCTCGGCGCAGCGAGCGCTGGCCGAAATAAGCCGCCGTTCGTTAGGGGAGATAACCCGCCGCCCTAGCAGCTTTCGGCGGAAAACTTAACGTTGACAAATTGGGGTAGCTGACGGATATTGCAATCGATTTGAATTTTATTGTCGGAGCCGCCGCCGGAGATAAGCCGACCGGCATTTGTCGCCGCCTACGGCAGCTCACTTAATAGTTAGATGGGCAACCTAGGAGCCGTAGAGTGAAAGTGTACCTCGACAACGTGATTGTATCGGCGCTGGTTCGAGACGACTTGGCTTCATCCGACGAGCAGCGAGCTCTCAAGCTGCTCCAGGAGCACCTTAACTTCGGGAAGCTGGAGATCGTCACATCACGAGAGTCGTGGCGGGAACAAGATCGCACCC
>VBKE01000514.1 GCA_005879605.1 Deltaproteobacteria bacterium
TCCTCGTCGTCTGACTGGTATTTCTCTTCTGCTGTTCTTCTGGCTACCGGAACCCGCGGATATAGGGATAAGGCCATCCGCATCGGCAGGATCTCACGGGTCAGGGGATTGAGCATCAAACCGAGAGTTTCCAGTGTTACCGCTCCCAGGAGCGCGCCGTCGCGCTCTACGCCTAAGACCACCGGTGATGTGGCTGCCTTCCCGTGGATCTCAAATCGGCACTCGGAGACGCCTCGCTCGATTGGCGTACCATCTGCCAGTGTGAATTCCACTTTGCGCTCGGCTCTAAGTCGTAGCGCCCGCCAGATTTTCGCGGGAAGCACCGAGTAGATCGCACCCGAATCCACGAGAAACCGTACGGTACGAGTCGGTCCGCGGCCGTCAGGCCTCCGCAGCCGCGCTTGTATATACGTAACACCCATAATCACAAACCTATAGTACGCCGCTTATGCGGTCAACTCGCGGCACTGCGGCTGTGGTGGTAGGGCGGGTATTGTGCGATGTGGCGATTCCGACGAGCTGGCTCTGATTCAAACGCCGCGCCGGTTCTAATTCAGTGCGCCAAAAAAAAGAGGCCCCAAAAAATTTGGGGCCTCTTCGTTGCTCGATAATTTGCCGCAAGCCTCGAACTAAATTCTCGCCTTCAGTATTCCCTTGATCGGCGCGACACCCGGAAACTCCCATTCATCCCACATCGTGTCCACCATCTTCTGGATGTAGGCGAAGTGCTCTTCTTGGAGATGATCGAAGCGGCCCTGCTTGGTGAGAAATTCTTTCACGGGGATTCTTCCCTTGCCGGTCTTGCGCGCATCCCAGGTGTAAATGATGTTGCCGTCCACGACCTCGTAGAGCGGGTAGATGCCGCATTTGATTCCCAACTCGCCGAGCTCGTTCGAGAAGCGAGGGTGATAGTCCCAACCTTTGGGACAGGGATCGTAGGTGTGGATGAAGGTCGGGCCACCGATGGCGAGCGCCTTTTGGACCTTGTTCAGATAGTCCGTGGGCGGAAAGGTCGCGCAGGCGGTGGCAACGTAGCGGCAGGTCGGATGGCCGACCGCGAGCATTCCGGCGACGTTCTTCTTCCAGCGCCGTTGCATGATCGGATGCGTGGTGCCTGGAGGCGTGAAGGTCGTCTGCGCGCCATAGGTGGTCAAACCCGTCGCTTGGATATCGGTATTCGCGGCCGATTCGTTGTCATACATGATAATCAGCAAGTCATAATCGCTCTGCAACGCGGCCGAGATGCCGCCGATTCCCATATCGCCGGCGCCGAGATCGCCGGAGAAATTGATGACGTTGATCTTCTCGTCTTTGATCTTTCCCTTGCGCTTGAGCGCCCGGAGGCCCGCGGCCATGCCCACGGCGGACGAGCCGCCAGCGCCGAGCTGGGTGTGCATCCACGGCACGATCCACGGCGTGGTCATGTACGAAGTGTTGGCCACGTACATGCAGCCGGTCGCTCCCGTGACCACCGTGCGCGAACCCGCGACCTTGATGAAGCCGCGCATCGTCGTGGCCGATTCGCAGCCCTGGCAGGTGCGGTGGCCGGAGGTGTAAAGCTCTTCCAGTGGAATTTTGTGAACGCCTTTGATCTTCTCGTAATCGATTGTAGGTGCGGTTGACATAATCGGTTCTTCCTATTTATTCTCTTAGACCGATCCAGGTTATGAATCCATCCATGGAATCTTTCGTGGCCGCCTGTTGAGTTGTTTCGTACATCCCTTGGGCGTCGGCGATCGAGAGATCACGCCCGCCCAGTCCGCCGATAAAGTTGACGATCGCCGGACGATTTTTAGCCGGATAGAGGCACGAGCGGACCTCGTGCATCAGGATGCCGCAATTGTCAGGCGAGCCGTGGGCGAAATCCCTGTCCACGACTCCGACGGCTTTGAAGCGGCTCAAGCAATCGCGCAGCTCGACCGTTGGGAACGGGCGGAACCAACGCAGGTTCACGTAGCCGACTTTCTGTCCTTTCTCGCGCAGGCGGCGCACCGCCGTGCGCGCCGGAGCCGCCACCGTGCCGAGGCCGATCAGGACGGTCTCCGCATCGTCGGTCATGAACTCGTCGAAATAGTAGGGGGCGGAGTAACGCTCGCCGAAGACGTTGTTGAATTCTTTATAAGCCTCCTTGATCACGACCCGCGCCCGCTTCGCGGCTTCCCAGTTTTGCCTTCTGATCTCCATCACCCAGTCCTCGTTGGCTTGCGGCGCGACCGAAATCGGGTTGTCGGGATGGAGCCGCCGCTCGGCGAGATCGTACTGCGGGAGAAATCTCTTCGCCGCTTCCGGCGATGGGATCTTCACCATGTGCTGCGAGTG
>VBKE01000515.1 GCA_005879605.1 Deltaproteobacteria bacterium
ATCGTCGAGTTCTCGGACTTTCATTGCCCATTTTGCCGACGGGTGCTTCCCACTTTGGCCCAGCTCGAGTCGCAATACGGCGAGAAAATAAAGCTTGTCTTCCGCGACTTCCCGATCGACAACCTGCATCCCGAAGCAAGCAAAGCCCATGAAGCGGCCCGCTGCGCCAACGAGCAGGGGAAATTTTGGGCTTATCACGACAAGCTCTTTGCCAGCCCGCCGAAGTCCAGTCCGGAAATTTTTAAGGGATTTGCCAAGGATCTGGGGCTGAACGTGACTGCTTTTGAGTCCTGCTTCGCTAGCGGAAAATATCAAGCCGCCGTCAAAAAAGACATCGAGGAAGGAAATCGTGTAGGCGTAACCGGCACCCCGGCATTCTTCATAAACGGCCGGATAATTTCCGGCGCTCAGCCTCTCGAGGCTTTCGCGCGGGTGATAGACGACGAGCTCGCGCGGGTACAAAGCTCCGCTCGGTGATACCTGCCCGATTTTTTCTTACGCGCCAAGCCGTCACATGTGAGGACGAGGCCGCTTCACCGCTGATTTAATTTTCGTGAGGTCGTCTTGATTAACTGCGACCGAATGATTTTGAATAGGAGCAATGTTGTTGCGACTCTCGATCCGCTGGAGCCTCGCCCCGCCAATGAAACCCTTGCTAAGTTAGTTGTATTGACGACTCGATAGGTTCGCCTTAGAATCGGTACGCTAACATAAAATGCTGTTGATTCCGGGGATACAGTTTTTGATGACACCCCCGACTCTCTCATACGCCCAATCCCTTAGGGTAATCGGTCAGGCCTTGGAGGCACTTAGTATCGATACCTTCGAGCTAGAAAAAAGGGGCGAAGAGTACATCGTGCGTGTGGAGCGCAGTCAATCCGCAGGAAAGCTATCGTGGGAAGAGAGTTTTCTTAAGAGTATCGCTGAAAAGATTTGGGGATCCGACGATTCTGCTAAAGAAATTGCGAATCCTGCACGTTTTGCCAGCTCCGACGTTGACCGGTTGGAGGCGGAGGGACGTTCGAAGCGGGGCAAGCCAAATGCCATGCCGGATACAAACAAGTTATCTTTGAGTTTGCGTGTGCTCGGCGACTATTTGGATCGAAAACAAGCCCGCGACTTTGCTGTTTCGTGGTCTACGCACTTGGTAACCGTAAGCTATGATCACAAACAGGAAAGTTTCACGCCGGAAAATCTATATGACCGTGGAGTGAATATGTACCTGCGGAGATCTAACCGTCGTCCTGCAAGATGAGACTGGTTACGAGTCATTTCACTTTTTCACCTCTTCGCGCCTTTGCCTTACGGTCGGACCGCAAAAATCTCGTCACAGGCCAAGAAGGTGCCAGGGCAGGCACGCCCTGTTGGTCTCTTTCGGTCGCGTCCTCCTTCCGAGCACGTCGCAGCGCTAAGGTTTCAATCACCGGCCTTCACAACTTCCTGCAAAGCACTGTTAGGATTCCTCGATTTCGTTGCCGCGGTTTACCCAGAAGTCCAAGCGGTTCTTCTCAACTCGTGAACCGGCGAGTTCCGGTCTGACGGTTCTCTCCACTTTTCAGTAAGCAAATCTGTCGCTCGTAAGTTTGTTAAATCTTGCCGTGGGAATTTGCCGCTCACCCAAATGAGCCCGAACCGTAAAATATGCCAAAGCCTGACAGCTGAAGAAAACAAAGTTTACGGTGCGACAGAATTTCATCGATGGGGTTTGGCATAAGCCGTGCTTTAAGGCCTTGACCACCTCATCTGGCCGGAGACAGCAGGGATGAACAATGGAGTAGGCCGATGGGGTGGTTCCAGGGCTAAAAAGAGCAGCAGCCTTCGAATGTTGACGCGATGAACTGACGGCCCATGTGGTCACACGGGTGTCAGGGAGCGAGCGGTGAAACCGGCAACAGAAATTCTGTGCCGGTTTTTTTTGGCCTATTGCTAGCGGCGATGCGCGGTGGTGCTGCGAGAACAGGAAACTCGCAATCGCTGCTCGCAGCGTTCGCTGCCGTTGGTTTCTTGGCAGCGCCGCCCCTCAACTGAGCGGAGCCGTTTACACCTCTATCAGTGACGACACATTGGTCAATATGAAACTTTACGTCCCGGATGTTTGGGGCGATCAGCCAAACCTTGTACTCGCCCCAGCGTTTACACTGTTTGCCTTTTTAAGATCTTCTTAATAGCGGCCTCCAACTCCGCGGACGTAAACGGCTTGACAATGTAATCGTCAAACCCGCTTGCCAGACATCTTTTCCGAATGTCCGGCGCCAATAAGGCTGTTACTGCCAGTAGTGGTATGGCTTGAGTCTTTGGATTCTGCCGGATCTGGGACGCTGCTTCGAATCCATCCAATTCAGGCATCATGAGGTCCATAATGATAAGGTCAGGAATTTCAGAGGTAGCCATTTTCACCGCCTCCAAGCCGTTCCTTGCCACTGCAACGTAGTAGTTGAGACCCTCCAGTTCCTTCTGCATTATTTCACTGAGGAACAAGTTATCTTCCGCTACCAGGACCCGTCTCTTCATAACCGGTTCGGATCAAGGGCCTGAGGTGGAACGAACCGCGGCGGGAGCCATGGCTTTCCTTATATCATCCGCGTCTGGCAGTGCGATTTACTTGCATCTTCTCAAGTACATGTGTACCCAAAGATCGTAGATAGAATCTACTAGCCTGAAGTTATCCAATTCCCGCCGACCTTCAGCCGTTCGGTATACAATACTCACGGATTCTTCTCTCCAGGAAATTGCGAGCAGGTGAACAGCCCTACGATTTATATCACCCCCGACCGCGCGAAGTAATTGCGACAAACTGTGGGGATCTGGCATTCCATTGCGGTTGCGTCGTCTCGCTTGGCCCTCGTGCTCTAGCCGGTCTACATCCTCAGGCGGGTAGCGTAATTCGGTCGACGACGCTGTGAAATTTTCTTTGTTCGGGGCAGGCTCTCGCAATCGAACCGCTCGAAAAACCGACCGGCTAAGTTTCGTTGGCAGTGAGCTCTCCGGCGGCGGCGTTTGCTTTCGAACCCGGACGCAGTACGCATCGTTTTGGCACTCGAGATCAAATGCCTTCACATGCCGGGCCTCCAGATCTTGGCCGATGGCCCGCAAGCTTTGACTATCGCTATAGTTTGGAGCAAGCTCCTTTTCATGATCGTGGGACATTCGGTGCTCACTCGAGCAAAGCCATTCTCCCACCAGACAATCAGAGCTGTCAACCCGGGTTAATTCCTGGATGTGCTGTTAGTCCCGAACCAGGTGCCAACGCGAAAAAGGAAATAGGCGCCAGGCCTTCCTTAGCGGCAATAGCGCCTTG
>VBKE01000516.1 GCA_005879605.1 Deltaproteobacteria bacterium
CTCTGCATGCTCATAGGTATGAGCAGCCAAGATACTTTTCGTTGGAGGTGCTTTCGAGGGACGTAACCCGTTGCTTCGGAATCGGGAGTGTTTCTCTTTTCTTTTTCGCTGGACTGGAATACGCTTGAGCATTCTCATGTGACATACCAATCCTCCGTATGAATTGGCATCCATACTCCCCTTGATGGTTACTTTCCCTACTGGAGACTTTTGGGACTCATGCAATAATTCGGGTTTATGAGCCGCAGAATCTTGATTGTCGACGATGAGCCGCTGAATCTAGATCTCTTAAGTCAGGAGTTGGCCGACCTGGGCCATGTCACGGAAAACGCTGCCAGTGGCGCTGACGCTTTGAAGAAAATGCGCGGATTCGATCCAGAACTGATTTTTTTGGATTATCA
>VBKE01000517.1 GCA_005879605.1 Deltaproteobacteria bacterium
TTTCGAGCGGCAACGAAGTGAGTCTGGATCTCGTTGATTACTTGTCATTCCTCGTTGACGATCCTGATACCAGGCTTATTACTTTGATGGTCGAAGGCGTCCGCCGTCCCTCAGAGTTCATGACCATCGCCGAGCAAGCGCTCAACAAAACCAAACCGATTCTCATCGTCAAACTTGGACGTTCTGAGATGGGAAAACGGCAGGCGACCTCCCATACGGGTGCGCTCGCGGGAGCGGATGAAGTCTTCGATGCCGTCTGCAAACGGCTTGGACTGATTCGTGTGCCGACGTTGGAAGACTTGACGGAAACAACGCTGGCGTTCATGCCGGGCCGCTTTCCGAGAGGTAGCCGGGCGGCCATCGTTGTCAATTCCGGTGGCATGAAAGGTTTGATTTGCGATCACTGTGACGAACTTAACACGAATCTGGCGCAGTTAAGTGACAAGACCAAAGAAGCCGTGCGGCCGCTGATTCCCCCCGAATTGGTCGTGGAGAATCCGCTCGAATGCGGCGTGGCAGGCTTTGGCGACGAACAGAACTTCATCAACATCGTCAAGTTTCACGCGGAAGACGATGGCGTGGATCTCCGCGCGATTCACGGCGAACTGCCGCGCGGCGAGAAGAGAGATCCGCAGCTGTTCAGGAATTTAGCGGCGGCTACGAACAAGCCCGTGCTCGCGTTCGCGCGATCCACCTACAGCTGTACGGAGGAGAGCCGCGCTTTTCAAGAAGAGGCCGGGCTTCCTTTCTTGCAGGCGATCAAGCCGACGCTGCGCGCGCTGGCGGCGCTTGGTTTATACGGAGAGCGCAAGCGATTTGGCGTGCCGAAGTTGCCGGAGATGACGGGCAATGAAGCGGATCTCGAAGGTGAGAGACTGAATAGCCTGCTCCAAAACCAAGGGATCGGATTACCGAAGCAAGCTTTGGTCGGCACGGCTGCAGATGCAGCGGCAAAAGGCAAAGAGATCGGCTTCCCGGTGGCATTGAAACTCGTCGCGCCGGAGGTCGTGCACAAGACGGAATCAGGCGCAGTTGTTTTGGGTTTAAAGAGCGCTGAAGAAGTTGAAACTCACGGCAAACAGTTGCTGACCAAGACGTCCGGCAAAGCCCAATTACTGATTCAAGAGATGGTGCAGGGAACCGAAGTGCTCATCGGCGCGCGCACGGATCCACAATACGGACCATTTTTGATGGTCGGGCTTGGCGGAATCTTTGTCGAAGTTTTGAAAGACGTAGCTATTCGACTTTTGCCCGTCGATGAGAAAGAGGCCCGCACTATGCTCCGAGAGCTGCGCGGCTACAAAGTGCTTGAAGGCGTCCGCGGACAAGGGCCGCGCGACATCGACGCGCTGGTGCGCGCGATGGTCGGGTTGTCCGATATCTTCGCCGCGCATCGGAATCATCTTTCCGACTTCGAAATCAATCCAATTATGGTCCGGGCTCAGGGCGGCGGTGTGGCTGCTGTGGACGTGCGCCTGGTTAGAAAATAACTATCAGAATCCCGAAAAACACCTTATAATTGCCAACGATTGTTGCAGAGAAGATTTTTCTGACTAGTTTTCGTGGCAGATCTTCTTGGCGGAAGGAATGACGTGCTTGGGATAAGGCGAAGCGAGGAGACCCACCGCTGAAATTAAATGAGGACTGAGATCATACGCAATCGGACTCCGGAAGAGCAGGAGTTAGAAAAGAAAAAGGTCGAACTTGCATCCTTAGAAGCCGACCTGATCCAGCGTGAACTCGATCTGGCAACTCTACACGCCGAACTCGCTGAATTTGAAGGCCGTTACCTCCGGACAGTTGGTGTCTTGTACGCGGAGCTTGACGAGATCGAAGCGCAAATCGCGGAGGCTGAAGCTCGCTGTCGCCCGAACGATGACGATGCTTGGGAAAAGGCGGGCTACGCCCGCGCACGAGCAAAAGAGTCCGCGCAAACAGCCACTCCTATCGCTGAGACAAAAATTTAAGCCCACCGAAGACCTCAAAATACTTTACCGTCAGATCGCCAAGCGCATACACCCTGACCTCGCAAGCAACGATGTCGATCGCATGCGTCGGCAACAACTTATGGCGGAGGTTAATCGCGCTTACGAAAATGGAGATGAGGCCAAATTACGAGCTATTCTTGCGGATTTGCATGACAGTCCGGACGCGGTTGAGGGAGAAGGAGTGGGCGCTGATCTCATCCGCGTGATCCGTAAGATCGCGCAGATCCAGAAAAGGCTTAACGAAATCGACTCGGAGATCCAGCAGTTGAATGCATCCGACCTTAATCTACTCAGGACTCAGATAGTAGACCTAGAGAAACAAGAGCGAGACGGATTTAAGGATATGGCGTCAAACGCCGAGAAACAGATTAAGGACGCTAGACGTCGCCTTTCCGCATTAACGAAAGCGGTGGAGAAAACATGACCGACAAACTTGATCCAAACAGAAATATCCTCGTA
>VBKE01000518.1 GCA_005879605.1 Deltaproteobacteria bacterium
GTCTTGATCTCGTCAAAGGCTTTCTCCAATGCAGCTCTTCCCTGCTGCTGGTCGGTTACATCCATAACCGTCCCAAGGTATTCAACAAGGTTACCGTACTGGTTTACGACGGGGTGACCCACGGCGTGAACGTGCTTTGTCGACAGGTCTGGAAGAACGATTCGATAGTCCAATTCCCAAACCTTTTTTTCATGGCTTGCGGTATCAACCGTCTGTTGGACAAGGGGTCTGTCGTCAGGATGAATCCTTTCCAGAAACGTTCGATAAGAGGGCTTTGCCTTCTCAGAATCAAGACCAAAGATGCGGAAAGTTTCCTGCGACCAGAAGACCTCTTCTGAGGAAACGTTCCGAGCCCAACTGCCCGTGTGGCTCAGTCTCTGCCCTTCGGCCAGGTACATCTCACTGCGCCGTAGCTCCGCTTCCGCTCGCTTGCGCTGGCTTATATCGTCAACCAATATCTCCCGTGTTCGACGCAGCTCCTCTTGCTTTTCTCGAAGGGCCGATTCGACCCGTCCCTGTTCCCGGATATTGTTCAACAGCCTATCGACGTCGCGCGCCGGGTTGTCGTTATCCGGAAACTCGTCCGGTGGAACATGATAAAAATTCCGGCATACCGTGTTGCCACAAACTACAATCGGATGGGTGCGGATAACTTCGAGAATGAGTTCCGGTGGAAAAAGCCGCCGGTTGTACGGGCAGAGGGCGACACAGTTACTTTGCGAGAGCGAATGAGTCAATCTGCTTTCGTATTCCATCCAACGCTCAAGTCCGAAGGTGCCTCTCAAGACCCATTCTGTTTCGTCGATGGCGCGGAGCGCCGAGAACCCTTCGCTCATCGCTAATTCCGTGGCTTCCGTCCAGAAGGAAAACCTCCAATCAAGGTCAAAAGATCCGCGCTTCAGATATGCCTGTTCCTTGGTTGTCGAAACGAGGGAATTGGATGCGACGGCGCGATCTACGTCAATTCCCTCGGCCTGCAGGGCTTCGCGAACGTCTCGAAGGGTGCCATCGCCGGCGATGTAAACGCATTTCTCCCCGCGGTCGAGTCCGATTCGTATGAACGAAATAGCGACCGCGAAGTGCTCTTGCTGGCTTTCGTAGATGGAGGAGAGATGATCATGCGGACCGAGTTGTTCGAGTGCGGCGATGAGCGGAGTTGACTGCGCTGGCTGAATCATCATTGATTAAAGCCTCTCATTCTCTTTAATCAGATTCCCCAGGCTGCAATTCAAGATTTACTACGGGTGGTGGAGGCCTGCAAGGTGGGTCTTGGAAAAAATTTGTCTTTCCATCCCGATGCAACCCGGAAGCGAGCGGAGCGGCCCCGTGAGCTCCTTCAGCTCAAAGCGGGAGCTGTTCCGGCGGCGGATAACCGTGCTGCTCGCGGCCCACCCTGCCGTCGTACTTCTTGGTCGATTTGTAGAGCTCCAGGTGCCCGTCCCCGGCAAAGAACGCGCAGCGCTGGCGGAGCGCCTGCATTTCCCCGGGTGTCATCGGCTCGAAGCCGCGCGCGATCGCCAGGTTCTGGCGGAGCACCGCGAGGGAGTCGATGCCGCTGATCGTGGTAGCCACGGGCAGGCTCATTGCGTAACGCAACGCTTCCTCCGCGCCCACGACGCCGTGCAGGATCGGCTGGCCGTCGCCCCCCAAGCTCTTCATGCCCAGAGCCGCGATGCCACGGCGCTCGAGCTCCGGCAGCACCTGCTGCTCGAAGCTGCGATAGGTCCCATCAAAACAGTTGAGCGGCAACT
>VBKE01000481.1 GCA_005879605.1 Deltaproteobacteria bacterium
CCATCTGAAGGCGGGCGACGTGCTCGTGCAGCGCGGCACGATCCACAATTGGATCAATCGCGGCACTCAGCCCTGTGTGATCGCTTTCGTCCTTATCGACGCCAAGCCGGTCGACATCGACGGTAAGGTCCTGAATGCCGTAGGGTAGTTCAGCTGGTAAAACAACAGAGAGGACACACGTTAAATTGTGTGGCGTCGGAATGGCTTAACCCAGGCAGAAAGAGGGAGCGCATTCCGCTGCGCTTAATGCACGGCCCTCATGACCAGCGTTGACACCGTAGATCAAGATCACATACGGTTCATTTATCGAGACCACTGAACGGAGAAGAATATGTGGAAAGATCTTAAGGTTATCGATGCCGACGCCCACATGCACGAGCCGCAGTACCTATGGGACCGTTACGTCGAGCCGAAGTACCGAGACCAAGTCCCGAAGGTTGCTTTCATGGATGGCGTTTTCATGATCTACGAACCCGACGGGAAATTTATTCCCAGAGGCGAGATCCAGTCTCGACCGCCGGAGAGCGCGTGGAGAATCATGGAAGAGAAATATGGCGAAGCTTACCGGCAATGGTGGTCCTCGGAGATTCGCCTCAAAGATATGGACCGCTACGGTTGGGATATTCAAGTCTTGTTGCCCACCGGCAACAACGGCAACTTCGCTTATCGCGTGGCCTTGAAAGACGTTCATCTCGGCGCCGCCATGTGCCGGGCATACAATAATTGGGCCCACGATTACTGCAGCATTAATCCCAAGCGTCTCAAGTTTGTCGCGGTGCTGCCCGGCTCCGACGTCGTCGAAATGGTGAAGGAGACTCGCCGCACCGTAGAAGAGTTGGGCGCCGTGTCCGTCCGAAATCCTTTTCTGCCCGTCGGTAAATGGCTGCATGAGCCTGAATACGATGCGCTATGGAATCTCGCCTGCGACCTCGATTTTCCGATCTCCGTCCACGGTGAATATCGTCAACGTCGGTTTCACCCGTTCAGGGAACTCGAAGGAGAGAGACGCGAAGATATCCAATTGGCGTTGCGAGGATTGGACCATGCCCTCGGTTTTCCCTGCGACAACATGACCACCCTCGGTCATTTTATCTTTACCGGCATACTGGAGCGCTTCCCGAAGCTTCGGCTCGCCATTCTCGAATCCAACGCGGGTTGGCTACCCTTTTGGCTGGGCAGGATGGACGATCACACTCATGGGCGAAACAGCGTCATGGGAAAGTCAGAGAAGCTACGGATGCGTCCGAGCGAATACTTCATGCGCCAGTGCATCATTGCGTGTGACAGCGATGAGCGCGCGCTCAAATACGTCGTAGACTTCTTAAAAGGCGAGAACATCGTCTGGAATACCGATTATCCGCATCCGGACGCCATAGAGCCATCAAAGGCGTTGCCGGAACTCGATGCTCAACCGATTCCAGACGAGGCGAAGCGCAAAATTCTGTGGGACAATGCTGTGAAACTCTTCGGGCCACGGATACTGAATTGAGACGGGCTCTACAGACTAGTAGTGGCGTATGGCGCATGGCTATAGGCCATTATCTCAATGTCCGTTTGAACGCGTTGATTCTCTTACTTAGGGACTCACCTCTCTTTTCATTTCGTCTAAGTCGTGCTGAGAAACGTAAGACTGCTTTCGGATAACAGAGAAACAGGCGACAGTTTCAAAGGTTGAGCCTAGAGCCCCTACGCGCCCTCACCAGCCTCCTCACGATAAAGCTTCAAAGCTTCCATCACTGGCATGTCGCTCATGGAAAAGAGAATCGCGTCTTTATCTTTGGAGCGGTTCTGGTGACTGTGCCAACTCCACAACGGGACCACGAAGCAATCACCCTGATCCCAGTCGAACTTCTTACCGTCGATAACGGTCGTCCCGCTCCCCCTAAAAGCATGATAAATGGCGCTGCTGTTATGTCTGTGGGTCTTGGTTGTCTCGTCGGGCCGGAGCATTTGAATGCCACAAGATAGCGTGGGCATCGTATGGCCGCCCTCCGGATTGACATATTCCAGCGCCACGCCATCGAAGGGACTTCCAGGCCCGTCGCTGAGACGCTGCAAAGTTTCGTAAGTGTCCTGCCATTTGTAGTGCAAGTTATAGGTTGGACGCTCCGACGACTTCTCCCAAATCGGTCGCGCCGTTCCAACTCTGGGCGCCACGCAGTCCGCAGCATTTTTCAGTGGCTGAAGACCGCCGGGAAATGCTTCCCACGTGATCGCCTGAAGCAAAAACAGTAGCGGATTATCAAGACCGTCCAGCCAGATAACCGGTTCGCCGCCGTTACGGTGTCCGTGCCACGTCATCGAGGGAGTGAGAATCAAGTCTCCCTCTTCCATCGGAATCTTCTCGCCTTCTACGACAGTGTAGGCTCCACTCCCTTTCAGTATGAACCGGAACGCCGCGAAATTGTGCCGGTGATCCTGGGCCACCTCCCCGGGTTTCAAAAGCTGCATGGTCATGAGCATGGTGTGGGTCGTGGTGCGTTGTCTTCTGTTCTGGTGTCCCTGATAGGTGGGATTGATGAGTCGCAGCACGCGTCTTTCCGCCTTGCCGTCGAGGCCATGCATGTTTGCTACCGTCTGAATCGCATCGTAGAGATCTTGCCACTTCCAGACATGCGGCAGCACCGTCGTATGAGGATCCCTGCTGTAAGTAGCCATATCCGCCTCGGACGCCTGGGACCAGAGCCCCTCGACACTGAGTTTGTGAAGTCTTGAATCGAGCTGCTGTAAAAGCTCTTCCTCGGACATGGTTGCCTCCTTTGTCGAACCCTTTGATGCCGTCACAGCCTGTGTCGCAATATCGCAACTAGCAGATGGTCCCGAACGAATGTGAGGGATCTAAGAGAAATTTCTTCCTTCGGTCGAAACAGGATTTCTCGCTACGCTCGAAATGACAGGAGAGGAATAGGCACTCCCTCGATGAAGAGCACACCGGCGTACTGTTCTACTTTCTAAGCCCTAGCTCCTTCTGCGCTTCACGCAGAGGTGTCACATCTATAAT
>VBKE01000471.1 GCA_005879605.1 Deltaproteobacteria bacterium
TAATCGGGGGGCACACCAGCCACGAAGCGTGGCCTCTGCTGTTCGTCCAGCAGGAACAGCTCCGGGTTGGCCCAAACGTCGCTTGAGTCAGGAGAAACGAAAAAGGGCAGGTCACCGATCAAGTGCACGCCCTTGGCGCGGGCATGTTTCTTGAGCCGTTCGCCCTGGCGGAACAACAGGAATTGAGCAAAGCAAACTTGATCGATTTGGTTCGCCAGATCGCGCCGAGCTTGGGCCAAAGCCGCCGGCACGCGCTTCACAAACTCCGCCGGCCACTCGAGGTAGTAGGCGCCGTTATATTTGGCTTTCAATACTCGAAACAGTGCGTAGTCTTTCAGCCAGTGCCCCTGGTCGTGGCAGAACTGTTCAAAGGCGGCCTGTAACTCCGGACTCGCGGCGCTGCTGAAGTTAATCCAAGCTCTCTCGAGCAACCGGCGTTTGAACGTGATAACCATGCCGTAATCGACGGCGGTTTCCGAGAACGAGGGTGCCGCGCAGTCGCTTGCGCGTAACAATCCATCCTCGATCAACCAGTCCGGACTGATCAGGAGTACGTTGCCGGCGAAAGACGATAGGGATTGATACGGAGAGTTGCCGTATCCGGTCGGACCCAAGGGCAACGATTGCCACCAGCTTTGTCCTGCGTCATGGAGTTGATCGATCCACTTGACCGCTGCTGGCCCCACATCACCGATGCCGTATGGCGAGGGCAACGACGTAACGTGTAGAAGAACACCGGACGCGCGGTATTGCGCCGAAAACGGGGGAAGACTCATCGGTCGGCCGTTATCGCTCATTAGCCTGCCTCTCGCTGGTGAGCTGAATCAAAAGACTCAAGTGCATGGTTCACAATCTCCTGAGCTTCGCTCACGATAGCTTTCAGGTGGTCCTGATCCTTAAAACTCTCCGCATAGATCTTATAGATATTCTCGGTGCCGGAGGGTCGCGCGGCGAACCAGCCGTTGGCAGTCACTACCTTGAGGCCGCCGATCGGTGCGCCGTTACCTGGGGCCGCAGTCAGTTTGGACGTGATCGGCTCGCCGGCGAGCTTCGCAGTTGCGACCACCTCGGGCGACAATTTTTCCAGTCTCGTCTTCTGTTCCGGCGTCGCTGGCGCATCGATACGCGTGTAGTACGGTGTGCCGAACTCCGCTGTCAGTTGCTGATAATGCTCGCCCGGGTCCTTGCCCGTGCGGGCGGTGATCTCTGCCGCCAACAAGTTCGGTACAAGGCCATCCTTATCGGTCGTCCAGACCGTGCCGTCGCGCCGCAAAAACGTTGCGCCCGAGCTTTCTTCGCCGCCAAAGCCGAGTGAGCCGTCGATGAGTCCTTCCACAAACCATTTGAAGCCCACCGGAACTTCGACCAGCCTCCGGCCAAGTTTTTTCACCACGCGATCGATCATGCTGCTGCTCACGACGGTCTTGCCGACGGCGACTGAGTGCGACCATTGCTGCCGGTTCGCGAAAAGGTATGAGATGGCAACGGAGAGATAGTGGTTCGGGTCGAGCAGTCCATGGCTGCGGCTTACAATTCCGTGCCGATCGGCATCGGTGTCGCTGGCGAACGCTACGTCGAATCGCTCCTTGAGGCCAACCATACGTGCCATCGCATACACCGACGAAGGGTCCATGCGGATCTGGCCGTCCCAATCGACGGTCATGAAGCGGAAGGTTGGATCGATGACGTGGTTCACGACCTCCATGTTGAGTCCGTAGCGATCGCCGATGGCGTCCCAATAAACCACGCTGGCGCCGCCCAACGGATCCACGCCAATGCGAACCTTGCTCTCGCGGATTGCCTGAAGATCGATCACCGAGGGAAGATCGGACACATAGGAATCGAGGTACTGATAGGGATGTACGGTGGAGGCGCTCCGGGCACGCTCAAACGGTACTCTCGCCACGCCACGTAAGCCGTCCGCAATGAAAGCGTTGGCTTGTTGTTCTATCCATTCCGTGACGTGAGTATCAGCCGGTCCGCCGCTCGGCGGATCGTATTTGAAGCCGCCGAATCGTGGCGGGTTATGCGATGGTGTGATGACGATGCCGTCCGCGAGACCGCGCTTGCGACCGCGATTGTAGGTGAGAATCGCGTGCGAGATTACCGGGGTGGGAGTGTAACCATTGTTAGCATCGACCATGACGTCGACGCCATTCGCTGCCAGCACCTCCAGAGCGCTGGCAAAAGCGGGCTCCGAAAGCGCGTGTGTATCGATGCCGATGTAG
>VBKE01000472.1 GCA_005879605.1 Deltaproteobacteria bacterium
GACCTCACCGCTTTGCGTTCTGACGACCAGCTCTCGCGGTCGGTCTCCAATCGCGCTCATGGCTTCGATCGCATTCATGATCAGATTAAGCACCACCTGCTCTAGCTCAACTCGATCTCCCAGTATGGGCGGAAGATCACCCGTGAGTTCCGTCCGTAGTGCCACCCCATTCCTTCGCACTTCGCCTTCCGCAAGCGCAACAACCTCTCGAATGGCCTGGTTCATGTCCAGCAATTCCTTCTCTGTGCCAGTTTTCCTCAAGAGGGTCCGAATCCGCCCGATCACGTCACCCGCCCGATTTCCATCGCGGATAATGCGCCGGGCAGTTTCCCGCGCTTCGTCGAGGTTGGGTGAATCGCCGGCCAGCCAGCGCAGGCAGGCATTGCCGTTGGTCACGATGGCCGCGAGGGGCTGGTTGACTTCATGGGCAATCGAGGCAGTCAGCTCTCCCAGAGTCGCCACGCGCGTGACGTGCGCGAGCTCCGCCTGCGTCTTGTGCAGCGCTTCATCGGCCCGCTTGCGCTCGGTGATATCCATGATGCTCACCAGCACGCTGTTAAGCTTGGCGGGCTGCCGCGGGAACGCAATGGTAAACAATACGGCTAGTTTGTCTCCCTTCAGGGTCTGAAGAACGGTTTCCGATTCAAAATTGGTTCGCCCTTCAGCGATGGCGATCAGTTCCCCCGCAAACACTTCCTCAGTCTTCGGCAGGAATATCTTATGCAGCGAGACCAGAAGCTCATCCTTGCTCCGAGCTTCGAACAGCTTGACGGTTGCGTCGTTCACATCAATGATCTTCACCATTGAAATGGCTTGCTGGATAAATTCCGGGTGCGCGGCGATATACTGGCTGAAGTCCCTGACTCCCTGGGCTTTCAGATCATCAATGGCAGCTGTGACTTGAGAAAAATCTTCTTCCCAAATAGACACTCCTGCCGTCTGGAAGATATGCCTATATCTTTGCTCACTCTCGCGCAGTTCCGCGTCGGCGCGCTTGTGCTCGATAATTTCCTTTCTCAGCTCTTCGTTGACGGCTATCAGTTGTCTGGTCCGTCGAACGACCCGTTGATCGAGTTTCTCTGCGGTTCGCCTTTGCTCGCTCGAGAGATGAGCCTCTTGCAACCCAATCCCCGCTTGATTCGCTGCTACTCGTAGTAGCAGCATTTCGATGTCCGTCGGAAAATCGGCCCGCTGAGACCCGACTACTAAGACCCCGAATTCATCCTGAAATCCCAGCCGCAAGGTTGCGATCGATACTTTACCTTCTCCGGTCGGATTCGGTATCACTAAAGGCGATGTATGTGGATCACCTGTCAGCCACGGGTTGAGTATTTGGCCAATCTCCTGCAGCTGGGCATTCAAAGTTAGGGACTGAGCCGACCGGACCATCGCGATTGGCGTGCCGCCGCTAATCGAGTCGCTCAACCGAGCATAGGCGAAGTTCAGGCGCAGCATACCTAGCAGCACGTCGAGCAGAGTCTTAACAATCTGGGATGGCTCCTGGCCACTCCAGATGGCGGGAAGGGCTAGAACGCTGATCAGATCATTGATACACGCCTTGAGACGCTTAATCTCACCGTCCGTATGTTCCATCTCCACTTTCATCGTCGGAGAGCTTAGGGCCCTAGCTTATCATTCTGCATACCGCGGCGTTCGCGCAGCTCCCGTAAGAACTCATCCGGCGGAACAAAGAACGGGTTCTCCTGGAGTATTCCACTGATGATGATCATCGGATGGGTGCGCATGATGTCAACGACGATACCCCCGCCAAACTTGGCGAGATCGTATATTCATATGACCGGGTCTTTATACCGGGGTAAAATATAGTTCAGCCTTGTCTCATACTCCACCAGGTCATCGACACCGGGTCGGTCTTCCAGAGCCCATTCCATATGGGCGACCAGACGAGTCAGCGGGAAGCCCTGCTGCCTACCGCCCTCAAGGACTTCTTGGATCAAAGCAAGCATCCTGTCCTGATCGAAGTGGCCATCGCGCAGATATGCATCAGCCCAGTTGCGCAGCTCGAACTGCCCGCTCTGTTCTGCTGCGGCCACATCGATGCCGGCGGAGGCTAACCGCTGTACGTGGCGCTCACGTAGCTTGGGATCGACGATATGAAAGGCCTTCTGACCACACTCGAATCCCTCCTTGATGAACGGCAGCAGCACCCGATACTCCTCGTCAGGGCTGTGAAAGAAGGCGCAGACATGACGTTGCGCGCCAAGCACTGAGCCGGCAAACCGAATTGGTTGGTTGCTCTCACTCGATGCTTGCCCAAGAAACTTGGCATTCTCATTGGTTGGATCCATAGGATTCTCCTTTTTTAAAAGACCGAGCTCCCTTTCCAACCAGGCGTCACTCTCATTCCGGGAAGCCTCCGGCCGGCTGGTTTGATGTCGCGCCTATGGTCTCAACAGGCAGCGCGAACTCGAATGTCACACCAGAACCGTCATTCGCTACGGCCCATAGCCGCCCGCCGTGATTCTCAATAATGGAGCGGCTGATCGCCAGTCCCATCCCCATTCCCTGCGACTTGGTGGTGTAGAAAGCGTTGAAGATCTCTTCGATATTCTGCCGGTCGATCCCAATACCGGAGTCCCGTACGGCTACGAGTACTTTGTCCGATTCATGTTGACGAGAACGGATGAGCAACTCTCGCGGCCGATCGGCCACCGATGCCATAGCTTCGACACCGTTCATAACCAGGTTGAGAATGACCTGTTGCAACTGCACCCGATCCCCCAACAGGGGCGGGATATCGGTGGCCAAGTCCATTCGTAACGCTACCCTGTTCCTTCCCACTTCACCTTGGGTGAGCGCAGCAACTTCTTGCATGGCGTGGTTAATGTCCAGTCGCTCCTTCTCTTCATCGGCTTTTCGGACGAGCGCGCGAATGCGGCTAATGACGTCGCTCGCGCGATTCCCATCTCTGAGAATACGGTCCACGGCGTCCCGTGCTTCATCGAGGTTTGGGGTCGCCGCCGCAAGCCAGCGTCGGCAGGCACTGGCGTTGGTCACAACGCCCGAGAGCGGTTGGTTGTCAATTCTCCCATGGTCATTACCCGCGTGACATGAGCCAGCTCACCCTGCGCCTTCCGCAAGGCCTCTTCGGTCCGCTTGCGCTCGATGCCCTGCGCGATAGAGTCGGCGACCGATGCGAGTGTGTCGAGTGTGGCCGCTGAAAGCCGCTGGCGAGCGAACATCGCCATCACTCCAACCACGCGATCCTGGACAATGAGCGGATAGCCGGCGAACGAAACCATTCCCTGATTTTGTGCCCAGACCTTGTCACTAACCCGTGGATCGTTTACGACGTCATTGGTCAAATGCGGTTTCTTCTCTTCAGCAATCAGGCCAATCTTCAGTTTGCCGACCTGGATGCGGCTGTGTGGACCATCGAGATGCGTGTACATCCCGGCACTGGCCTGCAGTTCCAACATGTTTTTCTCTTTGTTCAGGGTCCAGATTCGAGCGAAGGCCGCGTCGAGGTGCCGAACGATCGCCTCTGCGCATCCGCGCAAGATCTCGCCCGAGTCGACTGGCTTGGAAAGAGCGGCGCTCACGTCAGCGCGAACACCCGCCTGACGTGCCTGCGCGGTTCGGATTTCCTCCGCCTGCTTCCGATCTTCGATATCGGTATTCGTTCCATACCATTTAACGATGTTTCCCAGATCGTCGCGCAGCGGCACGGCGCGGAACAGGAACCAGCGATATTCTCCGTCGAAGCGGCGCATGCGCGCTTCCAATTCCCCCGGCGTCCCAGAAGCCAGTATTGCGCGCCACGTCTCGACTAACTTTGTCGAGTCTTCGGGATGAATTGCGACCGTCCAGCCCCAGCCTTGCGCTTCCTGCGCCGAGAGACCGGTATAGTCAAGCCAGCGTTGATTAAGAAATTCGGCAGAGCCATCCGGTAGAGTGCTCCACGCTAGCGCAGGGATCGTGTCGACAATGACTCGAAGTCGATCTTGCGATTTCTTGATCTCGGCCAATGCCTTCTCCAAGGCAGCTCTCGCCTGGCGTTGCTCCGTAATATCTATCGTTGTACCGACGAATTCGACGATATCGCCCGCCGCATCGAGCACAGGATGCCCCACGATGCGAATCACTCGGTTTGATCCGTCCGGTAAGACCATAGGGAATTCGCCGTCGCACGCGGTTTTTTTCCGGCGTGCAGTTTCGAAAAGCTCCAATATTCCCGCCCACGCCTCTGGAGCAATGTGCTTGCTCATCTCTTCTGTTGTAGGGGGATTGTCTCGTCTGGGAAGTCCCATTATCCGAAACATCTCTGCCGACCAGTAAGTCGACTTCAGAAGATCCGCAGTGCCGGCCCAACTGCCGGTACGGCTCAGCTTCTGCGCTTCAGCTAAATATGCCTCGCTACGTCGCAAATTCGTCTCGGCGCGTTTTCGCTCACTAATATCTCTTACTACAACCTGGAAATAGCCATGGCGCATCGAAGATGTTAGAACTTCGACGGGCACTTGGGTGCCGTCCTTGCGCACGAAGATTCGCTCGAACCGCAGGCAGGTCCCTGCGTTCAGTTGCTCTAGCCGCGCTCGGTAGACGGCTCGCTCTTCGGGCAGATAGGTTTCGACGACCGGCATGCCGGCAACGTCTTGCGCTGTGCATCGCAATAGTTCGAGACCAGCGGGATTCGCGGAGACTAAATTGCCCTCTTTGTCCACCACGTAAATCGCATCAGGGGAAAGATCGACGAGATCTCGATACTTCTCTTCGCTTTTACGTAGTTCGTCCTCCGCTCGCCGCTCTGCAGTAATATCCATCGCAGCGCCAACGTATTCGATGTTGCCCAATTGATCCTGCACGGCATGAGCCAAAACATGGACATATTTAACGGAACCATCGGGCATGAGGAATCGATGTTCAAAATCCAGGTCTGTTCCACAGTGGGATGCGCGATCGAGAGTCTCTTGCACGCGTGCGATGTCTTCCGGATGGCCCCGTTGGAACACCAGTTCGAGTGTTGGCTTAGTCGCCAG
>VBKE01000473.1 GCA_005879605.1 Deltaproteobacteria bacterium
CGATCAGCCTTGGGAGGTGCCAGTCCGCCTGGGGCCGCCAGACAGAACGGCCCTTGACACAGATTGGCCACGGCTGCATTATTCAGATATGAACGATGCAGTCGCGACCGCGCTAATCCATGCCGCTCAGCGCGTCGAGGAGCGCCTGGAGGAGGTGTTAGCGGGGGTGGGGCTATCCTGCGCGAAATTTGGTGCGCTGGGCGTCTTAGTCGGCCAAGATCAGCCGATTAGCCTTAGCGAGTTGGCCGAGAAGCTTACGTGTGTGCGCTCCAACGTCACCCAACTGGTGGACCGACTTGAGGCGGACGGTCTGGCGAAAAGGATCGATCATCCAGCCGACCGGAGGGCCGTGCACGCGGAAGTGACCGCGCTCGGACGTGAACGGCATGCCACCGGGGCGACCGTGGTCAACGCGGTGCTCCAAGATGTCGCCAAGGAGCTTTCCGCGATCGATCCCCAGGTGCTAAAACGCGCGTTGGACGGCATCCAGTAAGTTTTTTTGACCGAGTGGTTCATGTATGAATCATGCAACACTGAACCACAATCTTGAGAGGAGGTCGAACCATGTCGAGATTGGAAGGCAAAGTGGCTCTGGTAACCGGGGCGTCCAAGGGCATCGGGGCGGGGATCGCCAAGGGGTTGGCGGCGGCCGGGGCGTCGGTTGCGGTGAATTACGCCTCCGACCGGGGCGGCGCGGAAGCTGTGGTCGCGGCGATCACCGCCTCTGGCGGCCGGGCCATCGTGGTCCCTGCCGACGTTTCCAAGTCAGCCGACGTAGCGCGGCTGTTCGTCGAGACCACGGCGGTCTACGGCGCGCTAGACGTGCTCGTGAACAATGCCGCGGTCTACAAACTCGGGCCAATAGAGGCGATGACCGAGGAAGAATTCCACCGGGAGTTCAACACCAATGTACTCGGTCCGCTTCTGATGATTCGTGAGGCCGTCAAGTACTTCGGGCAGCGGGGTGGCAGCATCATCAACATCGGCTCGATGGCGTCGCAAGTGACCCCGCCCAATCTGTCGATCTACACGGCAACCAAGGGTGCCCTCGACGCAATCACAGGGGTGCTCGCAAAGGAGTTGGGGCCGAGACAGATTCGAGTGAACTCAATCAACCCCGGGGCGACGGCAACCGAGGGCGCTCGCGCGGCCGGCATTATCGGAGTCGGAAGTGATTACGAGAAGCAAATGATTGCCCTGACGCCACTCGGCCGCGTCGGGCAGCCCTCGGACATCGCGCCGATCGCAGTGTTCCTGGCCTCCGACGAGTCCAGTTGGCTGACGGGGGAGCTCATTTCGGCCTCCGGCGGCTGGCGCTAGCCTCTTCCCAAAAGAGAAACTGAATTGAGAAGTCTAAATCGCACTACAAAGGAGATTCAAATGAACAGTTCAAACAACCTGCTCGTGTTGGGTGTAACAGGACAAGTAGGAAAACTTGTCGCAAGAAATTTAAGAAGGAGTGGAGCAAACTTTTCGGTAGGCACGCGAAGGAAAGCGAACCTGAAAGAGCTCGCAGATCAATTTGGAGCATCGCGCTTTATCAATCTCGATGATCCACGAACTTTCGATGAGGCATTGAAAAACATCACCAGCATTTTTCTAATAACCGGTTATACAGTTGACATGCTTGTGCAAAGCAAATCACTTATCGATGCGGCAAAACGTAACGGTGTAAATCATATTGTGCACCTGGGCGCATTCACGCGAGATCATGACGCCTACGCTACGGTTTTCGCCTGGCATCAGATGATTGAAGCATATCTTCGCGCCAGTGGCGTTGCATGGACGAATTTACATCCTAACATGTTTATGCAGAGTTTTCTGTCAGTATGGTCGATCAAGGGTGGTGTATACAATGCATACACTTCCAAACCTATTGGGTTTACTGCTTTGGAAGACTTAGCAGAAGCTGCAGCCGTAATTCTCATGGAAGGCCCGGAAAAGCACAATGGAAAGGACTATTGGTTTTCGGCGGACGTGCTTACTCCGCATCAAGTGGCTGAAACTCTAACTGCGGCTACCGGCCGTAAGTTCACAGCAGCAGTTCGGAAAGCCGAAGGTTTCCAAAACCATGCCGTACAGCCTGGTTCCGCATTCGAACGAGCGTATGCAAAGGGAGGATTCGAATTGTTCGAACAGGTCGAGGACGGAAGAATGGCATACATTGGAAGAGTAATAGACGATACAAAGCAACTTCTAGGTCGCGAGCCATTGTTGCTAAGGGATTGGGCAAAATTACACGCCAATGAGTTATTGGAGGCTGCGGGCAGCTAAAACTCTTTCATTAATCAAAACAACTCGGTCTCAATAAGGAAAAGGAGAATCTATGAACATTGGAATGATCGGAACGGGAGATATTGGTGAAGTGATTATCAGGAAATTGAGAGATGCAGGTTATCCAGTAAAAATGGCAAATGCACGGGGCCCAGAGTCACTAAAAGATCTCGCAGCGAATACGGGAGCAATACCTGTTTCAGTTGAACAGGTCGTTCAAGATGTCGATATGCTCTTCATTGTTGTCCCTCAAAAGGCGATTCCAGAACTACCGAAAGGACTTCTAAAGAAAGCAAAGAAAGAAACCATTGTTATTGATGTCGGCAACTATTATTCGTGGCGCGACGGGCGTATCGACGAGATAGAAAGTGGACTTACGGACAGTGCGTGGGTTGAGAAGCAGATTGGGAGGCCCGTCATCAAGGTCCTCAATTCGATTGGGTCGAAGTCTTTGGCAGGGGCGGGACGCCTCCACGGAAGCAGAGATCGTGTTGCTCTTCCGATTTCCGGTGACAATCCCAAGGCGAAAGAAACAGTCGCTCAACTCATTGATCGGATCGGCTTCGATTCTGTTGATGCCGGAACAATCGCTGAATCGTGGCGGCAACAACCTGGATCTCCCGTTTACTGCGTCAATCCGACGAAAGAAGAACTTCAGCAGTGGTTAAAAAACGTGGACCGTTCTTCGCTGATTACCAATAAAGAGAAGGGAACGAAGGCATATCGTGCCGTCGAGAATGCGGATTACCAAACGCAAGCAAACGCCTTTCGCTCGTTGTTTAATGAAAAAAAATGAAACAGTAAGGAACGAAGAGAAGTACTTTTCATGGCGATACCGTTTTACAAATGATAAAAACCTAGGGGAAAACTCAATGGCAAAAGTCGTCAGATTTCATGAACTCGGTGGTCCTGCGCATTCGGAACCCAGCGCGACTGCAACGCGACCATGGAATTCATATCTCGCGATCTCTCGGTGTATGTCGATGCGACGCTGGGCTGGGAGCTGAATGGTTATGACGCATTGAAGGAAGTTTGGGCGCAACACATGCCGACCTGGGGCGAGGGTAGATCGTATCCTACCCGAATTCTCGGAGAGGTGAACGGCGGCACCGGCAGTGTCATGTTGGAGTTCACTGACACACCCGAATTGTTTGGTGGCGACATGCGCGTCTTGGGGGCGGTCGACGTGGTCGACGGAAAGATCACGAGGTGGGCCGACTATTGGGATAGCGCCGCTTATGACGGCAAGCGTTTCGAGAAGATAAAACGGACGCCAGTTGACCCGCCTCTTGCCCTAAGAAGCAAGCCAGCCGCTACCAGTGCTCGGATACGCGACGTTGCCTCCAAGTTTGTGGAGATGGTATCCGGTGGCAACACGGAGGGCGCGGCCACACTTTTTAGCTACGACGGCGTCTTTGAAGATCTTAGCCTGAACATGAGGATTGTGGGGTTGCCTGCAATCAATCGCTATCTCGCCCGCGTAAATCACAAGTCACCCTTTGGCAGTGGAGTCAAACTTGGGCATGTCGTTGGGGGCGATGCCGGCGGAGGATTCGAATGGGCCTCTTCGTCTTCGCCGGTTAGAACAGGCGCTGTCTCTCTGTCGATCAACACCGAAGGGAAGATCACCCGCGCCAGCATCGTATACGACAGCAGAAACCTCTCGGCCACTAGCCGTAGCGAATTGGCCGCGCTGACGCTCGAACCCCTGCAATAGCCTCGGGAGAGTTAACGGTCGGCTCGGCCACGGGCCGGCCTTACATCGCCGTTCAGCCCGTCCGTAAGTTTGTTGCGGCTGACGGATATTCGATCAGCTCGGATATCAGCACGAGGTCTCAGCAGCGCTACAATCCCTCATCCTTCACTTGATCTCAACGCCAGACCGCATCGTTTTTACCTGACAAGGCACGGTCGAGATAAGTCGCTGCGCTGATTAGCGCCAGATGCGTAAACGCTTGGGGAAAATTGCCGAGATGACGGCCATTTGCTCCGAGCTCTTCCGAATAGAGCCCGAGGTGATTGGCATATCCGAGCAGTTTTTCAAAGAGCAACTGCGCCTTTTCCAACTCGCCGGCGCGAGCCAGGCATTCGACATACCAAAACGAGCAGGGGGTGAAGCTTCCTTCCGTGCCCGGCAGACCGTCCACATGTGTGCGATCAACTTCGTAACGACGCACAAGCGTGTCTTCTATCAAGCGGTTCTCTATCGC
>VBKE01000474.1 GCA_005879605.1 Deltaproteobacteria bacterium
GCCGGCCGGAACCGGCGCCATTTACACCTGGTCCGGTAACAACGAAGTCGGCGAAGGACGCATGACGATCACTGAGAGCCGCCCGAGCGATCTGATCCGGATCAAGCTTGAATTCTTCAAACCTTTCGCAGCCACCAATACCGCGGAGTTCACCTTCAAGCCTGAGGGTAATCAAACCGCGGTGACGTGGAGCATGACCGGCAACAACAATTTCATGGCCAAGGCAGTCCACCTGCTCATGAACATGGATAAAATGGTCGGCGGTCAATTCGAGAAGGGTCTGGCGCAAATGGGATCCGTGGTGGAAGCAGCGGCGAATCGCCGCGGAGGAGAGCGATCTTGAACATTGCACTGTGGATCGCTCAAGGATTGCTCGCGGCCATCTTTTTATTCGCCGGTGGCATGAAGTTGATTTTGCCGATCGAGGAAATGACGAAGCAGTTACCGCTCCCAGGCCTGTTCCTGCGGTTCATCGCCGTGTGCGAGGTGCTCGGCGCGATCGGCCTGATCCTCCCCTGGCTCCTGGGCCTCCGGCCGGGCCTGACGCCGCTCGCCGCTGCCGGGCTGGTGATCATCATGATCGGTGCGACGGCGCTCACACTGGCAACTGCTGGTATTACCATGGCTCTGATCCCGCTGGTGGTTGGAATCCTCGCGGCGTTCGTCGCCTACGGCCGCTGGCGGCTGGCGCCGCGCGGGCAGAGTTTGTGATCTTTGCTTCACAAGATGTCGAATCATTGTTTTCGCTGAGAGGTGACGCGATGAAGCTTTATTATAATCCTCAGAGTCGCGCGGTGATCGCCAAGTGGATGCGGGATGAGTGCGGCGCGGGATATGAAATCGTTCCCATCGACTTTGCCAAGCGCGAGCACAAGGCGCCGGAATTTCTCAAGATCAACCCGGCGGGCAAGCTTCCGGCGCTGGTCGACGGCGACACCAAGGTCTTCGAGAACGCGGCGATCTGCCTGTATCTCGGCGACAAATTTCCGGAAGCAAACCTCGCTCCCAAAGTCGGCGCCCTGGAACGGGGCCGCTATCTCTCGTTGATGGTTTACTCGACCTCTCAACTCGAACCGGCCATGGGCGACATGTTGTTGAAGGTGCAGCCGCTGCCGCAACGGGGCTGGCCGGAATTCGAGACAGTCAAGGACGTGATCGAAGGTGAGCTGGGCGAGGGTCCTTATCTATTTGGTAATTGGTTCACCGCCGCCGACGTTATGATCGGCTCCATGTTCATCTGGAAGCGGATGTGGGGCACGCCGCCCGACCGCCCCAAGCTGGAAGCGTACGTGGATCGTCTCCTGGCCCGCCCCAAGGCGATGCAGCTCGGTAAATGAATTTTGGACCTGAATGGACGTTACGCACGAGCATGTCTCGGTGCCGTTCTATATGGACGGCAGTTATAGAGCGGCTGTCGATCTCAAGCCGTAGCGTTTCAGGCATAGTGGAACTGGAAGGAGAGCCGACATGAAGTACAAGGGTAGCTGTCACTGCGGCAAGATTGCGTTCGAGGTAGAAGGCGATCTCAATGGGGCGATGGCGTGCAATTGCTCTATGTGTTCCCGCAAAGGATCTCTCCTGTGGTTTGTGCCGCGCGACCAACTGCGCTTGCTCACAGCGGAAGAGGACATCGGCACATACACGTTCAACAAGCGCGTTATCAAGCACCGCTTTTGCCAGACGTGCGGCATTCACCCGTACGGCGAAGGCATCGATCCAAAAGGCAATCGAATCGCTGCAATCAATATTCGCTGCCTCGAAGGAATTGATTTAGAAAGCGTTCCGGTTCAGCATTTCGACGGACGGTCGTTGTGAAATCAGCGACGCAAGGAGGTAAGACGATGTTCAAAGACGCTAAAGCATTTAGCGGTTTTTCAGTAAACGATATTCAAAAAGCGAAGGAGTTCTACGGTCAGACACTCGGGCTGGAGATTTCTGAAGCTCATGGCCTATTGAAGCTGCACCTTGCGGGCGGCACGACGGTGCTCATCTATCCCAAGCCAAACCATACCCCGGCAACCTTCACCATCCTAAATTTCCCCGTCGACAATATTGAGGAAGCCGTGGACCGGCTAACGAAGAGCGGCGTGCGCTTCGAGCGCTATGAAGGTGACCTCAAAACGGACGAGAAGGGAGTGTTTCGCGGCGGCGGGCCATTGATCGCGTGGTTCAAAGATCCCGCCGGCAATATCTTGTCCGTGCTTGAGGAGAAGTAAGCACTATTATCGAGCCGGCTGTGCTGGTGTGCTAGAACTAAAGTTGGCAAAGTAAACCCCGGGCTCTCCACGTCATACCCGCGAAAGCGGGTATCCAGAAGTCCTTGATTTGCCTGGCTTCCGGGTCGCGCTTACCCCGGACTATGATCCGGAGTTCACCAGCACCTAGCGAAGAATTTGCGTTTGTGCCCCCATGCTAAGGTCGCGCCGATGCCGCCGATCATCTCCATCTCGAACCTGACCAAGACCTACGCTTCGGGCCTTAAGGCGCTGAAGAGTATCGACCTCGAGATCCGCAAGGGTGAAATCTTCGCGCTCTTGGGTCCCAACGGCGCCGGTAAA
>VBKE01000283.1:0-2427 GCA_005879605.1 Deltaproteobacteria bacterium
CTCATAAAGCTTTTAGCCTCTAGCCTGCGGTTTCTGAGAAACGTGGAAGACATCGCGTAGTCCGCCCCGCCACCGGCATAAATTTTAAGCTGCTTATGATCGGCGAGCACGCGGAGGTCTTTGAGTCGCCCGGTTTTGTCCAGATCGTACATGGCTTCCGCCGTAACCAAAGAGCCGGAGATCTGGCCGGAGATCAGAGCGCCGGCGCGGTCGGCACTTCGCGCCTCGTCGGAATGGATGAGCGTGACGTCTCTGTCCGGATCGAGCCCCAGCTTTCGTAGCGCCAGACGCGTCAGCTGATCCGGCGTGCTGCCCGGTTCGCCGGAACCGATTTTTTTACCCTTAAGGTCCGCCGGTCTATTTATGGTAGGGGCGACCAAGAAAACGGAGTAGTTATAGCCGGTATTGCCGACGATGATATAAGGCGACCCGGCCGACGCGTTGTTCTGGACTACATGATTGGCGCTGACAACCAGAATATCGGCTTCGCCCTTTTTCATGCTGGCAAGCAGGTTGTTGTTTGAACCGGGGTCGGTCCACGAAAGTTGCAAACCGCTTCGCTCGAAGATTCCGGTGTCTCGAGCGAGGTACAAGGGGAGCTTGCTGATATTCCAGGGCGGGTAATAGAGCACGCGGATCTCGTCGGCACGAGCCAAGGGCGCCGAGTCCAGACATAGAATCTGTACGAATAGGGTTAGACCGAAAAGCTTCCGAATGGCTATGGGCATATTACTTTTTGAACGATACGATTAGATAAGCAGGAGCAGACCTGGAGGCGAAGTCACCCTCGCCGACGACTATAACCGGATACGTGCCAGCTTCTTTGATCGCCTGCGGTGGGATGGTTGCCTCAAGCTCCCTGGGGCTTACGAAACGAGTCTCCAATACTTTGCCGTTTAGCGTGACCTTGTGGAAGCGATCGAATCCGCGCTGTCCGGACAGCGATACTTTGATCGTCACCGGCGCGCCCTGCGCGACGGACTGCGGGGAAATCAGGATATCGCGAGGCGTGGCTCGCCACGGGCGAATGTTCGGGATAGGGTTTTTAAAGGTCGGATGAAAGTCGTTATCCACAATGTTGCCGTTCAAGACGACCATCTTCACATTCTGAACCGCCCAGATGTCCTTCAGCGGGTCGCCGTCGACCGCGATGACGTCGGCGACTTTTCCCGGCTCCACCGTGCCGAAATCTTTGTCTTTACGGAACGTCTTGGCGACGTTGATCGTCGCCGCCTGAATCGCCTGCATGGGCGTGAGCCCCGCCTCGACAAACATAACCATCTCCTGATGGACGCCAAGTGCCGGCAGTCCATTGTTCGGATCCGAACCGGCTCTTATGATCCCTCCCGCTTGAACGAACCGCGCGATGAAATCTGCGAGCTTTTTATAGCCCTCGCGGGATTGATTCAACCGCTCGGGTGAAAACTTGGAGTAGCGATCGTATTGCCCCAGTGCCTGTTCACGCAACACCGCCGGGAGATAGCGCGCTTTCGGATTATTCAGGATCGATAGCTCTCTCTCCTTGAAGCGTTCCGCGCTCGGTGAAAGCGGTCGAAACCAGGTCGCGATGGTTGGACTCCAAGAGACATGTTTCTCCACCATCGCTTTGATGATTTTGTCGAAATTCTCTGGCTCGTAGTAGAAGGGGAGATCGGCTGTATTGATCTTGCCGGTCATGCGCCCCTCGTGAATCTCCCAGCGCTTTTTCACGTCGGCGATGGAAGTCATCCCGGGCGCCCAATGGTGCTCGACGCCAGCAAAGCCGGCTTCGGCAGCGAGAAAGACATCCAAACAGTGGCAAGTCACCGGCAATCCGAGCCGGTTCGCTTCCTCGGCGCCGGCTTTTATGGCTTCGGGGGAGACGTACTCGTTGAACTTGATGATCTCCAATCCCATCTCTCGCTTTTTTCTAACAGCGGCGCGCGCATCATCCGGAGTCTTGATCAGATATCCGAACTCGGCTCGCAATGCCCAAGGCGGCGGTGGACCCACGAGTCGCGCTCCCGTGGACCAGATCCGCGGCCCGCGAATTTTGCCGAGATTGGTTCCGTCCCGCTGGGCCAGGGTCCACTCGTCGTCGTTTTGCGTAATATCGGGGCACGTGGTTATGCCGAGATGAAGATAGAGCTCACCCATGAAATCAAGCAAGTGACAGTGGCCGTCGATGAGTCCTGGAAGAATCGTTTTCCCTTTGACGTCGATGACCCGGCTCCCTTTCGGAATTGCGACTTCGCCGCGCTTTCCGACGGACTTGATTCTCTCGCCTTCGATGACGATGACCGCATTTTCCAGCGGTGGATTGCCGGTGCCGTCTATGAGCGTGCCGTCGGCAATGACCAGCGATTGGCTGGCAGCCGTGCGTTGTGCTTCGACTTTCGTCGGTAACAAGAAAGTCGCTATCAATAGCAGATTTGTAATTAGCCTTTT
>VBKE01000283.1:2531-23915 GCA_005879605.1 Deltaproteobacteria bacterium
TTTTGTCCTTAAACTGGGTTTCAATCAGAAATTGGATGGCTTTCAAGGAAGGACGCGGGACCTTCTGAATGGTCGGTGCGTAGTCTTGCCACGCCCCCTCCAAAAGCTCATCGTCGGTGATCTTGCCGTATTTGCCCAGAACCCGTTTGCTGAATTCCTTATCCGTGCGATAACGGTGCATGCCGCGAACGAACCCGCGCATAAAGCGCATCGCCGTATCGCGCTGCTGCGCGAGAAAAGACTTGGTTGTGATAACGGTCCCGTTGATGTCCTCGAAGCCGAGGTCGGAAAACTTTACCAGCTCTCGCATGCCGAGTTTTGCCGCTTTCGGATAAAGCGGGTAACTCAACGGCACGACTTGGACAGCGCCGCTCTGTAATGCCGCAAAGGCTTCGGGCTGCGCCCCGAAAGTAAGAATCGCCACGTCTTTGTTGGGTTCTAAACCGAACTGCTTCAAGGCCAATCTGACGACTTGGTCGGACGTCGAGCCGAAAGTCGTGATGCCGGCCTTTTTGCCTTTCAAGTCTGAGGGTTGTTTGATGTCGGGCCGTGCCATCAAGTGAAACGTTGAGACGTTTCCGGTGGCGGCGATGATAACCACGTTGCCGCCCGCGCCTGTGGCCGCCAGGGCGGCGGAGGCTCCGGCCTGTACCAATGGCGCGCTCCCGCCGAGCATGGCGGCGACCATTCTGGTGCTCCCGCCCACGCGGATGAGCTCGACGTCAAGTCCCTCGGCGGTAAAATACCCGGCCTCTTTAGCGATCCAGGTCGTCGCCCAACTCGCGGCGAAACTCGGATATAAAAGGCGCACGGAGATCGTCGCGGAGAATGCATCAAAAAGCGGAGTGGTGAGGACAACCGTTAGGAAAAAGCAAAGCTGAATGATTTTTCGCAACGTCGAGATCCTTTCGTTGATCCGCTCCATCCGGTCATTGTAAACATTGGAGACTCGAGCGTGATTTCCCAGTGCATGGCGAAGATACATCAAACGCCGCGTTCAAGAAAAGCCCGGTGAACCAAAATTTAGCCGCAAACGAACAATCCGGTGGATCGTTCTGCTGCAGCTAAGTCCGGTTCTCTTCTTGGTTCTTCTTTTCTTGCTCAACAGAATCATATTGGCGCCGTTGCTTCCGCCGTCGCTATGCTTTTACGACTGCCCTGAGCAACAGACGCCGACGAGTCGGTTGTCAGGAATACGTGCGTTGGTTTATAAATTATATGATGACTCTGGAAGAATTCGCCGGGAAAATCAGAGAGAGTTGCGAGAATGTCGTCTTTACCGGCGCGGGAATCAGCACGGAATCCGGCATCCCCGATTTCAGAAGCCCGGGCGGGATTTGGACGCGCTACCGTCCGGTGACCTACCAGGAATTCGTAGCCAGCGAAGCGGCGCGCATCGAGGCGTGGAAGAGAAGATTGGAAACCCACGAAGCGCACAAGAACGCCAAGCCGAATATCGGCCATTACTTTGTCCAGTCGCTCGACGCGAAGGGGAAGCTCATCGGACTTATCACACAAAATGTGGATGGGCTGCACAACCTGGCCGGGCTTCCTGATGAAAAGAGCGTGGAGCTCCATGGCTCGAACCGAAAGATTGTTTGTTTGAACTGCGGCAAGTCCTTCGACCCTGACCCGATCATCAAAAATCTCGTTGGCGATTTCTCTTCTCCTAAATGTAACGCGTGCGGGGGGATTCTAAAATCGGCGACGATATCCTTCGGCCAAGCGATGCCTCAAGAAGCGATGCGACAGGCCCAGGAGTGGACAGTGAGAGCGCATGTATTCGTCGTCATGGGATCGTCCTTGCAAGTACAGCCGGCGGCGTCATTTCCGGTTCTGGCCAAGCGCAACGGGGCGTTGTTGGCGATTATCAATCGGGAAGCTACACCGCTAGATGAGTACGCCGATTTTGTTCATCAAGGAGCGATCGGAGAATTCTGCCAGCGGTTTAGTGCTCTGATCGCGGATGGATAACTCTATAGAACCGCAATGACTTCGATCTGAAATAAGAATTGCCCGCGCAGGTCCGCCTTTAAAGCATGGCGCGCGGGGCGATCGTGTTCGTCCGGGAACATTTTAAGCCAGGCTTTGTTTACCGCATCGCGGTATTTTTCCTCTTTGAGAAAGACGGTCATATGAGCGATGTTGTCCGGTGTACCTCCCGCCGCCTCCATGAAGAGCCTGAGATTACGGAACATCGCTTCGGCTTGTTCGTCCGGATCCGATGAAAACAGGCCGGTCTTGGCGTCCTTGCCGGAGATCGCAGAAGAGAAGACCATGTTGCCGATGACGACACCATTGGGAATCGGCGCGCCATGTTCCATGCCTTCTATGTGAAGGCTTTTTCGTTTCGCCATGTGACGCCTCCTTACCAGCGCTTACATTATCAAATTCAATGCCTCATATCACGACCCGCGAACCACTGTCCATCACTCAGCGAACGCCGGATCCCAACTCGGTCCAGGTTAATTGTTGGATAAGAAATCGGTTACGATTTTCAGAAATTCTTCCGGGGCGTCCGCGTGAACCCAATGGCCGGCGTTAGGAATCGTTTTAATCTCGGCTTGAGGAAATGTTTTCCGGATAAGCGAAATGTCGTCGTCTGGTATATAGTCGGATCGACCACCGCGGATGAAACAGGCGGGACGATTGAACTTTTGCCGCGGCGCAATCGCGGCTGCTAGGTTATCGTAATTCCTTGCAATGGCTTCAAGGTCGATTTTCCAGGTCAGACGGCCGTCCTTGTCACGCGTCAGATTTTTGAGCAAAAACTGGCGAAGAGAAGCGTCGGGAATCGCAGCTGCTAGGGCTGCATCCACTTCGCCGAAGGATTTGTAGATTTTTAGATCAAGAGAGAGCAGGGCGTTCAACATCGGTCGGTGAGAAGGTTGATAGGTCTTGGGCGCAATATCTACGACGATAAGTGTCTCAACTTTATTCGGGAACTCGGTAGCGAACTGCATCGCAACCTTGCCGCCCATAGAATGGCCCAGAACGAATGAGGACGAAAGACCGCAATCATCCATGAAATCACAAACGTCCTCGGACATAACTGTATAGTTCATTATGTCGCTGTGAGGGGAGGAACCATGGTTACGAAGATCCAAACTATAAACTTTGTAACGCTCGGCGAGGCGATTGCTTGCTACTTGCCAATTGTCCGAAGAGCCGAGAAAGCCATGCAAGATAATGAGGGGAAATCCTTCACCCTGAACTTGGAAATTGAGGCGCATACCGGTGAGAGTTGAAAGAGCCTGATGAAACTCTTACAAGATTGAGATGAAAAAGAAAGACTTTCGCAAGCGGCGTTTTCAGTTACGCTGGGGCGGTGGATGGATCACTGAGGAGGCGCGGTCTAAGACGCCGTACCACGAACCATCCATCCAACTGTTGTCGTTTGATTCGGGCGAGCAGTCGATTAGGTTTTGTTATTACCATGACGGGTTTTATCAGGGCGGGCCGCTGATCCTCAGCGAATCACACCTCGCCGGATTGCGTCGAGAGGTCCGCAAGAACAAGACCATTCACGATTTTCTCAAGAAGCTCATTTGAGTTGGCCGTTGTCTGAGTTGCGAGAGCCGGAATTCAGGAAAACACAAGGAACACTGGATGACCGCTCTTCGACGGAGAGGCGCCGACTTATTCAATGAACTTCTGAGAACTAAAAGATGCTGAAGCGCCGCTTCTGTTTGGACGACAACTCGGCTGCAGGCTGATGGGCTCCTTCAGGCGCTTCAGTGCGAGGTACGGAGTTCATGTCGCCTAACCAGGGCGAGATTGCACGACCTTGCTGTCGATGCCGCCCTTCGAGGTTTCCGATGCTTCAGGAGAGCCGGAGGATGCGGCGAGGCCGTTTTGCGATCCGTCGAGGAGTTTGGCAAAGGCCCCTAGCTCGTCCTGGAATAGTCGGTGGCTATCCGCGATGGATGCTTGTTTGGTTTGTAATTCGCCAAAATGGCTCCGAAGACTATCGAGGCGCCTGATATTTTCTTCGCTCCTGGCCAGCCGTTCCTGCCAATCCACGATCTCTTCCTGGAGCCGGCGATTTTCCCCGCATACCTGCTGATGCAGCGTTTCCGTCTCCTCGAGGCGGGCGCGAGTCGCGTCTAGCTCTCGAATCTTTTCTTGTCCTGCAGATAGCTCCCGTTTGAGCTCTTCGGTTCGTATTTCAAGCTTTTGCTGCTGATCTCTCAAGGCGGCCTCACGGGATTCAACATTGGCAAGCCGTTCTTTAGAGTCCTCCCATTCCCTGAGCTGGGCCTCCTGCTCTTCGAGTTTTTGCTGCAATGCGGCAAGTCCGGTTTTTGACTGCGAATGGCGGTCGCTAACTTCCTCATTCTTACTGGCCGAGCCGGCGAGATGATGCTCGCTCGGTTGCGGTTGGTTTTTGAGATTCGCGATCTCTGTTTGCAGCTGTTGGTTGGTAGTCCGCAACTGGTGATTTTCGGATTGATAGCCTCCCAGACGACGTTGGCCGATCTGAAGCTCTTCTATAGTTTTCTGACCCGCGTCCAGCTTCTTGGAGAGCGCAGAGATTTCTCCAAGGAGTTCGCTGTTTCGCGCCATCAGCCCGCCTGATGCCTGGGTTTCGGCCCGCGGCGTGTCAGACGGCTGATCCACGGCGTTATCGACGGCATCGCCGCCGAGGTTTGCCGCCAGCGCTTCAACTTCTCGACGTTTCTTCTTGAGTTCGCGCTCCGACGCGATAAGAAAGATTCCTAACAGACCGATGGTTGCGCCGGCGAATATGAAGATCCAGACAAATATGTTTTCCATGGTACTCTCCTATCCCAACTCTGAAGCGCCGATATTTTAGCATTCTTTAGGTCGTTTGCGCAGGTTTAAATTTCGGTTCAAGTTGCTGGCTAATTTTTTACTCCTTAGAATTGTGCTGCGCCGGTCTGTCGATTTCAGGGGCGAGGCGACTTTTGGCCCTACGAGGGTAGTTTTGGTCACTTTTGCAAAGTTTTCTGCGCATAGTTTATGCCAAATCGCAGGGTTAGAATTTGGGTGATGTAACTCCCGGTGGAATATACTCCCGAACGGTCTCGGTTCTTCCGCGATTGCGGCGGGGCCGTTGCCACTCGGATTGTTGGGAACTGCGTGCGTTTTGATTTGCCGTCGCGGCGGTGTGGCGACTCGTGATAATTAATAGCTACCGCTGTTTTGGCGCGCCGCAGATAATCTCACGGCGTCCGGCTCATCGGAATCTGAAATCACTTTGTTGAACCTGACAGAGGAAGGAGGTTTCGCTGACAGATGGTTATCGATTTTCAGCATCACTATGTTCCCGTAGAGTTGGCCAAGAAGCGAGGGCTTTATGCGGAGGAAACTACCTATCTGAAAGAAGGCGGTCTTCGGGCCACCACCATGCACAAGAGACTTTATGATCTCGATCTGCAGCTCAGAGAGATGAGCGAAGCTGGCATCGATGTCTCGGTGCTTTCGTGTCTTTTAGGCTGGAGCGCTCCCATGGATGAATGCCGGCTCATCAACGACGATCTCGCCAAAGTTCAGGCGAATTATCCAGGCAAGTTTGTTGGCCTCGCCCAAGCGCCGGTACTGGAAGGTCAAGAAGCAATTCAGGAAATAGATCGCGCGGTTCGAAATCTCGGACTCAAAGGCATCACGATCACGTCACAGACGAAAGGTGTGTCGCTCGATGCGCCAAAGCTGTATGACCTCTACGAAAAGATCTGTGAACTCGATGTGCCGATCTTTGTTCATCCGGCGTTGGCTCCGGTCGGTTACGATTTGCTTCAGGACTACGACCTGCCGCGTGTTTTAGGTCGCGAAGTAGATCTCACCGTTGCCACCACGCGCCTCATTGCCGGAGGAGTTCTGGACCGCTTCCCCGATCTCAAGCTCGTGATCGCCCACTTTGGCGGCAGCATTGCAGCCGTGAAGGACCGCCTCCTCGCGAAAGGCTATCGTTTCGGCACGCTCAAGCGGCCGTTCGCGGATTATTTCGACATGCTCTACTTCGACCTCGCAGGATTCGAGGGTGGCCTGGCGGCTTTGCACTGTGCTCTGCAGGGTATCCGCCCCGAACGTTTGCTCTTCGCTAGTGACTATCCGCAGGACTTCACCGGCGTCAACACCGATACAGGGCGGGGAATGAAAGAGTTGAAGGCCTATATCGATGCGGTGCGCGCTTTGGCGTTAAGCGACGCAACCAAGGAAGCCATCTTGGGCCGCACGGCGGCACAGTTACTGAAGCTTTAGCGGCTTCCAGTCGGCTAGGAATTTGCCGTTCTGTAACTCCGTCCTTCAGCAGTTTCGGAGTGATCAGCGTTCGGTGCTCTGTTGGTTTCCCACCGGCCGCGCCAAGCTCGCGTCGACGTAGCCCGGCGGTTTGCCGCTTTTCGATTCCACTTTCAGCCAGCCGTTCTCTTCGCTCACGACGTTGAGCTTGATTCCCTTTTTCACTTGAGCGACGACCGAGTAATGTAGCCCCGGACCGCTTCGTACCTGGGTATCGACCACCGCCTCGTATTTTCCCTGAGCGGGCGGAGCCGGGGATTCTTGTTCTTCGCCCGTGGCGGGCTTTATGGAAGCCATCTCGATGTAACCGGGCGCATTGCCCTTCTTGGAAACAATCAGCACCCAATCTCCATCTCTCCCGACGACCTGCACCTTGGAGTTTTGCCTGATCTCGGCAATGGTTCGAAACTGCGTGCCAGGCCCTGTGCGAAGTTTTGTATTCTCCAGCGTGACATAGGAGTGAATCTGCGCATTGAGGTCGGGAAGCTCTTGAGGTTTGGAGGCGGGTTCTTTCCCCTTACATGCGGACAAGGGTAGGAGCGCTATGAGCATCAGGATACAGCGACATGATTGTCTCGCCTGAATCATTTTTCATCCCTCCTGTCTATCCCGCTCATTATACCATGCATCAGAGATTTTGTGTCTGATATCTAGAGCATCGATATTAGGTCTTAATCTTTCAAGGATCGGTGGCGGCTTAGTGGATTTCTTTCCATACTTTGGCCAGGCTCTCACCGAAGACGCTGAGATCCCACTCGCAAAAGTAACCAAACGGGGTAATCCAGACTTGGTAAGCGGTATCGCCTAGACGCTGAGCCAACAGGGTAATGAAGCATTCAGCGAACGAAGGCGAGGCCGTCTCACCGCCGAGGTGAGTAAACGAGTGGATGACAATATTCTTGAGCGCTCTTTTGTTGGCCAGCCATTTGATGTGCTTTAGGCTCTGACGCAGTACTGAATCCCGTCTCGCTTCATCTTCGTCCGATCTCTCGGCATGGATGAAGACGACGATTGCATCTCTCACTTCCTCTTCCACATCTCGGTCCACCACCTCCGGGAGGGTCTTCGAATGTGTTTTCCACCAGAAGCGCTTCGCTTGGAAACAGAGAAGCTTCATGCGGATGTCAGTAACAGTCGAGGAAATTCTCGAGAAGTCTCTTTCCCTCTTCGGTGAGGATCGACTCGGGATGAAACTGCACCCCTTCCACGGGGAAGCGCCTGTGCCGCACGCCCATGATGACGTTATCCGAGGTGCGTGCGCTGACCATCAGATCGGCAGGAAGCCGTGCCGGATCGATCACCAAAGAATGGTAGCGCATAGCGGCGAAAGGGTTCTTTAGAGAACCAAAAATTGTCTGTGAGTCGTGCGTCACGTCCGATAATTTGCCGTGCATGATCGACGGCGCGCGAATGATCACGCCGCCGAAGGCCGCGCCGATGCACTGATGGCCGAGGCAAACACCGAGAATCGGCGTCCGTTCGGCAAAACGGAGAATGACGTCGCATGAAATGCCGGCCTCTTTGGGAGTGCAGGGCCCCGGTGAGATGACGATCTTCTCGGGGCCCAAGGCCTGGATTTCATCGAGCGTAATCTTGTTGTTTCGAACAACCTTCACGTCGGCCCCCAGCTCGCCTAGATAGTGATATAGGTTGTAAGTGAACGAGTCGTAATTGTCGATCAGAACGATCATCGCTCGCCCCACTGCTCGGCGAGTTCGACCGCTTTGAGCATCGCGCGAGCTTTGTTTAGCGTTTCCTGGTACTCCATCTCGGGATCAGAATCAGCCACGATCCCGGCTCCGGCATGGATGAAGACTTTTTTGCCTTTCATCACGATGGTGCGAATGACGATGCAGGTATCCAGGTTGCCGTTGTAGCCGAAGTATCCGATCGCCCCGGCGTAAAGGGCGCGCTTTTCCGGTTCGAGCTCGCTAATGATTTGCATAGCGCGGATTTTCGGGGCGCCTGAAACCGTCCCCGCCGGAAACGCCGAGACGAACAGGTCGAACGGCGTCTTATCTGCGGCCAGTTGTCCGCGGACGTTAGAGACGATGTGTATCACGTGGGAGTAGCGCTCAATGGCCATCAGCTCGTTGACCTCGACCGTGCCGACCCGCGCGACACGGCCAACGTCATTGCGTCCCAGGTCGACCAGCATGATGTGCTCGGCGCGCTCCTTAGGGTCAGAAAGCAAGTCGGCTTCGAGAGCTTTTTCTTCTTCCGCGGTGCTGCCGCGCCTTCGAGTCCCGGCGATCGGGCGAAGTTCGATGGTATCGCCGGTCAGGCGAACCATGGTCTCGGGCGAAGATCCGATGATCCGGAAGTCTTCCAGTTCCAGATAAAACATGTAAGGCGAGGGATTGATGAAACGCAGGGCGCGATAGATTTCAAACGGATCGGTAGCGGTTTCCGTCTCGAGCCGTTGACAAAGCACGGCTTGGATGATGTCTCCGGCTTTGATGTATTCCTTGGCTTTGCTTACGATCTTTTGAAATCCTTCTCGGGTTAGATTAGAGCGGAATGGTCTCTCGCCTTTGCCTTCGCTCACGTCCCTGGGTTCGATTCCGCGAGGTTTTTTCTGCAAAGAGGAGACCGCTTTTTCAATCCTTCTGGTTGCCTGCTCATAAGCCCTCCGAAGATCGGTTTCCTCATCCACTCTTACGTTGTCAATTATTTTAATCGTATGCTTCAAATTATCGAAAGCAATCAACGTTTGCACGAAGAGGAAAAATATCTCCGGCATCCCCAGCGGATCTTTCTTGTCGCTTGCAATCTCGTGGAACTGTTCGACCGCGTTATAGGCGACATATCCCAAGGCGCCGCCAAAAAAGGGTGGAACACCCGAAACCGTCACTGTTTGATAGCCTCGCAGCAGCTCTTCCAGTAATTTCAACGGCGCATCAGAAACGAGGGTTTTGGATTTGCCGTTTTCGATGATTTCCACTCGATTTCCCCTCGCCTTGAAAATGCAGTGAGGCTGAGTGCCCAAGAAGGAATAGCGGGCCCAGCGCTCGCTACCTTCCACGCTTTCCAGCAAGAAGGAATAGCGGTCGCGTTCTAGCCGTTTGAAGAAGGAAAGCGGTGTCTCCAGATCCATCAGCAATTCTTGATAAATCGGTATTAAATTGCCCTGCTTGGCTAGCTGACAGAATTCTTTAAACGTCGGTTGAATCATCTTAACAAATAAAAAGGGCCATAAGCTTCCACCTATGGCCCTTCCTTAAATTATTTGAATTGTATGACTGGAATCAGCCACGGTGCGGACGCTGAATTAAATACCAGCGCCACCAACCCAAGGCCAAACGCGAAACTTCCAGCCGATCGCTCATGCGGACGATAGTGCCCTATCCGCTCATGACAATCAAGGGGCGCTCGTTAACCTCGATGTTAGATGGCCGCCCGGGGTTGAGGCCGTCTGGTTTTATGCATCGTTTGGACTGGGGCCGCGAAGAATTCGGCCCCCGAATGAAGAAATGCAGCAGAAATGCGACGGTGGTTGATTTTCACATACCGCATCTCGCAGGCCGACCGTTGAAACTCAAAGCGACTTAGACAGGTTTCGTTTCACTCGTCGGCTATTTGACAACCAGCGTACCCTGGGATAGGGTAAAACGCCTTTTTGGAAGTAAACTTCTTTAGAGTGAAAACAGTCCGAAAATTTCCCAGTTTCACACCCGGAAGGGAGCATGGTCCGGCGCGAAAAATCTAATTACGTTATCCAATCCGTTTCCCATGCTCTCGACGTGTTAGAGCAATTCAACGGCGGCGTCGATGAGATCGGGGTTACCGAATTGAGCAAGCGATTGAAACTTCACAAGAACAATGTTTTTCGGCTGCTCGCGACCCTCGAGGCGCGCGGATATATAGAGCAGAACAAAGTATCAGAAAACTATCGTTTGGGCTTGAAGTGTCTGCAACTCGGTCAGACCTTCATCAAGCAAATGGGATTATTGCTGCAATCTAAAACCATTTTGGAAGAGTTAGCCCGGAACATGAAGGAAAGCGTGTTTGTCGCAATGCGCAAGGGAAAAGGGATTATTCCTCTGGATTTCGTGGAACCGCCGCGCGCGGTCCGGGTCGTTTCGTTCTTGGGTACGGCGCTGCCGGCGCATTGTACCGCGCCCGGCAAGGTCCATCTCGTGTTTGAGCCCGAAGGGGGCTTAAGTCAAAGCCTTCCGGAGCGATTAGAGCGTTACACAGACAAAACGATCGTGGATCGTAAAGTGCTTCTGGAGCAAATGAAAGAAATCGGCGAAAGCGGCTACGCAAATTCACCGAGGACGTGAGCGCCGTGGCGGTGCCGATTCGTGACTACACCCGAACCCTCGTAGGGTCCCTGGCGATCGTCGGGCCGGGCCATCGACTGAATCCCGAATCTATCAAGAATGACATCGCTCCGGCGGTAATTCGGGCTGGAAATGAGCTTTCCAAACGCCTAGGATACTCCGGATAGTCGCTTCCTCTTGCGCCTGCTGTCATCCTATTTTGTAGCTTCGACATATAGACAGAAATGTCGTCGCCGGTCGGATTATAGGGGCTCCTCCTCGCGGCAAGCGCCGGCGTCTGAAACGCCAAATCGCGATTGGCTTACATGCGTGAATTGAAGCCCGCCGTTTGTTTTGACAAATAGATTCCTGCAAAGATAAGTAAGTTGAGAAACGGAGGTCGAGCAGACCGGCATGTTAACAACGTTGGAGAAAATCCTTTTTGTCCTGCTTGCGGGCGGGTCGCTCTATTACGGTGGAAAGAGATTCTACGATGTCTATAGAGTCATCTCCCGGGGCAAGCCCGATCCTCGCTTGGACAATCTACCGGAGCGGATCCGCCGCGCCATCTTAATTGTCCTGACGCAGCAATCCGTCTTTAAAACCCGGCCGATTGTTTCCGTGCTTCATGCGATGGTCTTCTACGGCTTCGTGTTCTACTTCCTAGTCAACGCCGTCGATGTGATCGAGGGTTTTTTCTCCTTCCAAGCCCGTGGCGGCTTTTGGAACCCATTCAACCTGATGGCGGACTTGCTCACGGCCGGGGTGTTGGTCGGGATGATCGGTTTGATGCTCCGCCGGTTTTTCGTTCGCCCCCAGGACTTCGCCTTTGCCCCTAACGTTCCGTTGCAACCGGAGGTTCGCCCGGGAATCGTTCGGGATTCTTCTATCGTAGCGGCCTTCATCCTTTTCCACGTCGGCAGTCGGCTCCTGTTCACGGCAACACGGCTGGTTAGCGAGGGCGCCGACCCGTTTCATCCGGTGAGTTCTGTTTTTGCGGGAATGTTTTCCGGGATGGGTCCTGGAGCCGTGGAAGTTTGGAATCATTTCTTTTGGTGGGGAGCGCTTGGCTCGATCTTGATTTTCATCCCATATTTTCCCCGTTCGAAGCACATTCATATTTTTATGGCGCCGATCAACCTGGCGCTGAAAAAACCAAACCCCGGCGCATTACAACCCATGGACTTCGAGAACGAGGAGGTCTTCGGTGCTGCAAAGCTGGAGGAGTTTACTTGGCCACGCTTACTGGATGCTTACAGTTGCATCATGTGCAACCGCTGTCAGGACGTCTGTCCGGCGACGAACACCGGGAAGGCGCTCAGTCCGGCGGCGATTCTCATCAATGAACGCTTCGAGCTGAACGCCATCTTCCCGAGTTTTGCCGCGGGACAGGAGAGTCCACGGCCCTTGCTCGACTTTGCCTTGAATGAAGAGGCGGCCTGGGCCTGCACGACATGTAATGCATGCGTCGAAGTTTGTCCCGTAGGAAATGAGCAGATGCTTCACATTATTGACGTTCGGCGCGAACGGGTGCTGGCGGCGGCGGAATTCCCCAACGGGCTGAAGAACACGTTTAACCATATGGAGCGGGCCGGTAATCCCTGGGGGATTTCCGCTGACGAGCGATTGACTTGGGCGAAGGGCTTGCCGTTTCCCGTGCCCACCCTAGACCAAAACCCGGATCCTGAGGTTCTTTACTGGGTGGGCTGCGCCGTGGCTTTTGATCCTCGCGCGCAGAAGATCGCGCGCAGCATGGCCGCAATCTTTAACTCGGCGGGCGTCAGTTGGGCGGTGCTGGGCAAGGAAGAGAAATGCACGGGAGATCCGGCGCGACGCACCGGCAATGAATACCTGTTCGCACAAATGGCGGCCGAGAACGTCGCCGCTTTGGATGCGGCGAAGCCAAAGGTGATTGTGACCACTTGTCCGCATTGTTTTCATACCATCGCGAATGAGTACCCACAGTTCGGCGGCAACTATCAAATTAAACATCACACGCAATTCATCACCGAGTTAATGCAAAATGGAACCCTCAAAGTCTCAGCAAGCGCCGACGGCTCAATGACCTATCATGACCCATGCTATCTGGGACGCCACAACGGCATTTTCGATCAGCCACGGGCGCTCATCCAGTCCACGGGCGCACAGTTGACGGAGCCCCAGCGCAACCGAAGCAACAGCTTCTGTTGCGGCGCCGGGGGTGGGCAGTTTTGGAAAGAAGAAGAGAAAGGCAACGAGCGCGTGAGCACCAATCGCTACCGTGAGTTGAAGCAAACCGGCGCCAAGACCGTAGCGACAGGGTGTCCGTTCTGTATGCGGATGATTACGGAAGAGACCGCCAAGGAAGAAGAGGGAGCCGCGCCGCAAGTTCTGGACATTGCCGAGATCGTGGCAAAGAATCTCACCAAATAATGTTTAACCCCTCTTCTCTGTTACTGGCTCTCTCCACAGTTCTCTTGAGTACCGCTTGCCAGGCGCAGCCAAAGGTAACCATTTCGACAAGAGAGGGACGGGAGCTTACGTTTGAAGTCGAGATTGCGGACACACCGGTGAAGAGAGAACTGGGTTTTCAATATCGCCGGGAATTGGCCGCCAATCACGGAATGATTTTTTTATTTTCGGCGGAAGCCGAGCATCCCTTTTGGATGAAAAACACGCCGATTCCGCTGGATATGCTTTTTATCAATAATGATCGGAAGATCGTCGGGATCGTAGAAGAAGCGGTCCCGTTCTCGTTAGAAAGTCGTTCTGTCCCGGCGCCGAGCCGGTTCGTTCTTGAGATCAACGGCGGGCTTTCCCGCCGTTACGGCCTTAAAGCCGGTGATAGCGTCCGGTTCGAAGGGATTTCGGCGGATGTGAGGGAGTAGGCGTCAGATCTCGCTAAAGAAGTAGGGCCGCACGGGCTCGAGTTTTTCCTCGTATGACTCCGGATAGAGAAACCATAGGGTCGCAGCGAGACTGCTAAGCAAGGAATTCCCGTCCTGCTGAGTGAAGCAGGTTCCGATGATTTCTTTGTCACCGCGCATGGCCAAACTCTGCGTCACGATAACGGTCTGATTCAAAATTCGTCCGAACAGTCCATGATCTCGGCCAAACGAGAAGACCGAAGCCGACGACTTTTTGTTTGTGAGCGCCACCCTGCCGTTAGACTGGAACCGGCGCATGAGCTCATCCTTGTTGATGCCGCGGCGCAACTTAAGATTGAAGTGAATCGTGTGCATGTATTGCGTGTTCAGCTTCAATGCCGAAGAGTAGATATTCAAATTCAGTCCCAAGGTTTTGAACAAATAGTGAGCATCCCGTCCTTGATGGGTGCCGAACTGGGTATCATCATGCTTTCCGACTTCGGGCGCAGGTATGAACTCGCCCTCTTGGCTCAAGTCGTTGGCGCGACGCATACAGACGAAGCGTCCTTCTTCGAGGTTATCTTCCTTTTCAAGGCCCAAAGCGACCGTGTCGATGAGCACCGCGAGATTATGGGTATTGCAGCTAACGACTTGAATAAAATCGTCCTTCCCTTTAACCAGGGCTTTGTCGTTGATGCCGCGGGCGTACATCTTACCGAAGCCGTATTCGCTTCCCTGGGCAATGAAGCCCCGGCCATTGCCGGCGTACTTGTTGTAAATTTGTTTCTTGTTTTCGTTACCCACCGGAGTGCAGTCGATAATGACGCTGGCCCGTTCGATCGCTTCTTCGGCCTCGAGGCTTGGCTGCATGCCCATGTCGACAAACTTGTGCCAACTCTCCTTGTCGACGCTAAGCTTCGCGCCCTTGCTGCAGGATACGATGACCTTGGAGCGATCGGTGATAAGCGGTGTGCGCTTGTGAAACGTAACTTCGTCGATGCCGAATTGTTCTCGGAACGTCGAAAGTATGCCGATAAGCGGTTCTCCGATAGTTCCGGTTCCGACGATATGTACGATTTTTTTATGAGCCATAGTCGTATCCGACTGTGTCGATTCTAGCCCAAGCCGTCCGTGCGATCAACAGATACTCGGGCGAAAGGACTCATATCAAAAAGTAGCTACAAGTCCCTTTAAAGAGCCAGTACTTGTATGGTAAAAACTGCCATAAGGGAGATTTAATATGCCACAGGAAATCGTTCCCGCGCAATCATTTTTTGACCGAAATTTCGGTATTGGGACCGGAGATCTGGAAAAAGTCATCGCGACCGCTCTGGGTAAGAAGGCGGATTATGCCGACCTCTACTTCGAGTATCGGAGAAACGAAGGAATCAGTCTGGAGGAAGGGCTCGTCAAGAACTGCGCCCAGTCGACGGCCAATGGCGTGGGAGTGCGGGTTGTGGCAGAAGCTAAGACCGGCTACGCGTATACGGATGACATTACCATCGAGAATTTGGAATTGGCTGCCCGCACGGCTCGGTACATCGCGCAGAACCGCGAGTCTCAGCTGCCAATCCCGGTGGGACAGCAGAAGGGCGAGGCTCATGATCTCTACCCGACAAAGACACCCGTCACCGATGTCCCGTTGGAAAAGAAAGTTTCGTTGCTTTACGAGATTGATAAATTCGCGCGGGGGCTCGACCCACGGGTCAAGAATGTCTTCGCATCCATCGCCAGCGAGTATAAAATCGTGCTTGTCGCGTCTTCCCAAGGAGTCGTTGTTGGCGATATTCAACCGCTTACCCGCCTCAACGTGACCTGCATCGTCGAGGAAAGCGGCAATCGGCAGGTCGGGAGCTTCGGCGGCGGTGGCCGAGTCGAGTTCGGGTTCTTCGTCGGCACCAAGGACTACGAACGCTACGCTGGAGAGGCGGTGCGTCAGGCGATTCTGAACCTGAGCGCTCGAGACGCGCCGGCCGGCACAATGGACGTAGTCTTGGGTCCGGGTTGGCCGGGTATTTTGCTCCATGAAGCGATCGGTCATGGTCTTGAAGGCGACTTCAACCGGAAGAAGACCTCGGCATTTACTGATCGTATCGGTCAGAGGGTGGCGTCGGAGCTGTGCACGGTTGTCGATGACGGCACGATCCCATCGCGCCGCGGATCTATCAATGTCGATGACGAAGGTACGCCGACCCATCGAACCGTTCTCATCGAAAAGGGAATGCTCAAAGGTTATCTTCAAGACCGCCTCAACGCTTCGCTGATGAAAATGCCTTTGACGGGAAACGGCCGGCGGGAGAGCTATGCCCACATCCCCATGCCACGAATGACGAATACCTTCATGTTGGCGGGAGAGAGCGCGCCGGAAGATATTATCCGCTCGGTTAAAAAGGGACTCTATGCGGTTTCCTTCGGCGGCGGTCAGGTCGATATCACCAGCGGCAAATTCGTCTTTTCTGCCAGCGAAGCCTATCTCATTGAGGATGGCAAAGTAACCACCCCGGTCAAAGGGGCGACGTTAATCGGAAACGGGCCGGACGTGCTCACGAGGGTATCTAGGGTCGGTTCAGATCTAAAACTGGACGAGGGGGTCGGGACCTGCGGCAAGGATGGCCAGTCAGTCCCGGTTGGGGTTGGACTGCCCACGATAAAGATCGATGGTTTAACAGTCGGCGGGACGGCGGCGCAATAACCGTAATAAAGTTCAAATCGTTCAACGGCTTGAACCACTTGAAGGGCTTGAACTTGTTGAACGGGTTTTCACAAAGACTATGGAACGCTACGATTTGAGTCAAGACCTGGCCGGGGACATTCTCGCCGACGCGAAAAAGAAGGGTGCAACCGCCGGCGACGTGGTGATGGTTGAGAGCGACTCGTTTTTTGTTACGGTGCGGCTGGGTGAAGTCGAGAAAATCAGCCAAGCGCAGGAAAAACGTTTAGGTTTGCGTCTGTTCTTCGGATCGAGTTCAGCCTCAGCCTCGACCTCGGATATTTCCAAGCAATCGATTGAACGACTCGTCGAGGATACCGTGCAAATGACTCGAGCGACGGCCCAGGACCCGCACAGTGGGTTGCCCGCGCCAGAGGAGCTCGCGCGTGAGATTTCCGATTTGGATCTTTTGGACGACGAGTCACGATCCATATCTGTGGAAGAAAAAATCCAAATGGCTCTCGAGACCGAGAAAGTCGCCCTGGACTTTGACCCGCGAATCACCAACTCCGAGGGAGCCGAGTTTTCCAACCAGTCTGGTCGGATCATCTATGCCAGCAGCCAGGGCTTTTCCGGTGAGTACCAAGGGTCGACGTTCGGACATTCCGTGGCTCCGGTGGCCAAATCTAATGGATCGATGCAGCGCGACTATTGGTATTCCTCGAATCGGAAATTCGCTCGGCTGGAATCTCCCAAGAGTGTTGGCGAGAAAGCGGCGCAGCGGGTTTTGAGACGACTGGGCGCGCGCAAGATCAAAACTTGTGAGGTGCCCGTAGTTTTCGATCCCGAGATGGCCGGCTCGCTCTTGCGCAATCTCTCTTCCGCACTATCCGGCTATTCATTATATAAGCGCGCGTCATTCTTGATCGGCAAGCTGGAAACGAGCATCGCATCGGAGTGGGTGACGGTCATCGACGACGGAACCATTCCCGGCGCGCTCGGCTCTAAACCTTTCGATGGCGAAGGGCTTCCGACGAAAAAGAAAACCATTGTCGATAAAGGGCGGCTGCAGAGCTACCTACTGGATACCTACAGCGGCAAAAAGCTGGGGATGGCTTCCACCGGTAATGCGTCGCGGTCGGTGGGTGAACCGCCGGGAGTGGCGCCGTCGAATTTTTATTTGGCTCCCGGCGCACAGTCACCGGACCAAATTATCGCTTCTGTTAAAACTGGCCTCTATCTTACCGAGCTGATCGGCTTCGGCGTCAATCTTGTCACCGGCGATTACTCGCGCGGCGCCGCCGGTATCTGGATCGAGAACGGAGAGTTAAGCTATCCTGTGGAAGAGGTGACCATTGCCGGTAATCTAAAGGAAATGTTTCAAAACATTGGAATGGTCGGTAATGATCTGGAGATGCGGGGAAGAATTGCGGCGCCAACGATCAAGATCTCCCGCATGACCGTGGCGGGGAATTGAGATCGGAGGATCGAGAATCGTGGATGGCAGATCGCTATCTTCGATCCTCCATCTTCGCGTTCACCTAGAGGACCTTGAATCCCGCCTTCAGAACCGCCCGCAGAAAGTCGTCGATGTGAGACTGCTGCGGGTCAAACTCGATCACGGCCACACTGCGCTCCAAACTGAATTCCACGCTCTCTACACCGGGAACTGCCTGAAGTGTTTCGCGCAATTTCGGCAAATCGTCCGATTTTAGATTCTCGACGGAAATGATCGCGGTCTTGGTGTGCATGCTTCCGTCTTTGTGACAAAGATCATCCTGCTTTTCAACCGGCGTTGTGATTCCCGCAGCCTGACCTAGCCACTTTGCTACAACGCGATCAAAAAATTTTCTTGACATATAAATCGTCGTGTGAGATTAGAGCGTTGCTGCAACTTGTCGGGACGGCCAACTTCACGCGACGCCTGCATAGCATCTCAGGCGCAATTTAATTCTGATCACGCCTATTTCTTGGATGCAACCCGAAGTGCGTTTGGTCTTTCGAGCGAACGTTTAGGATGAGTCGTTCCCCCAAAGCCTCTATACAATCGTTTACGCTGCGTATCTTTTGTTTACGGTCGCGTTCTTTTTATCTCGACCTGCAACCGAGAACCGTCAAAACTTCTGCTGATAATTTAGGCGATTGTCTTTGACCATCGGTTGTGGAGCGCAATTGGTATAGCCCTTGCTCTCCGTTGGGACGGAGATCTGACGAGTCAACAAGCGGAGCGTGAAACCAGTAGTCCGTGGCCCATGCGGGCGACGGCGCAGGGGAAAGCATTGGCGAGTTTCCGACGACCTTCGTAACACGAGGATCTATGACTCTTCGAAGAATCGTTTGCGTTTGTTTTATTCTTTGTGCGGCGGCTTTGAGCGGCACGATGCTGCTGAATTGGTCGCCCGCCGCGGACCACAACGATCCCAACGCGGTCAATTCCATTTTCTCCGACATCGACGTGAGTGCGGCCGACCTCTACGACTTGTTCGGATGGCCCAGCGACGATACGAGCGGCGGGGAGAAGGTCGTCATCGCGCTCACCTTCGCTTCGGTTCCGAAAGCCGGCGTGCTCGACCCGGACATGCTCTATCGGATCAAGCTGTACGCCAATCCGCGCGCCGCGCCGCCGCTCAAAGACGACCACAGCCTAGAGGCGCTGCTCAAGTATTTCGAAGCCGTCAAAGAGAAGTATCTGCACATGAAGCCGGGGGAAGTTCGGGTCAAAGTCGATCAGGCGGGGCATGCGAAGATCGATTTTATCGATTTCCCAAGCGGCACTTTCTCGAACACGATCGATACGAACAAGCCGGTCTCGGTCCAGGCCGGCGGCGCCACGATCAAGGTTTTCGTCGGCGGGCGCGACGACGCCTTCTTCAACGACCTGCCGGGATTTTTCCGCTCGATCAATTACGCGCCCCAGTTCTATCACGTGCCGCACACGATGACCGATGTGCGGGAGCTGCCGATTCCCAAGACGCTCATTGAGCTGGAGGGCAACAAGCTTTTCAATTTCGACCCGGCGAATCCCAAGCACGGCCAAGGCGTGAAGCTCGATCTTCCCAAGGGGCCGCTGACCTGGAGCGGGAAGAGTTATCACAAAGACGCCAACGGCAACTACCGCTTCGTCTACAGCGGCAAGGACGCGCAGGCGGGGAAGAACATCAACGCGATCATCCTGGAAATCCCGCTCGCCTTCATCACGCAGTCGCCGCAAAACGACAGGATCGTCAACGCCTGGGGCGAGAGCTCGGTTTTAAAGGCCTCCCACAAAGTCGCGACGATCCCCGACGATCGCTGGCCATTCATGAGCCGTCTTACCGGATGGTTCACGGGGCTATTTTCCTCGAAGACCGGCTTCGAACAAGAGCTCGGACAGTACAAGCTCGTCGATACCGACGGTCAGGCGTTCGCCGACGCGGCCTTGAACGAGCGCGAGGACGAGCGGCAGATCGGCGGCAACAACTTCTGGCTCGCGCCGCACTTCGTCACGCGCCTCGCGCATCTCGGCTGGGGCTTCGGACCTTCGATCACCGCGCTGGGGCTGCGCACTTCGTTCGACCACGACAACTCGCCCATCTCCGTCCACCGGACCTACGACTCCCCGATTCTCGCTTTTCCACGAGCGAAGAAAGTTATTTTTCAGGAGCTCAACATGCCCGACAACAAGTGGAACAAGAAGGGGCTCAACATTCCGCTGCGGCGCTCGTTCGAGATCTTCGTGCCCAACGTCAATTACATCGACATGGACACGACCGGCACCTGGCCCTACGGCAGGCGGCCGGAAGATCAAGTCGCGACGCGCTTCCTCTCGCTGTTTCTCGACATGGAAGCCGAGATCAATGGGAAGAAATACAACATCGACATACTGGGCGATCAGAGCTTGTGGGACAAGGTGAAGATCGAGCCCAAGACGCCACCGAATCCGCTGAAGAACGACAAGGAATTTCTCAAACAATTTCCTTATCTGGCGGAACCTTGGTGAAGGCATCGGGCCGCATCCGCGCGTCTCGGAGGTCGCAATACGATTGATCAAACCTCTATTGATCGCAGTTTCGGTGATTGGTCTGTCGTTTCCCCTGATCAGCATGATCGATCGCAAGTCGGGAGCGCCGACGGCTTACGAAGCCGAGCTGTCGCGGATTCAAAAAGACATCTCCGATCTCAAAGACGGCGCATCGTCCGCGCCGTCCGATATGGAAAAGGCGGCTCGGTACGTCCATCGAATCTATCAGCGCGCTTTGCTCACGGGCAGTTATGCCGATTTACATGCCGCGCAAGCCGCCATCGATCGTGCTATCGGTGAAAGCGGGCCGCTCGCCGATCTCTACCTGCTCAAGGCCAATCTGGATTTCCGGCTGCACCGGCTGGAAAAAGCCGATCGCGACGTCCAAGCGCTTGCGCGCTTCGCCGGCAACTCGCAAATCATCGCTCTAAAAGCGGGCATCGCCTTTCAGCAGGGCGGATACGAAGAGGCGAAAAAAGGATATCGCCTCGCCATCGAGAAAAACCCGACCTGGGACAATCTCGCGCGCCTCGCCTATTGGGAATCGAAATTCGGCGATATCGAGCTCGCCGACAAACTCTACGGTCAAGCCGAAAATGAAATCTCCGCCAAAGAGATGCGCTCCTACGCTTGGGTGGAGTTGGAGAGAGGGCTGCTGGAGTTCAACCGCGGGCGTTATCAAAAAGCGGCGGCCCATTACGATCAGGGCGACAAAGCCTACTCCGGTTATTGGCTGGCGGACGAGCACAGGGCCGAGCTGCTCGGGGCCGAGCGCAAGTTCGACCAGGCCGTCGCGCTTTACGGAAAAGTCGTCGGGCGCGCGCCGCGGCCCGAGTTCCAGCAAGCGCTCGGCGATCTTTTCGCGTTCATGGGAAAACCGGATCAGGCAAAGCCCTGGCACGACGCCGCGCTGGCCGGGTATCTCGAATCGACCGCGCGCGGCGAAGTTCATTACTACCATCATCTCGCAGGATTTTATGCCGACTCGCGCCAGGACGGCGCCGAGGCCGTGAAGTGGGCGCGCAAGGATATCGAGCTGCGGCAAAACTTTCTGACCCAAGACGCGCTGGCCTGGGCCCTTTACCGCAACGGCCAATTCGCCGCAGCGCTCGAAACGATCGAGAAGGCGCTCGCGTCCGGCGTGAAAGATTCGCATCTGTTTTTTCACGCCGCGATGATCCATCTGGCCGCCGGCCGGACCGGCCAAGGCAAACGGTTGTTGCAGGCGGTTTCGGAAATGAACCCCAGCTATGAGAATTTTCATGTTCATCGCTAAGCGGCTCCGGTTGATCGTCGCGTGCTCGCTCGCGTTCGCGGCCTTTGAGGCGGGCTCAGCCGGCGCGCATCCGGTTTCGCAAG
>VBKE01000475.1 GCA_005879605.1 Deltaproteobacteria bacterium
CGAGGAAGCTGAGCAGCGAGTTTCGCCAGATATTCTTTGCCAACTGAGATGAGGTCGGGTGGAAGTACCCCAGTCTCCAACTTGACACGTTCGCTCAGTGAAATATAGAAACATACAACCGACGTGAAGCAAACATATTTTTGCAAAAGGGAGACACGCGATGGACGAAAAGATCGTTTACCTGAATGGTTCCTTTGTGCAGGAGAGCGAGGCGAGGGTCTCGGTGCTGGACAGCGGGTTCAACGCGGGAGACGGCGTTTATGACGTGACGCGCACTTTCCGTCACAAGCCGTTCAAGCTGAGGGAGCATACCGAGCGCCTGTTCCGCTCGCTGTATTACACGCGCATCGACTGCGGCATGTCTCTCGAAGAGATGGAGAAAACGACTCTGGAGGTCCTGGAGCGGAATAAACCGATTTTACGCGAGAACGACGACTGCGCGCTCTGGCAAGTGGTGAGCCGCGGCGTGCGCTCCTCCACGGGCAATCGGGTGAGCGGCGGAGCGACGGTGACGATCTACAGCGTGATCGTCAATTTCCCCGAGTTCGCCAGCTTCTACGTCGAGGGCGCGCCTCTGGTCATCCCCTCAACGCGCCGGATACCGCCGCAGTGCTTGGAATCCAAGGCGAAGATCACCAACAAGATGAACCACAACATAGCGGCGTTCGAGGCGAAGCAGGTGGATCCGCGGGCAATTCCGCTGATGCTGGACATCGACGGCAACTTAAGCGAGACGAGCGCCCACAATTTTTTCCTGGTGGTCGACGGCAAGCTCTGCACGCCCACGGACAGAAACGTCCTCGGCGGAATTACCAAGGCGGTGATCTTCGATCTGGCGAATCAGTTGGGCATCCAGATTGTCGAAAGGAATTACACGCCGTACGACCTCTACAACGCCGAAGAGGCTTTTCTCGCCAGCACCAGCCCAACTTTCATCCCGGTGAAGACGGTCAACGGGGTCAAGATCGGCAAAGGCGCGCCGGGGCCGGTTACGCTGCGCTTGATCGGTGCCTGGAATAAAATGGTCGGCATGGACATCGTCGAGCAGGGTCTTAGCCATTTGAGCCAGCAAGAACGTGACCGGCTCCTTAGCCTCTGGCAGAGCAAGAAGGCGGCCTAGGGAGGGCAGTCTCTAAGGCCGAACTGGAGTAGTGGGTTTTAAATACATCACTCCAGTACTCCATTACTCCACGCCTTCAACAATGTTTGAAGATGGCGCAGTAGAGCTTCTCGTATTCCTCGTAACGCGGCCCGATCTTCGTCGGCTCCACGACTAGGTACTGGGCCACGTTCAGTTCCGGAAAGATGCCGTCGCCCCTTTCATTTGCGGTGACATATCTCTACGGAGAATTTCCTTATTGGTGGATCGCGGTAGAGAAGTCAAGGCGAAGTCTTTCGAACTTGATTCTTCCATTGACAGTTTCGATCAGCTTTCGTAAAATAAATTTCAGCAGGGAAAGGAGGTGGTCCAGACATGATTGATAAATGTACTGTCTGCGAGGTGGCTGAGACTTAGGCTCTAGGCGGGATCTTTGACGGGGATTCAGGCCTGGAGCCTGGGAATCCCCCTCAGACCACCTAGGGGTCCGCTCCAACGGTCGCGTCAGCTACCGGATGGAGCGGACCTTTTATTTTGTAGTATCGCCAATGCCGCCGCCGCGGCTTTTCTTATTTGAGGATTTTCATTCGTGTCGGCTTTATTAAGAGCCGACACGAATTCCTCTGACGGCGATCCCAATTGTGCGAGTGTGATCGCGGCAGCATTGCGGACTCGAAGATCCTGATCCTCCACGAATAACCGCAGGAGCAATTGCCTGCCGTTTGCGTCAACGTCAGAACGGGTCTTCAAGCTGGTTACTGCGGCTACTCTGACCGTCGGATCGTCGTCTTGGAGCAACTTCAAAAACACCCACAGGCTATTTTTATCGTCCAACTTTAGATCCCGAATACAGTAAATCGCCATTCTTTTCTGAGCTGTAGTTCCGAT
>VBKE01000476.1 GCA_005879605.1 Deltaproteobacteria bacterium
CCCGTATCCCCTGAAGTTTTCGCTTACCACTCGCGCTCCACAGTGTTGTGCAACAACGGCTGTCCTATCAGTGCTTCCATTGTCAACGACAATGACCTCATTTACAGCTTCTTCAGGAATGGCGGCCAGAAGACCGGGCAGAGATTCTTCTTCGTTGAGCGCTGGAATGATGACCGAAACTTTCATGCGAATGATCAGTAGTTAGGAGTCAGTAGTTGGACGTCAGCCGGTAACTGGAACCGCTGAGGCTCCTACCCATGACGCAGCATGAGCTTACCTGTGACAGGATTTCCCATGCAACGGTCGATGCGTACCTCAGCGCGGATCTCACCCTTCTCCAAACGGCCATCGCCGCTAAGGGTTCCCTGGCAGCGGGCTGTCTTAATAGGCAGCGAGGCTTCAATGCGGTTTCCCTGTACAGTCCCGTGAGCTTCTCCTCTTCCTGCACCATCAAGAAACCAGGTGAACAAGAGTTGTGTTCCTTTCTGCACTAAAACTACTCTGACTTTCCCTGAAAATAGAGGGCTTTCGTAGAGTCCATACCATGTGCCAGAGAAAGGTCCGACAGAGGCAGGGGCAGCGCCGGCCGAAGAATTAAAAGCGTAAAGCTTACCATCCATGGAGCCCACATAAAGAGTGCCGTCTGCGCCAAGCGCCGGCGAAGAGATCAGCGTGCCTTTCGTGGAAAATTTCCACAGCGCCGTACCTTGCTCTCCAGCTTGAGGTGGCCGCACCGCGTGGAATGTTCCGCGTTCGTCACCGATGTAGACCGTACCATCATTTGTAAGGAGGGGAGAGGACTGAATGCCTGGCCCAAGCCCATAATGCCACAATGCCTCAGCGCTCGTTCCGAAAAGGCCCGCCCGCTCCTGCACGGCGTAGAGGTCTCCATTTTTGCCGCCGAAATAGATTGTCCGGTCCGAACCAATGGCTACGGAAGAAAAGATCGCATAAGTCCGATAGCCCGCGCGGGCCACGCCGTCGAAGCTCCACTTGAGCTTGCCTGATTTCGTGTCGAGGGCGTAAAGAACCCCGTCGTTTGCAGCGATATAGAGTGTCCCCTCATTGTCGATCGCTGGAGCATTTTCAAATCCTCCTTTATCGTCTCGACCCCCCGAGGCAAAGGTCCAAAGGACTTTTACCGGCTGTCCCGCTTCTCCGGGTGGCTGGAGAGCATAGACCTTTCCATCCATTGAGGCGACAAAGACAGTCCCGTCGAAATCTACAGTCGGAGAGCTGATCAGAGTCCCCTGCGTCTGAAATCGCCATTTAATCTTTGCGCCACTCGTGCCCCGGGCTGGTGTGATCCCGTAATAGGCCCAGTCATCCGCCCCGATGACCAGGGTTCCATCGGGAGTAAACGCCGGCGACGTTTGAATGGTGGTACCAAGGTTGATCGACCAGACTACGTCTCCCATGATTCCCTTGCGCGGTGCCGTGAGCGCGTAGACCTTTCCGTCCTTGGCCCCCAAGTAAACGATTCCCTGCTGATCCACAAAGGCGGTGGAATAAATTGCGAAAGTGTCGAAGTCAGTTGGGAAAGCCCAACGAATGGTTCCACTTTCTGGATCCAAAGCATAAAAAATTCCGTTGTTCGCGCCAAAATATATGGTTCCGTCCGGCCCGATCACCGGGTCGGTCTCAATACCTCCTTCCTTTTCTGAAAGCCCGGTTGAGAAGACCCATCGAAGCTTGTCCGTAGTAGGACCCTTAAACGGTGCTATGCCTGTTCGTTTGAGATTGCCCCGGTAGGTGGGCCACGGACTCTCGGCTAAGCGCTGGCTAAAGAGTGGAGGCAAAGGGAACATTATAAGGAGTAGAAGCAGTACCCCTAGGATTGTTGCGCTAAAGACGATTGGCTTATGTAACATTCATTTCCTTTCTTGGCCGGACTTTACTGCTTGGGTCACTCCGAATTTCCAGGTGATTCGCTCCAGGGACTCGCCGATCCCGCGCAACGAAATGTAGAAAAATCCACAGGCATAAATAAAGAGAAACGGGCTGATCCAGATTCCTAGCGTTGTGGAGGCCACAGTGAGGGCGAGCAGAGCGTAAACCCCAAGGGCCAGTTCCAAAGGCGGAAGAAGGTCGAGCTTGAGCCAGTAGGAGCGGAGTTTGTTTTGCAGATCTCCCGGTCGACGAACGTCAAACTTCGGCGTGCGAATAAAATTCCCTCCAGAAAAAAGCAAGCCTTCCACTACCGCGCGGGAATTGCTAAGCGCAATCCCGGTCCCTACCAGAGTGACCAGGGGGATCCATCGGATCCTGGAGCGCCAATCAGGATAGAGAACACGTTGGGATGCCACATAAAGACTGGACGGTCCGAAAGTTGAAAAGGCAAAAAGAAAAAATGCGACGACAACGACCCAGGACCGGTGCTGCCAGTTAAGCGCATTCATCAATGGCAATGACAGGATTATGGTTGCAAGCATCAACGGATGAATCAGGTAATGCGTGAGGTGAAGTATCGCTTGGTATTTGGCAAACCAAGAACAGTTCGCCCTAAGAAGGGGAGGGATGATTTTGCGGGCTGTTTGAATGGAACCTTTGGCCCACCGAAATTGCTGCGATTTAAATGCAGCGACCTGTACGGGGAGTTCGGCTGGACAGGCGACCTCCAAAACATACTTCAGTTGCCAACCCGCCAACTGAGCCCGGTAACTCAAGTCCATATCCTCTGTCAAAGTGTCGGCCTGCCATCCACCGGCATCTATGATCGCCTGTCTCCGCCAGATCCCTGCAGTGCCGTTAAAGTTAAGGAAGAGCCCACTCCAACTCCTGGCCCCCTGCTCGATGGAAAAGTGAGCGTCGATCCCGATGGATTGAGTTCTGGTCAGTAGAGAATAATCGGGATTCGTGTGCCCCCAACGTGCCTGCACCATTCCAACTTTAGGATTTCGGAAATAGGGAATTGTTTTGCGTAGGAAATCCGCCGGAGGAACAAAGTCCGCGTCAAAGATAGCTAAAAATTCTCCCCGAGCAGTCTCCATTCCTTCCTTGAGGGCTCCCGCTTTAAAGCCATGTCGATTCTTTCTCCGGACGTGAATTATA
>VBKE01000284.1 GCA_005879605.1 Deltaproteobacteria bacterium
TGTCGCTTCTCTCCTTCAGGACCGATTTCCGCGAAGCCGCTGGAGAAAACAACGGCAGCGCGGACCCCGGCAGTCGCGGCGGACTCCAATAAGTCCGGGACTTGGCGGCCGGGAATGGCCGCAACCACGCAATCCACCGTTTCAGGTATCGCCGATAGATCGGGATAGCACCTGAATCCCAAAACCTCGCCGTACTTTGGGTTCACAGGAAAAATTCGGCCCTCGAAGCCAGCATTCATTAGGTTGCGAATAATCCTGTTGCCTCGGGCCTCCCTTTGAATGCCGCCGGCGGATGTTCGTTGAGACGCGCCCACAACCGCGACAGTCCTCGGTTGCATGAGCGGGGTTAAATCCCGCCAGAGGATTGGTTCGGGATTGGTTGGTGATAAATCCAAAGCAATATTCCTTAGAGTCTACGATCGAGTGGGAGCGACCGGCCAGTTGCCTTGGGCGCTCGCCATACGTCTTTCGGTTCGGGAGATGTCGCCGTGGGATTTTCGGGATCCAACGACCAGCGTGCAGGGTTGTCCAGGATATACTGCCGAACGCGATTCAGAGATTCTTCATCGCGGATGACATGTTCGTAGTAGTTGCGTTGCCAAAGTGATAGTCCCGGTGTGGCGCGTAGTTGATTGATACGTATAGTAACCGCTGATTTAAAACCAGCGACGAAGGCGCCTAAGGAACGTTTCAACGGCCCGGACGGAGAGGGCGACCGGCCGGTCGCCCCTACAGGCCTAATCATCACGATCCCGTGAAGATGATTTGGCATCACGACGAATCTATCTAATTCGATTTCCTTGCGAATATGGTGTGATCTTTCCCATTCGTCGGTCACGATCTGGCCAAGGCCGTTCAACTCAATTTTACCGTCCACGACCTCGCCAAAAATACATCGGCGATTGTGTACAACAATAGTGACAAAATACGCTCCAGATTCGGCGTAATTGTAGTTCGCTAATCGCACGGAGCGTCGCTGATGTTTTTGTGGTTCGTATATCATGTTTCTGTAGGGGCGACCGGTTGGTCGCCCTCACTGTTTTTTCGATCGCGGCCCAAATGGCTCCGGTTGAAATGGACCGTCGCGGAGTTGGAGATAAGCCTTGGTGCCCTGAGAGGCGCGGGCCTCATCTAGCGGCCGGCGAAACTCTTCGCGCAGCATCATGTGAGCCGCTACGGAAAGCTCGGAATCCAGCAGTAACGCATCGCGTAGCCCCATCATCTGAAGCCCCATGGTCGAAATGGCGAGGTTGATCTTTACCGTTTCCGGCGGCACATGCGCGATCCGCTCTACGATCGAGAAACATTCCTCCAGAAGCTGACCTGCGGGTACGACTTTATTGATGAGCCCTATGCGGAGCGCTTCTTGAGCGTCGATATGATCGCCGACGAGACTATAGCGGAGCGCATTTTTGAATCCCGCAAGCAAGGTCCACATAAAACTCGTGTTGGAGCCGTGGCGAACCTCGGGCTGCGCAAAGACGGCGTCGTCAGCGGCGATCGTGATATGGGTGAATAAAGCCAGCCAGCAGCCTCCGCCCATGGCCCAGCCCCTGATGGCGCCGATCACCGGCTTGGTCAACTCGAAGATGTGCATTAGCTTCGCGTCATCAACGCGCCAATAGTTGAGCAGGTCCGCCGTGCTCATATCGGTCGGCATGCCGTAGGGCCATTGCATATCTCTGCGCCGGCCGCTAGTCGTTCTTTGGTCAAAGCCTGAGCTAAATGCGCGCCCGGCACCGGTCAAAACGATGGCTCGAACTTCGGGATCCGCTTCGGCTTCGGCCAACGCATGATGCATCTCCTTTAGCATGGATCGCGTTATGGCGTTCAACGCTTCGGGACGGTTCAGGGTAATGAGCACCCCGCCTCTTTGCTTTTCATAGAGAATCTCCTGGTATTCAGGCATCGTCTCCCCCAATTATTAGAGAATGGAGTACTGGAGTGTTGGAGTATCGATGATCAATACCAAGTACCCCATCATTCTCATCATTCCATTGTTTCAGTACTCCATCACTCCATCTCTCGGCCGTGTTTTCTCCCGCGCGCAAGATTAGCGGGCATAGAGAGCTTTGATAAACCCGCTATCATCAAGTTCCTTAACGAAGCTGTCATCGACAAACGATTTCGCGTCTCGCTCCTTGACCTTCGGCTCTTCTTCTCCGATCTTGTCCAGAATCGTTTGAACTCCTTTGAGTGAAGGATAGGGAACCTCGTTGTAAAAAGTGGATGCCAAAAGGTTATAAGAGAGTTCCAAATAACGGCTATCACGCTCTTGCTCCGACTGAATCCTGAGTTTTTTGCGCATTACATCGAGGCTCTCTCGTTTGTTCTTTTTAAAGTACGCAATACCTTCGATGTAACCTTTCATGAATTTGAGCGCCCGATCACGATTGTTGCGCAAGAAGGACCGAGTGCTTTCTAGGGTGTTTTGCAGATAGAAAATGTCCATATTGGCGGGGTCGCCCACCACTCGATATCCCTTTTCCTCGGCGAGAAAAAAAGTCGGCATGGTCAGGACGGCCGCGTCCGCTCCTCCTTTATCCAAACCCACGAGCATAGCTGGCGAGGAGCCTAAAGTAATGATCTGCACCTGATCCGTACGCATATTCCACTTCTTTAGCATGAGCAGGAGCGCAAGATGTCCCGCCGAGCCAAATTGCGTAATGGCGATCCTCTTGCCCTTGAGATCTTGATACGTTTTTATTTCCGGTCGGGCAAGAATTCTTTGTAGTCCCTTTGTCAACGTGGAAGCAACAATAACCGTTTCCACTCCCTTAAGCTGAGACCGAATTGAACCTTCGCCGCCGCCCACGGAGAAGTGAATGTCGCCGGCCACAAGCGAGCTTACTACGCGCGCGCCACCCCCGCCGATAACAATGACCTCGACGTCAGCGCCGTATTTCTTGAAAAGCCCCTTATCCTCAGCAACCCATACGCTGCCATTCGTCGCGCTGACCGAGCTCAGCCCGATCCTTATTTTGTCTTGGGCATTGGATAGGAAGGGAAAAAGCGGAATCACGACCAGCAAAAACAGCCTGACGTTGTGAAGCAACAGCGCCCGATTCATAAGCCACCTCTGGAAACGGATGGTTGCTACGAAATTAGCCGGAAGGCTCGAGCCCACCCAAGACCCATGCAAGGTAATTGAAATAGAAGTCGAAGGTCAAGCTTCTTCTCGCCATGGATTGCGGTTCGAAGTGGATTTCATGCCAATACCGTTTCAAAACGTGCTAATATGCGGGGAAAATAGATTCGCTGCGTATTCAGAAAGCAGGTTTAATCATAACGGGCGCTCCAGCCATGACACCGCAATCACATGAGGGCAAAATGAGGTTTTCTCGTTACGCCGTTCTTCATGATTCAGCGTCTAGATCCCGAGTCGTACGAATTAGCCTCATATTCTGGTTATTTTGGTTCTCCTCTGAAGCGCTTGGGCAAAAGCGCCTGCGTCCGGTAAACTGCTAACGGTTAGGACCGGTATGCTACCGATTATCTTATCAGCACCTCATGGTGGCCGACAGCCGATCCCCGAAGCGCCTGTTCGGCGCGGCGTTGGTGTCGCCCAATTTACCACCGGCCGCGATAATAATACCGGTGAGTTGGCCGGGAGAATCGCCGCGAAGCTCGAAGAGCGCTTCGGTGCAAAGCCATTTCTCATTATCGCCCTATTTGAGCGAAAATATGTGGACGCCAACCGTCCCAGCGCCAGCGCTTATGAGTCAGACCAAGGCAAGCTCCATTATGAATCCTACCATCGGAAACTGCGCGCCGCTTGTGAGCGCGTACGGCGCGAATGGTACCGCGGACTGCTGCTCGATATTCATGGGCAGGGGACGGGAGTCGACACTATCTACCGCGGTACGAGCAACGGTAAAACCGTCATGTCGCTAGTCGGTCGGTTCGGTAGGGCGGCTGTCAGCGGGGCGGCCAGCATACTCGGCCAACTGGAGCAGAAAGGATATAAGGTCTTTCCGCCGACTGATAAGTCATACGAAGAAAAACAATATACCGGTGGCTACATAGTGCAGACCTACGGGAGTCATCGAGAAACCGGCATCGACGCGATCCAACTTGAAATCGGCACGAACCTGCGCAAGCTCGGCGTGCTGGATCGGACGGCCGCTGACCTGGCCAACGCGATCGCCGTGTTCGGCAAGGAGTATTTGCCGTTGATGAGATCTTCTGCGGCAGCTGAAGCGATAACGCAGCCGTGAACAGACCTGAAACGGTCAGCACCACTCTACGCGTCGATGGTTTGGCCGCCGTCGATCACGAGCGCATGGCCCGTCACAAACGAAGCTTCGTCTGAAACCAGGAAAAGCACGCCGTAGGCGATCTCTTCGGGTCGGCCCATACGTAAAAGGGCTTTATTGCTGCTTCCCATCTTTTCCCGCTGCTCGTCTGTCATACCATCGCCTAAGGTGGCCTTCGGAGGGAAGCCTCGGAAGCGGGGAGTTTCGATGGCGCCCGGGCAAATGCAGTTCACGCGAATTCCATACGGACCATAATCGAGCGCCATCTCGCGCGTCAGATTCACGATTGCCGCCTTTGTGGCGCAGTAGCCGGGATAATCGGGCGAGGCTAAAAGCCCGAAGGTTGAAGCGGTGGTCACGATATTGCCGCTGCGTTTTTTGATGAAGTGTGGGATGGCTGCGCGCGCGCCGCGAAACATCGCGTTTAAGTTAATATTAAGCACGAAATTCCACTCCTCATCGGTATGCTCATGCAGCTTCTTGCGTATTCCAGCGCCCGCGTTGTTGTAGAGGATGTCCAAGTCGCCGAATGTTTCTAGTGCGGCTGCGATCATACGATCGCAATCGGCTTGCTTGCTCACGTCGATATTGGCGAAAATCGCCTCCCCGCCTTCGCGCTTTATGAGGTCGTCGATTCTCGGGGCAATCGTCTCTTGAATGTCGCAGCAGACGACCTTTGCGCCTTCGCGCCCGAAGAGTCGAGCGGTAGCGCGGCCAATCCCGCTGTTAGCGCCCGTAATAATTGCCACTTTTCCTTTGAGACGGCCCAGCCCATGCCGCAACATTGGATGCTCATCTATTATAGACTCTGCCATATTCTGGTCCTCCATCCTCGATCGTCAATCCTCCATCCTCGCCCCGTTACCTTTACCGGCGATAAAGCTGCTTAATAAAGCCGGACTTGTCCAGTTCTCCTACCAGACTCATGTCGACAAATGCTTTGGCGTCCGCCGCGGCGGCTTTAGGGTTTTTGGGCGCAAGATCGTCGAGCAGTGTTTTCACGCCGTCCGGCGTGGGATAGGGAACTTCCGGAAATGCGTTTGCATAATCCTTGTATGCTCTTTCCAACCCTTCGGGGTCCGAAACACCCAGGTTCTTTTTGAAGAGACTCTTAGCGTATTCCTTTTCGGTTTTGATGATGTGCATCGCTTCGATCATAACACGAGCGAGTTTCAGCATCAGAGGCCGTTTTGCTTTGACGATGCTCTCGCGCGTGAGGATGCCGTTCCACCAAAAGGGAATCTTCAGATCGCTGATGTTAAAAAGGTTTCGAAAGCCGAGCTTTTCCGCCTGGGTCAAGAAAGGCTCCGGTATAATTGTGAACTGAGTTAATCCCTTTGAAAGCGCCGCGAACCTTTCCGCGGTGCCGCCCGTGGGGATGATCTTTACATCCTTCTCCGGGTCGACCCCCAGCTTTTTAAGCGCAAGCCTAAGACCCAAATCCGATGTAGTTCCAAGCCGATTAACACCACCGGTTGTTCCTTTCAGCTGTTCAACTTTGGTAATGCTGGACAAGGAGACTATGTGGTCGACGAAGGTTGGGACGACGCCCACGATCATGACCGTATCGGCTCCTTGCAGACGCGAACTGGTGAGCGTGGTTACAGATATACTGGCGGCATCGATTTCTCCGGCCAGAAGGGCCTGCAGGACCGTCGGGCTATTGCCTATGCTGATAATTTCCGGCTCCACGGCTTGTTTCTGGAGAAGTTTTCTATTTTCAATGACCCAGATGGGGCTATTGGTTGGGCTAAATCCCGCCCAAGCCAGCCGCAACTTTTCCTGGGCAGAGCCAAGCGTAGCTGTAGTTACGAGAGAAATCACCACGGTCAGGGCAAGAAGCAGCTTTCTCAGCATGTCCGATTCCTCCTGCGCACTAGACGAACCAGGCAAAATTTGCACATCCCGGTGATAGGGTCAAGCCGTCATTAGGCAAAGGTGATTATTTTCACGTTGACTGAGATAATCATTTGTTATAGCCACACCGTAGGAGGGGCACTGATATGGCGAAGAAAGGCATACTGGTGACGGGCGGAACAGGTTTGGTCGGTGCATACGCGGTCGGAATGCTGTTGGAGCGAGGCGAAAGGCCGGTGGTCTTCGATATCGCGCTCAACGAACGGCTACTGAACGCGGTTGGAGTCGATACCAGCAAGGTCACGATGATTCGGGGCGATATGTTGGATCTGCCGGCTTTGATCTCGGCAATTCGCGATAACGATTGTGACCGGGTAATTCATTTGGCGGCATTCTTAGGCGAAGAGGTTCAGCGGCGGCCTTACAGCGGGGTCCGGCTGAATTTCATGGGCACGGTAAATGTTTTTGAGGCCGCCCGATTGGAGAAGATATCGCGGGTGATTTTTCCTAGTTCGGGAACCGTTTACCTGGGATCGATAGGCGAGGGGCTGCAAAAAATCGACGAGGGCATTCCGATGAATCCCCCGTCCGTCTATGCGGCAACCAAAGCCAGTTGCGAATTCATGGGTCGAGCTTATGCCAAACGGTACAATTTCGAATTTATTTGCCTCCGCTACGTTGGTGGCCTATATGGACCTTCGCCCACCGCTTTAAAGGCGACGCGCGAAATAGCTATTCAGGAAATGATTCGGGCCGCGGTAAAGGGACAAGCAGCCAAAATTTCCTGGCCCTATGCTCCGACTGAAGTTCTCTACGGCAAGGACGCCGCCAAAGGCACTGTCTTGGCTGTGCTTAAAGACAAGTTCAAAGACCGGCTTTTTCATATCGGCAACGGTCAACTCATCGGCGGCGATGAAATTCTAGCGGCGATCAAAAAGCACTTTCCGGATTCTAGAATCGAGCTGGTCAAAGGCGGTAATCCCATGCCTTACCCGGAATCGCGGCTTGCCAGCGACTTCTCACGGTCCAAGGAACAACTCGGCTACGAGCCCGAATACCCGATTGAAAAAGCTGTTGTGGATTACGCCGCGACTTTAAAAAGGTTGGAAAATCTATGATCGACAACACCGTGCTGAAGTATTCGTCCAAAGCTTAGCGGGAATAGTGATGTGAGCAACCCAACTTTAACCATGTTCAAAAAAGGAGACGATGTGCGAAAACGGCAACCTATTTTTCTTTTGGGATTGGCATTCCTAACTTGGGTAACATCACTTTCCATGAGCCAAGCGGCGGCGCCAACCGGATCGGGTTACAACGAGAAGACCGTAGCTGACTTCTACCGCGGCAAGACCCTGCGAATTATTGTCGGCTTCTCCGCTGGTGGAGGCTATGACCAATACTCGCGCCTCATCGCCCGCCATCTCTCCAAGTACATTCCCGGGAACCCCGGGATCATTGTGGACAATATGGCCGGAGCCGGCAGCATCATAGCGGCCAATCATATGTTCAACGCGGCGACTAAAGATGGCACGGTCATAGGTAATATTTCCGGTCCGATTATCTTAGAACAACTGTTCAGCAATCCCGCCGTCCAGTTCGATATGGCCAAATTCCGCTATCTCGCGGTGCCGGTCAGCGAGTCGTATGTATTGGTCGTCACACGCAAGCCCGGCGTGACAAAATTTGACGAATTACTTGGGCCCAAGGGAAAGCAGATTGTCGTCGGTGGCATTCCCGGCTCGACTGTAGAGCATGCGCCGGTGTTGGCCCGGGATATCCTCGGCGCCAATCTCAAGCTCGTATTGGGCTATAAGGGCACCGCGGACGTGCGGCTCGCCATCGACAGCGGCGAGGTCGAAGGTTTCTTCAACTCATACACTTCTTTAAAAATTACTTCCTACGACAAGATTAAAAACGGCGAATGGGTGATGCTCGCGCAATTATCCGAAAAGCCGATCAAGGATCTGATCGTTCCGAATGTTCCGACGATCCCGATGATTGCTAAAACCGCTGAACAGCGTCTTTTGTTGAAATACGGGACCAGTACGCCGAATGATTTTGGCAAGGTTTATGTTTTTCCCCCCGGTACGCCGGTGGACCGGGCGACGGCGTTGGAGACCGCATTTGCCAAGGCCTTTGCTGACAAGGATCTACTCGCTGATGCAGAGAAAGGAAAATTAGAGGTCGATCCCATGATCGGCGACGAGATTCACAAACTTGTCGTCGAGTTCCTGGGCATGAGCCCCGATTTGAAGACAAAACTGCAGCAAGCCTTGAAGGGCGGGAAGAAATAGCTACCGTCGACGTTCCCGACTCGACCTGCGTCACCGTTTGACGTAGTCTTGCTTGTTGGAGGATTCGCATGATGCGCACGTTTGCGAAAAGGATGAATTTGGAAGGTTAATCGATATGAAGATTTTGCATCGGGCTTTAACGATCGTGGCCGTCGTATTGTCGATGGCGGCCGGGTTTTACGGCAACGGCGAAGCTCAGGAACGAGTCAAGCTGGATTATAGCTCGGTGGATACGAGTAACGCGGTTTGGTACGCGGCGCAGGAGGGCGGCTTTTTCAAGAAACATGGCTTGGATAGTCAGCTTATCTACATCCCCAGCACAACGACGGCTGTCGCTAGCATCATCGCCGGCGATGTTTCCGTTGGGAATGCATCGGGAGGAGGAGTTGCCAGCGCCAATGTGGGAGGCGCGAGCCTTGTCATGGTCGCTTGCTTTCTCAACACGCTTCCGTATGAGTTGGTCGTTCAAGAATCGATTAAAACGGCAGAAGACCTCAAAGGCAAAAGCATTGGAATCAGCCGCGTGGGTAGCGCATCGGACGTGGCAGCGCGGGTTTTGATCAAAGGACTGGGGCTTGAACCGGTCAAAGACGTGCCGATATTGCAAGTCGGCGGCGCGCCGGAGAGGGCCGGCGCGTTTCGCAGCGGCAGAATCGCCGGCTTTCCTTCTCCACCGGGAGTCATTCAGTTGGCCCAGAGTATGCCGCATCGAATTTTGATCAGCACCGCGGATTTCCAAAAGCGCTTCGAGTTTCCCTACATCTGCGCGACGACGACTAAGCCGTATCTGACCGCTCGTAGAGAAACCGTAAAACGCATCGTTATGGGGTTGATCGAGTCCACCGCCTTTTTTAAAACCCATAAAGAGGAAAGTAAGAAGATCATTGCCAAGTACAGCCGGCAAAACAACCCCGCATATCTGGAATCTTCCTATGCGGCCGTCGCCAAACTCTATGATCGAGTGCCGCTGGTGACGCGGGAGGGAACGGAAATTCAAATCAAAGACGCGCTCGCTCGCAAGCCCAACGCGACCATGCGCTTCGAAGACGTAGCCGACGACAGCATTGTGCGCGAGCTCGAAAAAAGTGGCTTTATCGATAAGCTTTACAAGTAATTCACCACGCTATCCGTAGAAAAGATGATCGCAGCCGTTGTCTTAGCCGCCGGCGAGTCCAGCCGGATGGGTCGCCCGAAGGCGCTGCTTCCCATCGACGGCGTTCGCTTCATCGAAAAGATCGTTAGCTCCTTCCAATCGACTAAAGTTGGGAAAATTCTTGTTGTTCTCGGGCACAACGCAGAAGAGATGCGGCAGAAAATCGCCGATCTTCCCGTACTGATCGTGGTCAATAACGAATACAAGAAGGGACAACTGTCATCGTTAGTCGCAGCGATTCGCGATATTCAATCCCGGCAGTCCTCCGCCGAATTAGACGGAATATTAGTTCATTTGGTCGATCATCCTTATGTCAATCCCATCTTGGTAGATGTAATGATCGATCGCTTCTACGAGTCCAAGAAGCTAATCGTCGTGCCCCGTTATCATGGTCGCCGGGGGCATCCGGTTATCTTTTCGCGGTCATTGTTTTCAGAGCTGCTGAACGCTGCCCTCGATCAGGGCGCAAAAACCGTTGTCCATGCGCACCAAAAGGATACGCTTGAAATCGACACGGAAGACGAGGGGGTGACCATCGATATCGACACTCCGGAAGAATACCGACAATTCGTAAAGGAAAGCTGAATGTCCAAGCTGAAACTCACCTTCGCCTGCGGCGATTATGATTTTTTGCGCCCGTTATTCGATGGAACGGTAACCGCGCCCGGGATCGACCTGAATGTTCTAACCATGCCTTCTCCCGAGCGGCACGGCAGGATGCTGCGTCATGAGGAATTTGACGTCTGCGAGCTCTCGTTGGTGGGCTATCTGGTCGCTCGGGACCGGGGATGTAATTACACCGCTATTCCGGTATTTCCGCATCGTCGCTTTCGCCATTCTTATATGATCAAGAGAACCGGCTGCGGCGTGGAAAAGCCGTCGGACCTCAACGGCAAGCGAGTGGGATTGGATACTTTGCAAAACTCGGCCGGTTTGTGGATGCGCGGCATTCTTCAGGACTATTACGGCGTCGATCTCAAAACCATCGAATGGTGGTGCCAGGAAGAAGAGGACATTCCGTTCGAGCGGGCCAAATGGATTAAGCTAAAGGGCGTGCCCGAAGGGAAGAATGTCGACCAGATGTTGCTCGACGGCGAGCTCGAAGCGGCGCTTTATCCGGAAGTGTTGCCTTCGATCAGAAACGGTTCGCCGAAAGTGGCGTTGCTTTTTCCCGACCCGAAGGCAGCCGAGATCGACTACTATAAAAAGAGCGGCATTTTCCCGATCATGCACACGGTGGTGGTCAAGAATCACATTCTGGAGAAAGATCCCTGGGTGGCGATGAGTTTGGTTGAGGGTTTTCAGCGCGCCAAAGAGGCTTGTTACGAGCGCATGAGGGATCCGCGCAGTTTCGCTCTCGTATGGGTGCAGGATCTCATGCGGGAACAAAGGGAAATTTTCGGCGCCGACCCTTGGCCTTACAATCTCGAGGATAATCGAAAAAATACGAACAGGGCATGATCAAAAAGAAACCTGAGCCGGAAGATTTGTTTTTTCCCCCCAGCCTGCAGCGGATTCAGCACTACGTGTGACGGACAGTGACTATTGTCCATGCATTCTCTTGTTCTTCGCCGGAACTGAGCTGTATATGATCGTTGCTGCGAGCGATCTTCAATATTGCCTTCACAATGGCTGTGAGATATTGAACGGACTCAGCTTTAACTTGAACAAAGGCGAATTCCTCGCGGTTGTGGGGGAAAACGGAGCAAGCAAGACGACACTGCTCGATCTCTTAATGGGTTTCCGTCGGCGCACCGGCGGCCAGCTTAGAGTCATGGAAATGGATCCTGGTCATGACGCCTGGGAAGCGCGTGCGCGTGTTGGTTACCTATCGGAAAAGGTCGATATTCCCGGGGACTGGGATGGGGCAGAATTTCTGGCCTTTCATCGTCGCTTTACAATAGCTACGATCTCGCGAGAGAAAAGCGGTTGGCGGAGCAATTCAAGATTAGCTGTGAGGAGCGCGTGGGCAATCTCTCCGCCGGAGAAATTCGCCGCCTTCAGATCATTGGGGCTCTTGCCGCAGACCCGGAACTTCTGATCGCTGACGAAATCACTGCGGTATTGGACATTCTAGGACGAAGAAAGTTTCTTCAAGCGCTCCAAGAACAACAGAAAGAGCGGGGAATGACCATTGTGCTCGCTACAAATATCCCTGAAGGGTTAGAGACGTACGCAGATAAGATCTTACTTCTTAATCGAGGCCGTCAACTCCTTTTCTCGGAAACAAGTAATTTTCTAGATGGCAATCGTGATCTCGCTGGCGCGGTGGCAGAGCGCCTCGAACGTTTATGATTCTGCATTTTCTCAGAAGGGACTTTCGAGACTGTCAGTTATACTGGGCCATTTTACTGTTCATCACTATCGCAGCGTTAGTTAGCGGAGCGATAGGTTTGCCGGTGCTCTTCTCGGCTTATTTTATGTTTCCAAGCATGGCCCAAAATTACATCCTTGGTTCTCCATGGCGAACTCAGCACCAGATGTCAAGACATTACTTGCTCGCGCTGCCGATCTCTCACAGGAGACTTTTTGTGATTCAACAGGTGCGGATGTTGGTTTTTTGGCTCCCGCTTTTGGTTTTGATGTCTTGTCTCCCGTTTACAATGCCGAAATCAGGACTGATCGGGTTCTTCTACTATTTTGGTCTGTTGGTTTCGGTCGCTCTCTTCATGCATTCCCAAATATGGTCAGCGCTGGAGATGGAAAGAATTTCAACTTACTTACCCAAAGGCCAACGGCTCTGGGCCTACATCAAGTTTTTTATTGTTACAGCTGGAACAATGATGATCCTCGGCTTCGGTTGGGCGAATCTCTTATCCAATGACCTGATCGCTCGCAGCCCACGGGTTCCCCTATGGGGATTTCTATCCCTGATGCGCTGGCTCCCAACGCCAGTGATCTTTCTAGCCGCCTTGATCTTGCTGGTATTCTGGATACCTCATAATGCTCGCCGCTGGTGCGTGACGCTTTGATGGTGAGTGGCTAGGCTAGCAGGCTGCGGAAAGGATGGTTCTCGTGTTTCGAGAGCCTCAGCAGGGACGGAAATTTCTCATTTCAAGCCTTTCCGTTCGTCCTGATGCGTCCGGACCAAGATCCCTCACATTCGTTCGGGATGACAGAGCGCGATACTCGCGTCCTTTCAGGCCAGCCGGAAAAGTTTGTGCCCCGAAGAGCACGTTCATCGGCGACCAATGCGCGGTAGACGGCAAGATGCGATCAATCCGGGAAGGTGAATTCTTCGTTTATGGTGTTTTCAATTCCCATCCGCATCAGTTCCGCGACGTCGAGTTTGGATTCGGCTTCCTCTACCTCCCATGGTTTTGCTTTGGTCGCAGGATGCTTCGGCACAAAAAGCTGGCAGCAGTCTTGATCCGGGATAGACGAAATTTCGAATGTGCCGATGCGGCGCGCCTGATCGATGATCTCTTGTTTGTCCATGCCGACCAAAGGACGCAGGATCGGCAGGGTCGCGGCTTGTTGGATAACGGCCATGTTATCCAGGGTCTGCGAGGCGACCTGACCCAGGCTTTCTCCTGTTAGAAGCGCTTTAGCCTTTTCTTTTCTCGCTACACCTTCCGCGATTCGCAGCATCATGCGCCGGTAGAGCACGACGCGGAGCGGTCGGCTCACGGCGGCGACGATCTGCCTTTGGATCTCGCCAAACGGCACCAAATAAAGGCGGGATAGAAATTGATGCCGCGTGAGAGCCGTCACCAGTTGA
>VBKE01000477.1 GCA_005879605.1 Deltaproteobacteria bacterium
TCTGTAAGCTCTTTGACGAGCTGATTCGGATCGGGATGTGATCCTTATCTGTTCGGCACCCCGACAGAGTTGGCCCCTCGGCGCCTGCGTTAGGCTACCGCAGGCTTGAACGTGCGGCTGGCCGAAGGTTCTGACTGTCGAGCGATAAACCGCTTGATGGATTCGTCGTTGGCGAAGATCTTCTGCGCGCGAGCCGTATCGACTTCAATAGCGAAAACATTCGGATCGTCCGTCCGGGCCTCTCGGAACACTCCGTTATGGATCATGCGCCGAACGGAAAGCCGATTGTCGTCCGTGGGGGTTAAGTAGTGCACGAGATCCGTCTTGTGTCGATGCAGAAGGAAAAAGTGCATTAGGCTCATCAGACGCCGGGCGCGGTATTTTTTAACCGTATTTTGGTCCTTGACCGCGAGGAATTTCCGCCCTGCTCTGTCCTTATCGACTCTAAAGGTAATCTCGGCTATTTTGTCGCGGGCTTCGTCAAAAACATTGAGCATCATTTCTTCGGACCCGGCCCATCTCTCTTTCAATTCGACGCTGAGGTCGCCGCCCGTGTAAAGCCCTTGGTTGCTCCAATGATGCGCCCACATTCGAAGCCACCGTTCGAGCACGCTGGTAGGGACTTCAACCGTCTTTCGGTGCTGTGTCTCGGTGGATTTTCCGCCCATGGACGTGGTCGTGAGCGAGGGTCCTCTAGCGGCGCGGCGGAACCGATCCGCCCAACCACCACCGACAAATGTCTGAGGGTACTGTGCCGGATCATTGGCCAAACGGAGAGCGCGTTGGATCAACCTGACGAAGCCCAGCACGCCTTCTTCCCGTAGCGCCCGCGCCAAGCGGCCGTTCATCAACGCCTCCGTTTGGTGGCCACCGTAAGTGATGAAGTTATAGACATAGCCCATCTTGCCCAACTCATTGGCATAGCTTCGGATCTGGTCATCCGTAAATCCCCAGGCATCCCAGTTCCACGACGGAGAGAGGTTATAGGCCAGCATCTTGTGCGGGAACACCGCATGAATAGCATCGGCCCAGTCTTTGTCATCGTCCAAGTCTGGTTTAGCTGTCTCACGCCACACCAAGTCGGCGAAAGGCGCCATCGCCAACCCGCGAGCAATCGCCATTTCCCGCCCGCCGGTAACCTGATAAAGACCTTCCGGGGTTCTAGGCAAATCCCAATCCCAGAAAGTATCGACGTCCATGGACTTTGCCCGCGCTCGCGCTTCCTCATGCGATACGCCCTTGGCAAATTTCTTCCACCGGTCGACCGGCATCGGAAGCTTCGCCTTGTCTTGCTGGCGCGCTTGTATGACTTCGGCAACCGCATCGGCATACGTCTTGAGCCCGGCTTTTTCCGCCCAAACCTGACGGACCGCGGCAAGCACGCTATCCACCGTCTCTTCAGTAACCTTTTTGACCGTGATCTCCAGCGCCGCCAGTTGTTCACGAAGGTCGCGTTGACCGTTTCGTTGGCGACGGGCCTGCTGACGTATCCTTTTAAGAGTCGCCACTTCCTTGTTGATCTTTTCAACGCCTTCGGCGATCCGCTTGGTCAGACGTTCTTGTTTCAGCCATTCCCCCGCGTGTTTGTAGGCCTCTTCTGAAATCCCGTGAAGCAGGTGTCCGTTGATCTCCTTGAATCCTTCTTCATAAAATTTCCTGATTACTGCGAGATTGACATTCTTGAACGGAACGATATGAGGATTGGTCGCCCCGTAAACGAACGGATGGTCTCGCTCGTCCTCGACGCTATCAATAGCCGTCGCGTCGTGGGAATCCGTCCTGGCAACAATCACCCCGGGCACCTTCATGATGTCAAACTGGAGCCGCGCTGTATTGAGGCGTGAGATTATTTCGGTTGTAGAAACAAGGACCTTTTGTCCTTGATGTCCGCAGACCTTACAACCTGGACGTTGGTCTTCGATATGGATTGCGCCGATCTTGTTCTCGACAAATTTCTTCACGAGATTACGAATATGATGCTCACCGCCGTGTCCTGTATCCCCGTCGGGAATAATCATTGGCGGGTTGAACTCGATGGCCGGAGTTTTCTTCCGTTGCAATGACGTCATCCTTATCCGGTTGGAGCGTTGCACCTCATCTTGATGCAATAAAGCCCGGACCCACGATCCCCCTTCCTTGGGAACCCGGTCCAGCGCATAATTGGCTAGGTCTGCCCCCGGATCCTCTGATTCCGATCCCTTCGCG
>VBKE01000478.1 GCA_005879605.1 Deltaproteobacteria bacterium
CCGTAATTATTATTCTGATTCATTAGTTGAGGTCAGACTCTCTCAAACGTTGGCCGTTTCCCCGGCTGCGCGATCCCACTCGTCGTAGAGCGACCGAAGTCGAGTGTCTATTTGCCTATAGTCGTCGCTTAACGTAATCAAGCCGGTGGCGTCACGCGCTACTTCGGGCCGGCCCATCTGCTCGGAGATCTCATTCAGCAGTTTTTCGGCGGCGACAATCTCGCTTTCGATGGCTTCGGGACTGCGGGCTGGGGGCCTCTTCTTGATAACTTTGACGGCGGGTGATTTCGCCTTGCGCGACGTCTGTTTGGCTTTGGCTGCTTTCTTCTCGCTGGTTTCAGTCACCGAAGGGTGTTTCCGATTCTCCTGGTGCGCGCTGACCACGGGCGAGAATTCAACCATGCGCTCACCCGCTGCTTGAGCTGACTTGCCCGCGTGTATTCGCCCTGCAGCCTTCCAGTCGTGATATTCCGTGTAGTCGCTGTCGTAATGTTCAGCGCAGCCTGCACCGTCGAGCGCGAGAATCTGCGTCCCGACGCGATCAAGGAAGTAGCGATCGTGGCTGATCGTGATTATCGTGCCCTCGTAGGCGTCCAACGCTTCTTCCAATGCTTCGCGCGAAGGAATGTCGAGATGGTTTGTCGGCTCGTCGAGCACGAGCACGTTGACTCGCGAATAGATCAGTTTTGCGAGCGCCAGTCTTCCCTTCTCTCCGCCGGAGAGGTCGCCGACGTGTTTGTAAACATCGTCACCGGTAAAATGAAACTTTCCCAGAAAGGAGCGCAGTTCGCCTGACGTTGCGGCTGAAGGAGCAACGCGCCGGAGCTCCATTATGATCTCGTTGCGGTCGTCGAGATCGTCGAGTTGTTGCGCGTAATAACCAACCTGCACTTTTGTTCCCCAGCGAACTTCACCTGACAAAGGAGGAATCTTGTTGAGAATCGTTTTCAGAAAAGTCGTCTTTCCAGACCCATTCGGACCAATGACGCCAACGCATTCGCCCCGGCGCAAAATGAAAGAGATGTCGCGCGCCAACACCTTGCCCGGATAACCGATGGCGGCTTCGTTGACGATCAATACCTGGTTGCCGGTGCGCTCAATCGTTTGCAGTCGGAAATCGCCCGAGGATCGGTCCGTCCGAACAGCTTCGACACGTTCGAGCTTTGCCAGCATCGTGCGGCGGGACTTAGCCTGCTTGGTTTTCTGGCCGGCAAGATTGCGCCGAATAAACTCTTCTGTCTTCTCGATCAACTGTCGCTGGTTTTCATAAGCGCGCTGCTGCGCTTCGCGTCGCTCCTCTCGCTCGACCAGGTAAGCCGAATAGTTGCCGCTGTAACTTGAAGCACGACCATTTTCCAGCTCGATGATGCGACGACAGGCGCGATCGAGAAAGTAGCGGTCGTGGCTGATGATGACGTAGGCTGAGTTGTAACCCTGCAGGAACTCTTCCAGCCACTCGACCGCGCCGACGTCAAGATGGTCTGTTGGCTCGTCCAGCAACAAGACGTCTGGCTCAGCGAGCAGCAGACGAACGAGACCCAGGCGATTCTGCTGACCGCCGGAAAGTTTTTCTGTTTCGAGCGACCACTGGTCGCGATCGAAGCCCAGCCCCTGCAGGATAGCCTCGGCCCTGGCAGCGTATTCGAATCCACCTTCACGCTCAAACTCGTGCTGCAGATCGCTGTAACGCACCAGGATCTTCTCCAGATCACCTCCCGCGTCGGCCATGCAATGCTCGAGTTCATGCATCTCGTGCTCGATCTGTTGCAAATGGCCAAATGCTGCAAGCGCGGATTCGTGAACCGTTGAGCCGGCTTCAAAATGTACGTGCTGAGCGAGCAAACCAAGACGAATGCCGCGGGCGCGAACTACGTCTCCTCGGTCTGTTGTCTCTTCGCCGCTGACCAGTCGAAAGATCGTAGTCTTCCCCGCGCCGTTGCGACCCACCAGGCCAACGTGCTCGCCCGGATTTATTTGCAGCGAAGCGCCACGCAGGACATCCTGCGAGCCGTAAGACTTATGAACTTCGGAAAGACGAAAAAGCATTTGTCCTGGAATTCCGAAATGCGGACGATTCCACTTCTAAGCTCTGCTATCGCAAACGCACGAAGCAGGTGCGACCTGAAAATCAACAGGTCCGCACCCGCTTCAGTTTAGCTCAAGTCTCTCGTGAATTACTTCTTTGGCGAAGTCGCCGGAGTCGCCGAAGTCTTCGGACTCGGGACCTTCGAAGGGGCCTCGGTTGCCGATGTCGAAGCTGCCGGACTTGCCAGTGGCGAACTCGCTCCACCAGGCGAGGCCGGACGGAGACCGAGATTGTTCGGATTGTTCAGCATGTTTGACGCCAGGTTATTGACAATCTTGGCTTCGTACAAAGAAATCTCCAACAGCACTCCGTTGAGAAGCTGTTGGCGCTGGCTCCGTAGCGCTTCCGTAATCTCCTGTCGCACACCGGAACTCTCCAGCGTTCGATTCTCAGCCTCCAGTTGCTTTCTTTTTAGCTTGAAAATATACCAACGTCCACTAAACTGCACGGGCTGCGTATAACTTCCTACCTGCATAGATGGCCCGAATAATTGATCTATCAAGCTTTGTGGGAAGCCATTCTGTTTGAGAGCATCTTCTGTGGCAAAGCCAATGTCTCCTCCCCTCACGTTGCTTTGATCCTCGCTCTTCGCTCGAGCAATCTCAGCGAAGTCACCCGTCTTTAAGCTCTGATAGATGTTGTCTATCTTGATCTTCGCTTCCGCCTCGCTCTTCGCGTCGTCCTGGAGCCCGTTGTCATGTGGATCGACGACGATATCCGCCAACTCAACTCCGCGACCGATTACAAACTGCTGCTTATTCGCGGCGTAATACTCCTCCACTTCCCGATCGCTGATATTCACGCTGGCGGTGTATTTGTTTTGGAGTTTCTGAATGGCGAGCAGCTTTCGCGAGTCTTCTCTAAAGCTTTGCTCCGTCTGATTCTGTTGCTTGAGTTGTTTCTGAAACTCCTCCTCCGTCATTCCGCCCTCCTGCTTTTTGGCGGTGAGGTACTGCGATACC
>VBKE01000479.1 GCA_005879605.1 Deltaproteobacteria bacterium
GGGAAAGACTGCGGACGCCCAGAAAGAGCTCGAGAAAGCTGTGAACGCATATCCGCAGTTTGCCGCGGCGTGGTATGAACTGGGTCTGGTTCACGAGAAGGACAATGATGCTGCCGAGGCGCGAAAGTGCTACGCGCAAGCCATGGCCGCCGACGCCAAACTCGTCACCCCGTATCTGCATCTGGCGCAGCTCGCGGTGCGCGAGCGAAAGTGGCAGGAAGCGGCGGACACCAGCGGCCGTGCCATTAAGCTCGACCCTGTCGATTTCCCCGACGCTTATTTCTACAACGCGGTGGCCAATTATAACCTGCAGAGATTTGATGCAGCCGAAGCCAGCGCCAGACAGGCGCAAAAGCTCGATACCGCGCACCGCTGGCCCAAAGCGGATCGCGTGCTGGGCGCCATTCTCTACGAGAAGAAGGATTACACCGGGGCAGCAGAGCAATTGCGTAACTATCTGACGTTTGCGCCCGACGCGACGGATGCGGATCAGGTGAAGGCGCAACTGGCTGAGATCGAGAAGCTTTCGGGCGACGCTAAAGCGAAGGCCGAGCGGCCGGAACAGTAACTCTCCTAGTCACTTACCCCAACGGATGAAAAATAGATTGTCGATGTTCGTGGAACCCCCTTGTCAACAGTGTGTTGCCAGGGTAGGGCTGTTGGCTTCTGGCTTCCTCGACTCCTGACTTCGGCTGCTCCGTAGGAGCCACTTTTTCGCGGCGCGGTCCGCGAAAAAGCGTAGCTACTTTCCGGCGCAAAAATACCTAACCAATGCCTTTGTTATCAGTTAGCGCGAAGTGCCGATCGTGCACAAACGCAACTTTCAGCCACGGCATGCTCCTTAGTTCGGCGCGGCGGGCGCAGTGGTAACGGCCTGAGTCAGACCTTTTTTGACTGCGTCTCACACACGGCGCCGCACGATGCGAATAAAAATTCGCATCGCCTACATTTTTTTCTGGACTTCCGAAAAGAAATCGTGTACCGTGGAAATGCATTGTGACAGAGGTTAGCTTTACGCGATGCCTTGATTGGCTCCAAAGCCATGAGTGCGCCCGTGTGTGTTCCCGATGCCGCCGCCGACCAACGACAGATCCTTCGTGACCTGGCGGCGGAGTATGGCCGCCAGTTGCGGCAAATTCTTCAGGTCGGCGATTTGATCAAAGGCTCGGTCTACCAAATCGAGACGCGTTGCGGCAACCCGGGTTGCCACTGCGCTATGCCGCGCGGCCGACTCCATCCCGCCACGGTGCTTTCCTGGAGTGAAGCCGGCCGAACGCGCATGCGCTCGCTGGGCGTGGACCAGCGCGACCGCGTCCGCCGCCTGTCCGAGCAGTACCGCCGTTTGCGGCAGGCGCGCGCCGATGTGGTCCGGCTGCACCAACAGATGCTGCACGCCATCGATCAACTGGAACAAGCCTTGCGCTTGCCTCCGCCCCCGGCCGCTGGCCGGCCCCGCGCCGCCCGCTCGGGTGCCCGGAGGTCGCGTGGTTGAGATCCGTTACCGCCAGTCGCCGCAGGATGCGGAATTGTTCGCGCAAACTCTGCTGGCTTTGCCCGTGGAAAGCTGGTGGGAAGACTGGATGCGCCACGCCGACCGCTTGCTCGACGATCCGGAGATGGTGAACATCGTGCACCAAGTCTTGTTGAAGCGACGGCCCCAGAGCCGCACTCGCGGACGGCTTTCCACTCCCGCCGAAGTGGTGCTCCGTTTGATGGTGCTCAAACACATACGCAACTGGAGCTAGGGTGTGCTGGCGCGGGAGGTGCGCGCCAACCTGGTCTATCGCCAGTTCACGCGCATTGGGCATCACCCGATGCCGCACGCCAAGACCCTCGGCAAGCTGGGATTGCTGCTGGGCTCCACGGTCGTGCAGCAACTGCACCAGCGCGTCGTCGCTCAGGCCCAGGCCGAGAAGGTGATCCGCGGCAACAAACTGCGGGTGGACACCACCGTGGTAGAGACCAATATGCACTACCCCACCGATAGTGCTCTGTTGGGCGATGGCGTGCGCGTGCTCACCCGTGTCATGCGGCAGATCACTGAGGTGGTGGGTGAGAGGGGAGAGAAGCTGCGCGATCGCCAGCGCAGCGTGGGACACCGCTTAATCGAGATCGGACGGGCCAGCCGCGGCCGTGGACCGCAAGTTCAGAAAAAGCTGGAGCAGGGGTATCGCCAATTGTTGGGCTCGACCGGACAAGTGGTGGCTCAGGCCAAACGCTTCTCGCAAGAGATCGTCAAGGGAGTCAAGCGCTCCGCTGACGTGTTGCAGCAAGC
>VBKE01000480.1 GCA_005879605.1 Deltaproteobacteria bacterium
CGTTATAGTTTATACTGTTTGGCTTAAACGGTACAACGCGGCAAATATCGTAATTGGGGGATTTGCAGGGAGCGCCGCTGCTATGGCAGGTTGGGCCGCCGCCACCGGATCAATTAATTTACTCGGATTTCTTGTTGGATGGTTAGTATTTATGTGGACTCCGTCTCATTTTTGGTGTCTAGCAATAAAGGCACGAGAGGAGTATGCGAGCGTTCGGATCCCAATGCTTCCTGTTCTAATTGGAAATCAGAAGACGTCCAGCTACATTTTCGCAAATACAGCTATATTGCTCCCGTATTCTGTGGCGCTTTATTTTTTTGGGTTAGGCCTACTATATACTGTAGTTGCAGCTATCTCGGGTTCGCTGATGTTAATATATCATTATAAATTGACAAAAAATCCTACTCCAGAATTTGCCTGGAAGGCGTATAAGGTGACAGCGCCATACCTTGTCGTGATTTTTGTTGGGTTAGCACTCGACGCTCTGTTTTATTACAGGTTTTGAGTGTACTTATCCGTCCTCTAGTGGGAGGTGGGATCCACCAATCCTGCCTCTATCCTGCGTTTATCTTTTGTTACCCATGAGACTCTCACAAGCCCATATATTTCTAGGTCAAGCAAAGTCTTGTCTAACTCGGCTTCAGTTATAGATACTCCATCCTTGGTCAAAGCATTAGTTAAATCGGAATCTGTCATATTACCTGCCTGCTTTATTTTCTCGTAAATTAGATTACGCAAAGGGTAATTCATAGTGTTGCCTCAATATCTGGGTGGTTTATCTGTATATCAATGTATACACAAACCGTGTTAGATTATTATTTTGGAATTTGGCTACTCGCAATTGAATAGGGCTGTAGTGTTCGTTTAACAATCCCTATCCGTAGAATGCCTTGTCTATTTGTTTGGGCATCGAATACGTAATGCTCTTCTTCATTGACTCATACCAGGCTTCAACATCTTTAGTTATCGATGGCTTTACCAGACGTAAAGCGCGGCCAAAATCAGCGCTAGTGATAATCTCTGATTTGCTTCTCATTGCACTCACGGCTGCTTCTCTACAGAGTGCACCGAGATCGGCACCGCTGAATCCCTTTGTAGATTGAGATATATTCTCCACGCTAACGTCGTTTGCAAGTGGCATTGAAGCAGTCAAAATTTTCATTATTTCGAGTCGTGCTTTCTCGTCAGGTGCTCCTATGAACAGTATCAAGTCTAATCTTCCAGGTCTCAGCAGAGACGTGTCTATTAGATCGGGTCTATTTGTGATTCCGATTACTATAACGCCTGCACTCCCTGAATCATCCATCTCTGTCAGAAGCTGAGACAAGACCCTTTCGTTACCGGATAAATCATCCTCCCCGCGGGGTCTAGCGAGAGAGTCCAATTCATCAAAAACAACAACACACGGCGAAGAAGCTTTTGCTTTCCTAAATATTTCACGGACTGCCTTTTCTGATTCTCCAACCCACTTAGATAATACCTCAGGACCCCTTACCATTATTATATTTGCACTGCTCTCGGTTGCCAAGGCCCTTGCAATCAAGCTCTTACCACAGCCAGAAGCGCCAAATAATAATGCCCCTCTCGGAGATTTGACGCCCATCTTGACAAAGTTTTCAGGCTCTTTGATAGCAGTAATGAGGTTATAATACAATGTACGTTTGGCGTCATATAGTCCGCCTACATCCTCCCATAAGACAGCCGCTGCTTCTACGTAAAATTCTCGCATTGCTGTTGGAATGATTTCTTTCATTCCGTCTTTGAAATCTTTATTCCTGATATCCATCGTCTCCAATGTGCTGGGCGAGATTTTCTGCTCTTCAAAGTCTATCTCCTGTAAATAGCGCCGCAATGCTTTCATGGCCGCTTCTCTACAGAGAGCCTTTATATCTGCTCCAGTATACCCATGAAGATCCTTTGCCAGAGATGGAAGGTCGATATCCTGGGCAAGTGGCATACCTCTTGTGTGAATTTGAAGTATCTCTAATCTGCCTTCCACATTGGGCACCCCCACCTCGATCTCTCTATCAAATCTGCCGGGACGCCTCAAGGCAGGATCTATGCTTTCAGGTCTATTTGTGGCTCCTAATACTATTACATTACCACGTTCAGACATACCATCCATTAATGCAAGCAATTGTGCCACAACCCTCTTCTCTACGTCACCAAATGCTTCCTCTCTCTTTGGAGCGATGGCGTCGATTTCATCGATAAAGACGATACTTGGTGACGCATCTCTTGCTTCTTTGAAAATATCTCGTAGTCTAGCTTCCGTTTCACCGTAGTATTTGTTTACGATTTCTGGGCCATTAATAATAAAGAAAGCCGCTTCGGATTCCGAAGCCAGTGCCTTAGCGATCAGAGTTTTCCCACAGCCAGGAGAACCGTACATCAGTATCCCATTATGAGGCTCGATACCTAGTCGTGCAAATATCTCCGGCTGTCTTAAAGGTAGCTCGACAATTTCTCTAAGGCGCTTGATCTGTTCTGTCAAACCGCCCACTTCTTCATAAGTCACTCGCGGCTTCTTATCAAGAGAACTCTCAGCCATAATATTCAGCTTCGT
>VBKE01000499.1 GCA_005879605.1 Deltaproteobacteria bacterium
CAAAGGTGTGGCGTAGTCCATGAGGACTGATTTTGACCGGAATTCCCACCGCGCGAAGATGCTTCTCTACCAAACGCGCCACGCTCCGAGTCGTAATCCTGCCACCCCGATTGTTTAGAAAAACAGGATTTTCGCCCTGGCACGGTAAATTCCATCTCTTTCTCACTTCCACACTATAGTCCCGAAGGGCTTGGAGTGCCACCTCACCGATGGGCACGATCCGTTCTTTTGAGCCCTTCCCCAACACTCGAGTGATCCCCAATTGAAAATCCACATCACTCCAGCTGAGCCCCACCAACTCGCTCACGCGCACGCCGGTGGAATAAAACACCTCCAGCATCGCCCGATCCCGAACGTCCAACGGGTTTTTGATTTTGATGCCGCCCAGCAGTTGGAAAATGTCATCCACCGAAAGAAACTTCGGCAGCGGCTTATCTTGCTTGGGCGAATGAATGAGCAGCAGCGGATCTTTCTCTATTTGATGCGTGGCGACCAGATAACGAAAGAACCCTTTCAACGCTGCGAGCTTTCTCCCGACCGAGCTCTTCTTGCGGCTTTTCGTTAACGCGGCCAGATATGCCCGCACGACGTGAATGTCGATGCTGCGCGCATCTAATGTTTTGCCGTCACCTAAACAGAGCTCCCTATCAATTAAGAAATGTTGGAACTGAGCCAGGTCGCTCAGGTAGTTTCGCAGCGTATGCGGCGAGACGCTGCGTTCATTGCGGAGATGATCGGCGTATTGTTGGATCAGATGTTCCAAGATCCTCGGCTTTGGCAGAGACAAATAGTAACACAGGGTCGCATGCTTTGAAACCGCGCCACGGACAGGTAAGTGCTTGTCGAAACAGGAGAGAACCAATCAAGAGCCGCCTGAGCCGGGGTCAACGAGAGGAGTCCAGCAGCATGAATTCGCGGGTGACGAAACTTCAAGGTCAGATGCTAAAGTTATGCAATCAGACAAATCACTGGTGTCCTGGAACCAAAGTTCGTTAAATAAGTCATTCAGATCTTCGTCCGTCATACCGGCGAAAGCCGGTATCCAGAAGTCTTTGAAATTCCTGGATTCCGGCTCGCGCTACCCCGGACTATGATCCGGGGTTGGCCGGAATGACACCAGCATTATTCAGCGAACTTCGGAGCCGCCACACTGGGTGCTTCCTCCGGTTAGCGAACCAGCCTGTGAAGTAGCGTACAGTCATAACTTTAATCCCACTCGGAGAGCCGACTATTTGAACGAAATCACAGAGACTGTTATATGGCATTTTCTACCTTCTGAATCTCGAATGAAAAGCAATAAACCCACACGTACCGATAAGCCAAGCAAACTTATCGAGAGTCTTCCAAATAAACCCGCTGGATGCCAAAGAGCAGTAGCCAGTCCCGCTCCGTGAACACCGCTTTTCCCTGGAGCCGCCGCACCAGCATCACCAGCCAAATCACGGCGGGAATCAACAGAAGTAGATTAGAGGATTCCCAAATAAGTACCTCGCCGATGTTCATTGCGGCATGGGATTATCACGTCTCGCGCCAATTTAGCGTGAATGCCACTCAACTCCGTCCTCGGCCTTTTCGGCTTGAATCGTCTGCCACTGCTTCTCGCCGAGTTGGGGGCAATCCTCTGACATCTTATCAGTAGGGGGACAAGGATTCTGACTCGTAAAGTGACCCCTCGCTGTTGTGCCCGTTGTAATCCGTCCATGCTTGTCGCCGCTATGATCTCCATGATGTCCGCCGTGGCCACCAGAGTGATCACCATGCCCACCCGAGTGGCCACCTCCATGTCCTCCGGAGTGCCCTCCTCCGCGTGCAAATACAGGCGCAACACCGACGACAAAGACTATGCTAATGATTAGTGGAAGCGTGCGGATTCTCCACAAGAAATGTCTTGTCGATTTCTCTAGAGCGCATATCATAGTACGCCTCCTGTGACGGCAGCAACGCTTCATTGGGGTATCGGATTCAGGAGCCTTTGATACGTCGCACGCTCCTCTGAAATCTTCTGCATAAACTCTTCTCAGGTAATGACACCTTTTTCAATCAAGAGCTTCGCGAGTGCGTCCGCCTCGAATTGGTGGTTGGGCGCACTATCTTTGTGCGCTCTTAAGAAACTCTTCAACTTCCTACACACACCCGACCCGCGTATAGGTCATGGTTCCGTCGGGCGAGTTGGTAGTCGGAAGACCAAGTATGTCATGAGAGAAACGCGCGAACGTTCGCGATCCGGCATGCCGACGCCAATTTGCATAATCTCTTTTATCGTGGTCATGATAGATTTCCTTTCGCAGCAAAATACCGCGGCGGAAATATCATCCCTCAATCGTTCGGCTTGTACAACCGCATGGTCAATATAACGCTTACAATTCGTAAGTCGGTGCGCGTCCGTTCGTCACCCGACACCACTGATGATCGAAAATAAGTCATACGTCATGCCTGACCCCGCAACTGACCCAAATACCTTGAGACCCCGTTAGTGCTCTAAAAATTATTGAGGCTTGGCTGTCCGGCGGGCAGAAGAACGATCCGACCGGACTATTTCAATTCGAACTCGGCGATCTCGATGCGGGTCGTTCCGATGTTGCGTATGCCGCGCGTCGTGCCCGGTTCCTGCCAATAGAAGTCACCGAGCCTGAGCGCCAGGCCGCGGTCGGGCTGACCGGGAACGATCTCGGCGATCTCGCCGCCGTCGATGACGACACGCAGCCCTGGCGCACTTTGGGTGACTGGGCCGACCGATTGCCCCGGTTCGAGCGCGAGCTTCCAGCCGCGGGCCCGCTCGTTGTCGAACCGGCGAGTCGTCAATCGCATTTGTGTTTAGTGAAAAAATCCCGGTTTTGCGTCGGTTGGCGCGTAGGTAGACCCCGCACTATGCGCCCAAACGATAGGGTTGCGCTCTCA
>VBKE01000328.1 GCA_005879605.1 Deltaproteobacteria bacterium
AGTGCCCAGGGAAATGCGCGAAACGAGGAGTCCTGTATTGCCTAAAGTTGTGTATTCCATATTTGTCCTTTCCCTGAGAGAGGCCCTATTGCTTGAGTGTTGCCATGTCGACCACAAAGCGACGCTCGCGTCGTTCTTCGTAAGACGATCGAATGCCTCTGCTCTTTTGTTTCTAAGCCATGTCTATTGATGCCTGAGTATTTAGTCATGATTCACGTCATGGTGTGTGTTGTTGCAACACCGGCTGATCGCTGCCGGTGGCCGTCACAACCAGATAGCGCTGCTCGGACTGTTGACCAGCTGTGCCCCCCGCTGCCGCTACGACTGTTCGTAGAGGACCGATGGCCTGCGCAATACCCGCCCCGTTTGGCCAGGTCTTGAATTTGGCGAGTCCAACCCGGCTCGCATCGGGCTTTGTCAGCGAATCGACCAGAGAGAGCTCATACTCCTGGCCCGGTTGCAGACCCGCGACGGCAATCTGCAGCAAGTCGATCACTCCGAGCGAGTTGACCGCGACAGTAGCGCGCCCATTGGAGCCTGCTCCGGATGGCGGCAGCATCTCGATATGCAGCGTCTGACCGGCCACACCTAGTGGCATAAGGTTGGCGGTGCCATCGCCGTTTGGAACCGCGCCCGGCACATACACGAGAGCTTGTGTCGTCTGTCCAATTGGAATGTTAGCGATCACCTTATTGCTCAAGGTGTCTATCGCGACGGCATGTTCGCCGTTTTCCAAAGCGACGTACACTCGGGTTCCGTCCCCGGAGGGCCAAATGCCGTGCGGTAGATCTCCCACGGGAATGGTGGCCACCAACTCGGGTTTGGCACCCCGGCGATACGCCTTCACTTCATTTGCTCCGCCGATGGTGATGTAGGCGAATTTGCCGTTGCGGTTGTTCGCAAAGTGCACGTGGTTCGTAATCGGTCCTGTGTCGAGCAGCGCAATTTGTTCAAATGGCGGTTTGGCCCTGAACACCTGCACTTTGCCGACGTCTTTTAGCGTTATCCACACTTCGTCGTTTTCCGGACTTACGGCAATGTTGGGACAGAAGGGACTGCTCTGCGGCACGCGCTTGATAATCTGATGGGATGCTCTGTCGATCACCGTTAGTTCGGGAGTGAAGCTCGAGCAGACGAAGGCGTAGCGGCCGTCAGGACCGAACATGGTCATTCCCGGACCGTTCGCCAAGCGGATACGTCGTATCTCTCTCATCTTCAGCGGGTCGATGACCGACACGTAGTCCTCGCCCCGGACAGTGACCCACAATTCACGCCCATTGGGGGTGAAGAACGCCTCGTGCGGCGATCGCCCGACGTAAACGATGCCCTTTACCTTATTGGTCGCGGTGTCGATCAAGGTGACCGAATTCGAGGCGATCGATACGACGGCGAGTGTCTTTGAGTCGGGCGAATAGCCGAGGCCGTGAACCAGGAGCTGACCCTTGTAGAGCGCGCTCAAAGCGCCGGGCACCGGGTCGCCGAGCCGGATCACGCCGAGCAGCTTGTTGGCGGAGGGATCGATCACCGAAACTGTGTTTGACGTCTGGTCCGCTGCGTACACCCGATCGCGGCTGGAGATTGGAATGTCCGCTCGCCCCCAGGGCGCTTGCTGCGCAAACGCGGAAGGCACCAAAGAAAAAACCGCTAATGCACAGACTAGTTTCATATTCATATTCCTTCTAGGCTAGTGTTCACGCTTAGTGCTTACTTGCGTCTAAGCCCGGCCGCTGAGTTGGATTTTGCGCGCTCGCACCATGCTGCTTCAGCCAGAGTTGCATCAGCTGAATTTCCGATTGCTGGTCGGTGATAATCTCCTGGGCCAGCCGACCCAGCTGCGGGTCTTTGCCGTACAGCAAGAGCGCCTTGGCCATGTCAATCGCGCCCTGATGATGTGGAATCATCATGGTTACGAAATCATGGTCAGGATCGCCTGTCTGTGGCGCGGTGTGCATGCCCGTGTGCATCACACCCATCGCGTCGGCCATTAGCTGATCGAATGTTTTATCGGTCGAAGCGGTGGATTCAGCAGTTGGCGCAGTGATCGGGTGTTCAGTGGACATCGCTGACTGCGCCGCGTATTTTTGCGGCTGTGCTCCAGCCAGCACAATGAGCGTGACGATTAGGATCAATCCGCGGTTCATGCTCTCGTCCTCTTCATTGTTCGCCCACCATCCTCTGGGGAACCCGAACGCCGATGAACTGCCAGCATGCTGGACCGCATTGGCTGGGTCATTTTCATCTCGTTCGCTGCGCATTTCGTACTGGCATGACCTCGTCAGTTACCGCGACGATGAGATCCCCCGAGGTAGTCTTGATAACTTTTCGCTGCCCCATATTTTTCTCCTCCACGCATAGTCCGAATGCATGTTTCTTCCGTTCAAGATCGGTGGACGCCGCTTTGGCTCTTTTCAGGTTGATCGCGTTAGTCTGGGCAGCAAGTTGCGTACCGGATTCGATAAATGGCTGGAAAACACCCGTATCTCACGAAATCAGGATTTTACGACTTCGCTTAGAGGGATCGTTCCCAAGAATAGCGACTGTTTATCGGCAGGTGTCGAAATGTCGACTTTGCTGCGCCGAGTGAGAGCCTGTGCAACCGAAGGCTGGATATCCTACCGAGCATGAGGCCATGATGTCGTCTCTGCCTCGGGGATTAGTTGGTTTATTTCGCTTCCAACTGGGCCGCAAATGTTTGCGCGACGATTTTGCCGTCGCGTATCACGAAGGTATCGGTGGCAAACGGAGCATTATAAAAGGGCGAGTTTCCCGACCAGAGGATGTACGCAACTTCGCCTTCGACGACTTGCTTCGTCAGATTAAGCGAAGTCTTGCCGGCTGGAAACATGCTCGCAAAAATCTTTGCGAACAGCGAACGTATCTGCCCCAACCCTTTGAGTGTCCCCTCTGGAGTGATGAGCACCGCATCGCCAGCATAGTCAGCCATAATCGCCTCGACATCGCCGGCTCCGAAAGCTTGCCAGTGATGCAGCAATATTTTTCCCGTCTGTTCGGTATGGCCTAAAGCCATCTTCGATGCCTCCCTAATGGTTTTCGGTTCGGTCGCGCTGCAGACTACCTGAGTTTATGATTTTGCCTTCTGAGCAGTATCGCTCGGGCACGGCGCTCCAGCGGCCTGCCATTGTTTCACTTTAGCGACGAACTCATCGCGCGGCATCGGAATAGGATTTCTACCTTCGCCGGGATTCCAGCCCCACGCCACCAATTCATCTTTTGTAAAATGCTCGACGAGTTGATCGATATTGCGATTTTTGTTTTCCTTGGGATTCTTTAACGAACGGCAAATCTGCGCGTCGGTGAGACCCTGCCAGATCATGGGAATGTTCGGCGGCGGCAGCCCCCAATGCGGCGCTCCGGGCGGCATATGCGCGCCGGCGAGATTCGCCTCTTGATGGCACGTGCTGCACTTTTGCGCAGTCACACCGTGGCCATCGGGGCCGCGCCGCACGTTCATGGCGTGCTGATGGCCGTCGTCTCCCTGCCGCGGGAAGTCACCTTGCGAATGACAATTCATGCAGCGCGGATTACGCAAGACCGAGACGAAGGCGGTGAACAGGGTTCCATCGCCACTTGCCGGCACCGCAGCAACTGTCGCCGTTGCCGCCTGAGATTCCGTCGCGCTGATCCAGCGCGAGCCTGCCACCGCTCCCGCCAAGCTCAAAGCCGCCGCACCGACAGCACATATTGGTAACTTAAATGCGAGCTTCATATGGCGTCCGTCATGCGGATCGGCAGTCTGCGAATCCGTTTACTGGTAAGAGCGAAAACCGCGTTGGCGACGGCGGGCGCGACAGGTGGGACACCCACTTCTCCCGCGCCGCCCATTTTATCTTCGCTGGGCACAATGTGCACCTCGATCTGCGGCATCTCGTGCATCCGGAGCATCGGATAGTCGTGAAAGTTCCCTTGCCTCACGCGTCCTTTCTCGAAGGTGATCTCGCCATACAGGGCAGCGGTGAGGCCAAAGACGATACCACCCTCCATCTGAGCGCGTACAATGTTGGGGTTCACCACCGGGCCGCAATCAACCGCGCAGACCACGCGGTGGACGCGCAGTCCCCGATCTTTGGAAATCGAGACTTCGGCCACCTGCGCGACATAGCTTCCGAACGATTCATGGACGGCCAAACCTCGTCCGCGCCCGTTCGACAGCGCTTTTCCCCAGCCGGCTTTTTCGGCAACGAATTCCAGCACGCGCTTGTGTCGCGGATGCTTACCGAGCAACGCACGGCGAAATTCAAACGGGTCCTTGCCTGCCGAATGAGCCAGTTCGTCCACAAAAGTCTCGACCACGAACGCGGTGTGACTGTGCCCCACGGATCGCAAGATGAACACCGGCACGCCATCGGGTGCCTGGTGCCATTCCACCAGCAGATTGGGGATGTCGTAAGGTAGATCGGCAGCGCCTTCGACGGCGGTTTCCTCCACGCCGTTTTTGACGACTGCAGGCTCGAAGGGTGTTCCCACAAAGATGGACTGGCAGACGATGCGCTGTTGCCACGCGACAGGTTTGCCATTCCCATCAAGACCAGCACTTACGGTATGATAAGCGCGCGGACGATAGTATCCGCCGCGCATGTCATCCTCGCGGGTCCAAACGACCTTGACCGGCACCTTGACGGTTTTGGAAATCTGCACCGCTTCTCGAACCACATGACTGTCCAGCGGAGAGCGCCGGCCAAAGCCGCCGCCGAGCAGCGTCGTATGCAACTTCACTTGCTCCGGCTTCAGGCCTGTATCCCTCGCCGCGGCATCGCGGTCCCCACTTTGAAACTGAGTGCCGACCCAAATCTCGCAACTGTCGGCGCGCACGTCGGCGACGCAATTCATCGGCTCCATCGTCGCGTGAGCCAAATAGGGAAGGTCGTAGATGGCCTCAAGCTTTTTGCTTGCCTTGCTCAATGCTGAAACTGCTTCACCCTCATTCTTCGCGACCACGCCGGTCTTTTTGGCAAGTCCCGCGTACTCCTCGCGCTGTGTGCGACTGCGCGTCCAAGTTTCGCGGGCCAGAAGCCGTCAGCCACAACGGCGACGCCGCGTTCGATTTCGACCACGTACCGAACACCTGGCACCGCTTTAGCCTTATCGGCGTTAAAGCTTTTCAATTTGCCACCGAAGACTGGCGGACGTGCCACAACGGCGACCAACATTCCTGGCACGTTCACATCCAATCCAAAAACGGCTTTGCCGTTGGTCTTGTCCGGCGTGTCCAATCGCTTGATCGCCTTGCCGATGATTTTGAAGTCTTTGGGATCTTTCAGGGTGACATTCTGGGGAGGCGTCAGGGTTGAAGCTTTTTCCACCAACTCGCCGTAGGACAGGCGTCGTTGTGAACTAGCGTGGATGACGTGGCCGTTTCCGGTACGGCATGTTGAAGGATCGACGTTCCACGTCTGCGCGGCGGCGGCGAGCAACATTTGGCGCGCGGCGGCGCCGGCTTTGCGCAGCCGATCCCACTCACTCCAGGTGCTCGTGCTGCCACCGGTGATCTGGACTCCATAAATGGGGTGATTGTAGGCCGGATCCACCGGCGCGGGTTCGACGCGAATCTTCGTCCAATCGGCATCCAGTTCTTCGGCGATAGTCATGGCGCCACTCGTGTAGGCGCCCTGGCCCATTTCAGAATGGTTGCCGATCACGGTCACGCCGCCGTCCTTCGCGATACGAAGAAACGCGTTTGGAACAAACGTCGAGCTCCCTTGCTCTGCGGCTTTGGCTGAGCCGTTGAGTCCGGGAATGTGAACGCCGAGGATCAATCCACCGCCCGCGAGAAGGCTCGACTTGAGAAAATTGCGGCGACTGCAATTAAGTATCGCGCTCACTTCGCACCTCCTCGCGCCTTCAACTGCGCCGCGAGATGAATGGCGCGCCGGATGCGCTGATACGTTCCACACCGGCAGATGTTTCCCGTCATCGCTTTGTCGATGTCTTCATCGGTGGGCCGTGGTTTTTCGCGCAGCAGCACGGCAGCGCTCATCAGCTGTCCCGATTGGCAATAGCCGCACTGCGGCACGTCTTCGGCAATCCAAGCGCGCTGCAGTGGATGACTCAGATCGGGCGAGAGGCCCTCGATGGTTGTTACTTCTTTGCCTGCTGCCCGCGACAGCGGCGCGACGCAGGATCGCACTGCCTCGCCATCGAGATGTACGGTGCATGCGCCGCACTGCGCCATGCCGCAACCGTACTTCGTCCCTGTGAGACCGAGATTTTCCCGCAGCACCCAGAGCAGGGGAGTTGCAGGATCCACGTCTAGATTTACGCTCTGTTTATTCACTCTGAAGGAGATCATCGGGACACCTCGGTTAAATGAATAAATGATTCGATTGTGGACGCAGCTGCTTCGTGTTGGAGGTCAGATCTGAAAGAGGATCAGGTTGACCGCCATTTTCTTTTTATTTTCTCTCAGCAACGGCTGTGCCAAAGCACATCAACCTCTAGATGAACCATAGATGGTGAGAATCAGGGGAGTTTCAGATCCCACGCTTTGGCTTCAAGCGAAGGTGACGAAGAACGCGCGACTGCTTATCGGCAGATGTCGAAATGTCGACTGGGTTGTGCGCTTCATCCTTAGTCGAACTGCGACACTTGTGGGGCCGATGATTCAGTTCGTATCGTTGTAAATGGAAAAGCAAAGAGGCAGCGGAGAACTTCCGCGCGCTACAGAAGCGCCACGCTTCTCAAAAGAATCAGTGACGAATGTATGATTACAAGGCCTGGTCCTGCAATTGCTGTTGATTGTGTTGCAAGAAGGGCGACCGAAAGGAGTTTTCTCGATTGACCTCTGTGGGACGAGTGTGGCAGCGCTCGGACCGGTAGAAAAAGAAAGCGAAACTATTTCCTATCAGATGTTTCTGAGACTAAGCCGGAGTTGACGACACAAGAGCAAAGCAATGGAAAATGATGGAGAACCAACAAGTGATCACTCAGACGGAGTAGTTGTCGTTCGGCCTACGGCCGAAATTATGTCGCGCTAGCAGTTGCCGTACTATGTCGGGATCTCCGAAGTCACAGCCGGCGCAAAAAACATTTCGAATGAATTTGATTATCATCCCACCCGCCGGCGCTGCTGAGCCGCACCTGCACAAGGGGTATGAAGCCGCTATTTACATACTTAGGCGCAGGGTGGATACGCGCTACGGGCAGAACTTAAGAAAGTAGGAGGCACTTCATGGTCAAAGTAGCACTGTTCGTCCGGCTTGAAGCCAAGCCAGGAAAAGAGAAAGATGTCGAGAGCTTTCTTATGGAGGCTCTCCCTGTCGTGGTGGAGGAGCCCGCCACTGCTGCGTGGTTTGGAATTCGTCTTGGGCCATCCAGCTTTGGAATCTTTGACGCCTTCCCGGATGAGGCTGGCCGGCAAGCTCATCTCTCAGGCAGGGTCGCAGCAGCGTTGATGGCGAAGGCGGCTGAGCTCCTCTCCGCGCCGCCGTCCATCGAGAAGATTGACATCCTTGCGGCAAAGCTGCCTGGGTAAGCAAGCCCAACAAGGCGCTCCAAGCGACCGCCCCGGACGAATTGTGTCGAAGCATGCGCTTATCGACAGGTGTCGAAATATCGACCTTGCTCCGGTGAGCAATGCCCAGTTTATCCGTATTTGAAGATATGTTGTGCGCGATACAGAAATCGTCGCGCTTCGCAAAGCAGAATCAGCGACGAATGCATGATGACAAGGCCTGGCCCTGCAATTGCCCTTACCGGTTTTATAACAAGGACGCTGAAGGAGTTTCGCAAATGACCTCTGCGATGTTCAGCCCTGGGAACTCCGAGAACGGCGCCGAAGTGATTCTCGAGCTCTTGCGGACGAACGGCATCGACTGCGTTTTCGCTTCCCCCCTCGCCACGATGGCGCCCCTGTGGAAGGCGCTGGCCGCGCGTGAATGTCGTTGCGCCGGGAATTGTGCGCACGCCAATCTGGGACAGGTTGCCAAAGGAACAGCGTCAGGCGTTTTTCGAGGCGCGCGAGATGCGTGTCGACTAACCGGGAGGAAAGACGATGGTTACCAGTTTTGCAAGAGCTAGGTGCGTTGCGATTCGGTCTCGGTCTCACCACCTCGTTAGCTTTTCAATCGTAGGAGGCCTTGCAATAATGGCTGCATACTCTGCCTTTCCCGTTCATGCCGCTCCTGGCGCAGAACCGAAGCCGGCGACTGCCGCTACACAAGCATATCTTGAGCAATTTTCCGCGAGCCTTCCATTTGCGGACAGAGAAGACTTCGAGCTGGCAACCCGCGGCTTCGTTGCCGCAGTTCCCGGCAATCGAATTTTGGATGCTAAAGGCAACTTACTACGCGACTTAAATGTGGAAGCGTTCTTTTCCCAACCAGTACCTCCCACGGTCAATCCGAGTCTATGGCGGAATGCCGGGTTGGTGGCGAAATCGGGACTCTTCAAGGTTTCTGACAGGGTTTACCAGATCCGAGGGGTTGATAGTGCAAACATGACGATCGTGCTGGGTGATACCGGTTTCATTGTCATCGATTCACTGTGGATAGCCGAAGCGGCGAGGGCATCGATTGATCTCGCACGTGAGAAGCTCGGGAATCGCCCGATAATGGGCGTAGTCTACACACACACCCACGTGGACCACTACGGTGGCATCAAGGGGATTCTAGACGAGCAGGAAGCTCGCGCCCGACACGTGCCTATTCTGGCGCCGCGCGGATTTATGGACACGATCGCCTCTGAAAACGTCAGCGCGTTGCCCGCTTGGGCGCGTCGAGGGGCTTATCAATTTGGCTTTGGCCTGCCGCTGGATGCAAAGGGTTTTGTAACGACGGGCGATGGCCCCCTTTATTCCGGCTCCGGCAACACAATCGCTGTTGCGGGCACCACCTCACTTATCCCGCCCACGCATGAGATCACTCACACCGGCGAGGCCATCACCATTGATGGCGTTCGTATGGAGTTCCAGCTTACGCCGGGAACCGAAGCGCCGGCTGAAATGAACATTTTCTTGCCCGATCTTCATACCTTGTGTCTTGCGGAGAACGCTGGCGGCACGCTTCATAATGTTCTTCCGCTCCGGGGAGCTGAGGTGAGAGATGCCAAGGCCTGGGCTGACTATCTTACCGAATCGTTGCGTCTATACGGGTCACGGACAGAATACCTCATAACGCAGCATTACTGGCCACATTGGGGCCATGACAGCATTGTCGATTATGTTTCCTCGCAACGCGATGCGTATAAATACCTTCACGACCAGACAGTCAGGATGATGAACAATGGCTTGACCGGTTTCGAAATCGCCGAGCGCCTCACGCTGCCGGACGCGCTCGCCAAGCGGTGGTTTCTTCGCGGCAACTATGGAACGACGAGTCACAACGCAAAGGCGATATATCAACGCTACCTTGGCTGGTACGATGGAAATCCGGCCCACCTCAATCCCCTCCCTCCCGAAGAGGCGAATAAACGATACGTCGATGCGATGGGAGGTGAAGACGCGGTTTTGAACAAAGCAAAAGATGCCTTTGACAAAGGCGACTATCGGTGGTCCTCGGAACTGCTTTCTCGGCTCGTGTTCGCCGCTCCTTCGAACGAGGCGGCACGCCTGCTGCTGGCGGACAGTCTTGAACAGCTGGGTTACCAGTCTGAAAGCGGTGCATGGCGGAACGCATATCTCAACGGCGCCAAAGAGCTAAGAACTGGGGGACCCGCTCCCGGCATTTTCGATGCGGCCGGCAATTCATTCAGAAACTTGCCAGTTTCCTACATCTTGGATCTTCTGGCCGTTCGCCTGAACCCGGATAAGGCGCTCAAAGCGCCAATGAAATTCGATTTAGATTTGGTTGGAGAGGACAAACCTCAATCGATCGAAATCCGTAACGGCGTGCTCATTCACGAGAACGCGCCCGCTGAAAAACGGAACACCCGCGTGGTGACCGTCGACCGAAATTCATTTATCGACGCGGTCCAGGGTCGGCACGTAAATGGGGGTTTATCAGGCGACGATGCGAGGTTCCTCGAGCGGTTTGGAAGCCTGTTTGAGGCGCCCCGCACAGGGTTTCCGCTTGCGGCTCCACGATCTCGCTAGATCGAGAATATCGATTTCAGACCCCGCCATTGCTGGATACGGACCAAACGTGATGCCGGGTACTGCGGAAGCGACCACTCGGTAAAAACAGCAAAAGTAAAGACGCGACCCTCTAAATCCACTACTGGATTACTGCTCATAGTCGCACGAGTGTTGCTGGTTACGGGGTACGTGACGATTGTCAATGTGTACGCGTTGCGGCTGCTAACACCACAATGGCTTGCTTCGCGACTTTAAGCCTTTCACAAACTCTTTTCTCACCATAAGGATCACTGGCTCTCTTTAGTTTAAAGTTTAAGTTAGTCACCTCTCACCTTCTGGAGTGCGGATTCTGGGCTCAACTGAGTATAATCGGCAACAGTACGCCCAGGCCCAACACAAACAGCCACAGCGCCGGTGCCGGCGTGCCCACCGGGCGCGTGCGGCGGGCTTCGCGTGCCGCAACGCGCGGGTCGAGCAAGAGCCATTCGACGTGGCGGCGCTCCAGGACCAAGAACACAACCGCGGTGGCCGCGCCGTAGATCAAATGGCCGATGAGTGAGGGCAGGAGCGCCCCGGCGGTTTCGGTCGTCCAGTTGAACGTCCCGCCAAGCACGATGGGCAGTAACGTCAACGGGCCGATGAACCACCAGATCAAACCATAGACCAAGCCCCAAGCCACGCCCGAGCCGAAGTCGGGCGCTTCGTATCGGAACAGCAAACCGTAGCTCATCCCAATCAGCGCGCTGATCACCATGTTCACCACGAACCCCAAAATAAGCGATGAACCGCCGACAATGTTCGCCACTTTCGGCAGGAACCCGATCACCAGCAGAACTACGGTAAACAGCAGTCCGCCCACCAGACTTGCCAATGCACCGTAGCCCAACGAGTGTAAGGCGCGCGAGCCTGGTCCTTCGGGCTCACGGTTGATCGGGTCGGACTCTTTGAAGAAGCCGATCCACAGCTTATCTACCGCCGCGTAGATTAAGCCGACGATCAGGCCATAGATAATATGGCCGACTAACGAGCCGAACAGCGCGCTACCGCGTTGGTATGACCAGTCGAGTCGATGGCCTTGCCAAATCGGCAGAATCGTCAATGGGCCTAAAAACCACCACAACAATCCGTAGCCCGTGCCCCATCCCATACTCGACCCGTAGCCGCGCACATCGCGCTGAAACAAGACGCCAAAGCTCGCGCCGATGATCACCGCGAACATGAAATGGAGCGTCATGCCCACCATCATCGAATCGGAATTGACGAGCCCGGCGATGAGCGGAAAAAAATTAACCTGCGCCATCCATTTGCCAAACGCCCAACCGCCGACCATTCCGGCCAGTCCTCCGACCACTATCGCGCGCGGCAAACTAAAACGTTGCTGACCCGGATAAGGCCGAAGCCCTCCCCACGCTCCCAGCGCCAATCCCAGCGGTGTTCCGAAGCCGAGCGTGTAGGCGACCAAATCCGCAAAGTGCGCGCGGGCCGTATCGAGCATGCCCATCGCAGGCATCCCGCCCATCAGCACGGGAAGGATACCTCCTGGAATCGCAAGCCACAGAATGAAGCCGTAGCCCAGGCCCCAGAGCAGACCCGAGCCCGGGCTGATGGCGCGCGGGACGGTTAAGAGCGCGAAGAGCAAACCGTACAATGCACCAAGGAGGATGTTGATAATGAGCGAAGCGGGGACCACCATGGTGACTACTAGGCCGCCCGCCATGCCGACGATGATACAGATGATGATTGCCGTTAGAAGTGGAGAACGCATGATCTATCTCCGATATTATGAATCAGTGGCGGAACGGATCCCATGTTCCGGCTTGCGCGCCACGGGCTGTCTGTTATGAGCAACCGGATCGCTGATATCAATCGTCTGCACAATATCGCGGGGGAAGAACAACTCGATCATCCAGTCAACCAACACGCGCACCTTGCGCTCCAGCCCCGGCAGCTTGGCAAGGTAGATACCGCGCCACATCAACCAGGCGAGCAGGCCGGAGAAGCGCACCGACTTGTGCCTAGCGAACGGAACAGTGAGTTCGGCACACGCGGTCTGATGACCCACGACGCAGAGCGCGCCCAATGAATCGAAGTGAAAAGGCATGAGTGTTGTGCCATAAAGGCTCGCGTGAATGTTGCGAGCGAGCGTCTTGGCTTGACGCAAGGCGAATTGAGCAGTGGGGGGACAAGGGTTCCCGTTCTTAGCGTCGGTGACGGCGGCGCAATCGCCCACCGCCCAAAGACCAGGCTGTGCCGTCACACGGAGCGTGCTGTCTACGACCACCGCTCCGCGCTTGTCTTGTTCGACCGGCAAGGTCTTGAGCAATGGATTCGGCGCCGTGCCGGCCGTCCACACCAGCGTCTGCGCGCGAATCTCTTCTCCAGGACTCAAGATCACCGCCTCCGCGCGTGCGTCAGTCAGTCGGGTATTGAGTTTGAAAGTCACGCCCCTTTCAGTCATTCGTTCCTGCGCATACAGGGCGAGCGACTCGCTCAACTCCGGCAGAATTCGGTCACGCGCATGGACAAGAATGATGCGTAATTCTTCCGCCTGCAGATTCGGATAATCAGCCAGCATGCCGCGGGCGAAGTCATTCAACGCGCCGGCTAACTCGACGCCGGCAAAGCCGCCGCCGGCGACCACGAAGGTTAGTAACTCTTGGCGCCTAGCCGTTTCCGCTTCGCGGTCGGCGTACTCAAAGCAGTCAATCACGTGGTTGCGAATGCGGATGGCGTCGAGCAGGGACTTGAAGTCAAAGGCGAATTGTTTGATGTTCTGATTGCCAAAGTAGTTTGAGACTGCGCCCAAGGCCAAGATCAGGTGATCATAGGGAAGCTCTTGCGGCGAGTCGGCGCCGTTATTCTCCGCCTGCCTGCCGAGCGCCACCGTGACGCGGCGCCGTTCCAAATCAATTTGCGTTGCCTTCCCACGCACCACCTGCGTGCGGCGCAAGCTGGTGCGCAGTGGGCTGCTGATATGAGTAGGCTCCAGGCTGCTGCCGGCAACTTCCGCAAGCATCGGCGTGAAGAGCAGCGCGTTGGTCTCGCTGACCAGCGTGAAGTCAATTGATCGATCGGCGCCAAAAACGCGTTCCAAATTCTCCGCAGTGGTCATCCCGCCGAAACCGCCGCCCAAAATGACGATGTGCTTCTTCTCCATGGCGGGTGGCGGCTGTGGTACAGGCTCCGGACCCCATCGCCAGAAAGCCAAATCATGAGCCGCCTGACCCAACAGCCCCAGACAAGCGCCGTAGAGGACCCAGCCGACTAACTCAGGGAACAGCGCGCGCATACCTTCCGCTGTCCACTGTGCCATGTGTCCGCCGAGCAGCGGGAAGACGATCACACTGAACAGCCCCCAGAGAGGAATGCCCAGCGCTGCTGCCGTCATGAGGCTATCTACATAAGCGTGCCGGGTTGGACGAAAGGCGACCGCATAGCCAACTCCAATAATAATGGCGAATGTGACCCCTAAAAGGGAACTACTCAGCGTGGTGGCCAACGCCATACTGGCTACCAGCCCGGCAAGTAATCCAATCAGGGCCCGCCGCAGGTATTTATCCAAACGCGTCTTTCCTTCTGGTGGAGTGCTCTGCACGAGATGCGATGCAATATGCGTACGGATTTGTTGCAGAGAATACTCAATATAGTTAGAGGGCCCAAGTCCGACAAACGTTACAGAGAGATTTTATTTGGAAGAGTTCCCGCGTTTGTACACTGTCCGATCGCCGTACTTATCTAAAATGGCAAGCGGAGGATTTTCACATTTTGCTGGTTGCAAGAAGATTTCGCCTACAGTCCTCAGGGACTTTTAGAACATTGATTTCGATATGCGGATTGCATGTCAAGCTCCTAGGCCATGCTTATGTTAAACATGAATGTGCAGACTCAAACCCAGCCGTTTTTCTACAGGCTGATTCGCTGGCCGGCGCGGGCCATGGCGCGGATCACTTCATAATCTTCATTCTTCGCGGTCACAAACCGATCGATATGACCGATGGCCAAGACCCCACGGCCCCGCTCCGTTTTATGCATACTCAAAAGAATGTTCTGAAGCTCTGCGCGAACGTCCACAGAAAAACTCCTCGAGACAACCCAAGGCGGAGCCGGACTCGGGCCCAAGGTTTTAATGATCCTTATCTCGGAACGGATCTCAGGGTGGTGCCGCATCTCCCAATCCAAAACCGTGCTATCGATCGCCGAGCCGTCTACCTGGTCATCAAGAATCATTTGCAGCGAACGCTGATGAGAGCCAGACTCTACCACCCGTCCGAAATATCCATCCCCGACACCGGCACAGAAAAGATAGTAGCGAACCAGATTGTAGCCCGAATGGGAACGTGGTTCATTATAGGCCCACCGGCTCCCCTGCAAATCGGAAAAAGTGCGGTAAGGGCTCGCACGCCGTACAACGACGTCCGAAAAGTAAATGGGCCGACCTGCATATCTCTTCCCCGAGGGGACAGGCACAACCAGCAACTCGACCTTGGGGCCCGGCCGATCGGCCTTAATCACATAGGGCCATCCGCACATCCAACAGATCTGAATGAATTCTAAATCGAAAAGATGCTCTCGTTCCTGCCAGGAAATGTTATTGACGTATTCTGTAGGGAAGGAGAGTTCGGCTTCGAGACAGGCTGTGACAGCGGAGCAAAAAGAATCCGTGTGGTTCCCCATACAGGAGGACAGTTTGAGGCTATTCACTGAGTTTTTCCAAAAGGCAAGCATTGTTTACTTTCGCGAGGAGTTCCTTTCGGTGGCCCTTCTTGCAACACAACCAAGTAAGCAAGAGCAATTGCAGGACCAGGCCTTACAATCATACATTCGTCACTGATTCTGCTTTGAAAAACCACGAGGATTTCTGTATCGCGATGAAGCGCACCACTCTTCAAGCACGGATAAAAAAACTGGGCATTGCTCGTCCGACTAAAGTCGACAATTCGACACGTGTCGATTAAAAGTCACGTGTTCGTCGTTACAATCACTCCTGTACCCATCCAGAAATCTGAAACACCGCTGATTTAGCCGCCTTTATCCAATTGCCTGACCGTAATTCGGCGCGGTACAGGACTTGCACTGGGGGAAGAGACAAATCACCCGACAAAAACAAATACCAGCCTCTACAAGGGCGAACTGAGCGATGGAAAAAGAGTGATGCTCAATTGGAGAGTCAGGAACCAGATATCTTGGACCTGCCAACCGATCTCAGCCCAGACGCGATTGATAAAATTCCACGCAATTTGTGCGGATTGCCTGCCGGCGCTCGCGTTTTGCCTCAAGACGAAACATTTTTACTTGCACATGAGCGATTCGCCACTTTCACGACTACAACCGCTCCTCGACGAGTAATCCGCGTAGATCTTCACGACGAACGATATTGCCGAACGAGAGATCAATGAAACCACCCTGCGTTCGATAGCAACATTTCCCTAATAATGTCTGAAAGACAACAATAAAGACGTCGTTACTCCGAAGCGAATGCCGAAAGAAATTCGCGCTCACAACCAGCACTTGACTCGTTCGATTCGTGCCACACACGAGATTTGCGATCGTCACAGCACATTACTACAGCCAGTTGATGGAGAACTGGGTTGACGAAACTGAGCGCCGGACATGAAGCCAGCATCAATCGAGTGGGTTCGCTTTTAGGCGTGACCGCTTACTCACGAATATGCATGTCGCGGTAACACTATTGCGATGCTCTATTGAGAAGACGATGTTTGATAGGCTTTTTGGGAAAGGGGAAAAGCGGGCTAACACTGGTAATAACTTTCTGCATCCTTTTTCCTTTCAGGAGCATCTAAAAACAATCATGGATTCCCTGACGCGCCACTGGCCCCGAGCATTTTGATAGCTGCCGCCAGACTTAGACTTTTCATGATAGCAGCACGCTTACCAAGTCAGGTGGGATAGTGTCGTTAGAGGAAGACAGTAATGGAAAATGGCGGCCTGACGAAAAACCAATTTGAGGCTACGGGAGACCTACTGATCCGCTATGGTTTGGTTTTGGTGATCGGTTGGATTGGGGCAATGAAATTTACGAGCTACGAGGCGCATGGCATCGAACCCATGGTGGCTCACAGCCCTGTCATGGGCTGGATGTACCAATTCCTCAGTGTCCAAACCTTCTCCAACCTGCTCGGCATCGTGGAGATCGCTATCGCCGGTCTCATCGCCCTTCGGCCCTTATCTCCCAAGCTATCATCTATCGGGAGCGCTTCGGCAGTGCTGATGTTTCTTACGACCCTGAGTTTTCTGTTCTCGACTCCCGGTTGGGAGCCTAGCCTGGGAGGGTTTCCTGCCCTGTCGGCGTTGCCCGGGCAGTTCCTTCTAAAGGACGTCGTATTACTCGGGGCGGCTGTTTCAACATTCGGTGAGGCGGCAAGAAATTCCAATCGCCGAGAATCTTTCGGCCGAGTGAAATGGATTACGAACGCTTCCCAGATCAGTCCCCGTCCGCCACGGAGTGGGGCAAAGGAATAAGATCGGCAGATGACCTTTCCGATTCCTAAGGACATTGAAGAACTGCGGGTCCATGTGGACGGAAACGTCGTGGAAGCAGCGTTAACCATGCATCTGACCAACAGTAAAGATTTTAGAACGTGGGAAGTGAGCCATGTCCGAGATGAATAAGAGGGCGGAGTGCGCGATAGCGATTATGGCGAAGGCTCCCTTGCCTGGCGAGGTAAAGACCCGCCTTTGTCCCCCGCTTTCATATGAGGAGGCGGCTCAGCTTTATCGCTGTTTTCTCTTGGATAAGATCAAACAGCTTAATTCGCTGAAAGCGACTGCGCCAGCAGTTGCCTATACACCGGAAGATACCGAGCCCCTGTTTGAGGCCATGGTCCCGTCAAGCTTCACCCTCATTCTTCAGAAAGGGCCGGATCTTGGGGCAAGACTCTCGAACACTCTGAACCAACTTTTAAAGTCGGGATATCGACGGGTGATGGCTATCGACAGCGACACACCCACGCTGCCTGCTGCCTACCTTGAAAAAGCAGTTTCCCTTTTAAGCGAACCGGAAGTCGACGTGGTGTTAGGGCCGTCAGAGGACGGCGGCTACTATCTTATCGGCCTGCGTAGGCCGCAACCCGAGCTCTTTGAGAAAATGCAGTGGAGTACCGCACGCGTGCTTTCTGAGACCATGCGCCGTGCCCAAGCCAAAGGGCTTAAAGTTGTTTGTCTCCCCGCATGGTACGACGTGGATACTCCTGAAGATCTAAAACGTCTTAGAGAATCTCTCCACTCAGACCTCGGGCAGCAGGCTGAGCGCACCCGGCAATTTCTTATGGAACGGCCGAAATGAAAGAGCGAAAAAGTTTGGCAGAAGTTCCCTGGAAAACGCTCTCCAGCCGCGCGATCTATCG
>VBKE01000329.1 GCA_005879605.1 Deltaproteobacteria bacterium
CTCCTCATACGCGGATCGGTTGGCATGCAAGCCCTCATCGGCGGCTCGGTTGACTACGCGTCGGCCGCCGGATCGATCATCGCCGCCGGAGTTCGCGGCGCGCCCGTGCGGCTTGTCCTGATCGTCAACTCAAAACCGCAGTTCGATCTCGTGGGCCAACCTGAAATAAAATCAGTTCAGCAGCTCAAAGGGAAGGTTATCGGGATCTCCTCCCGCGGCGGCGCTGTCGATCTATTGACGCAGTTAATCCTGACCCACCACGGCGTCACGCCGAACAAAGACGCGACCCTGATCGTCATAGGCACTCCCGAGGAGCTCGCGACAGCTCTCAGAACCGGGCGCATTGCCGCATGTCTTCTCAGCCCGCCGAGACAGCTCATCCTCTATCGCGAAGGCTTCAACAAGCTCGCCTATTCGGGGGATTACCTGACTGCGTATCCTTCAGGGGGCATCGGGGCGACGGTAGAAAAGATCAAAACCAATCCATCCGAAGTCCTCGCCTTTGTTAGGGCCAGCCTGAAGGGACTCCAACACTATACTCAAAATCGCGCGGAATCCGTTGACAACATTTCGAAGTATCTCGGTATCAAGGACCTTTCGTTGGCCGGAGAGGTCTACGACCTCCATGTCAGCCGGCTCGGTGGACTGAGCTACCTGGATGAGGCCTGGAAGCGCGGCGCGATCGATTTTACCAAGAAGAGTTTAGGGGTCACGAAGGAGATTCCGCCGAGCCAGGTGTTTGACTTTAGTTTCGTAGAGAAAGCTCTGGGCCGAAGCAAAAATTAATTCCACGTCTACGCCGCGTGACAATCAGGGGCAGGTTTCAAACCTGCCCCTATCCGGACGGAGGCCCGGCGCACGAAGATTCTCCCCCGGGTTCACGCCATTCGGTAATGATGTCTTCGCCGTAAAAACGAACTTTCTCGAACTCTTCCGGAGTCATAACGTCTTTCGCGGCGGCAGAATCAAATTTTGCCAGCCACTTGGTCTCGACATCGAGCCGCCGGGTGCCTTGCGTCAAGGCTCTGCCGTAGAGATCCTGGCCTTCTTTGCCGAGCAACCAGTTGATGTAGACCTTGGCGGCGTTTGGATGCGGCGCATTTTTCATCACCGCGACGGTGCCGAAGCCGTTGCTTCCACCCATGCCTTCCTTGATGGACATCAAAGGCTTTATGGGCAGGCCCGTCTTGATGTATGGATCGACGAAACGTTGCGAAACTCCAAGACCGACGGCGAGCGTGCCCTTGGCCAAAGCGTCCGCAATCTGCTTGCCGTCGCGGCTGATGAATAAATTTTGCTCGGCGAGCTTTTGCAAGAAGTCTTTGCCTTTGATTTTCATCAAGAAGCCCCAGAGTCCCTGGCCCGCGCTCGGCATGCGCGGCTCAAAAAATCCAATCTTGCCCTTCCACTTCGGCAGCAAAAGGTCGTCATAGGAGCTGAGCTCTCCCGGCTTGACCAAATCGGTGTTGTAAAACGGCGGCGTCGAAAAATCCGCGGAGAAAGAATAGATGAAGCGGTTGGTCTTGACGTTGTCTTCCCACATATGACCGCCCCACCACTGGCGCGGGTCCTTGATTTCCGGAAGGATCATATAGTCCGAAAACGGCGCGAGCACGTTATCGTACACCAGAGGCTCCAAAGTGCCCGACCCGCCGTGGAGAACATCGAAGTAACGGACCCCGGCCTTGAATTCCGCTGTGGCTCTGCCGGCATTTTGCGGTCCCGGTGCGGAGACGAGTTCCAATTCAACAGCGAACCTTTTCTCGAAAGTCTCCTTGTACTTTTGCCGCAGAATCGCCGTGGGCGGACCACCGGCGACGATCTTTCCCTCCTTTTTCGCTGCTTCGATTATTTTTTTCCATTCGTCTTGCGGTTCCGCTGAACGGGCGCTGTCGACTCGAAGAAAGACACCGACAACGAGTAAACAAACCGCCAGGAGTCGTTTGAGCCATGACCCTTTGGCCACTTTGAGAGTCTCCTTTTTTGGCCGCCGACTTTCCGATCGACAAGAGGTCTAAATCAAAACGGCGCGTCGAGCCGCCCTCACTGATCCAATTTTACATCGACTACCACGAAGTCATCGGACTGAAGCGCTTTCTGGAAAACGGGCTTCACTTCTTCAGATCGCGCAACCGTGTAGCCTTTTGCGCCAAACAGCTCGGCCAGCCGGGCAAGGTCGGGCACGAAGAGCTCGGTGCCGATCACGCGACCGCCGTAATTTTTCAGTTGATCGCGCTTCATGCCGCCGTAGGCGTTGTTGCGGAGTACCAAGACGAACAGCGGGATATTGTGATAGCGCGCGGTAGCGAGCTCCTGCTGTTCCATCATGAAGGAGCCGTCGCCGGTGACACAGATAACGCGGGCGTCGGGGCGGCCGAGCTTGACGCCGAGAGCCGTCGTCAGCGCCGTGCCGATGGCGCGAAACTCACCGGCATGAATGATTGGCGTCGCGGCGTCGATATTGCGCAGCGTGTCCCCGGTCATCCCCGCCGTGGTTAAAATCTCTTTCCCCGTGAGCAGCTCATTTAGAACTTTCAACACGGAATCGTACGTTAAACCCTGCTTGGCCGTCGTCTCATCGAGCTCGCGCTTCCAGGCCTGCTTGGCTTTCTGGATCGCTTGCGCCCGTTGGCTGCCAGAAGCGGCTTTCGACTGCCGGCTCTTGACGCCATCGATGATCGCGCGCAGCGCGGTCCTGGCATCCGCTTGAATTGAAAGTTGAGTCGGATAATTTCGGCCAAGCTCTTCGGGATCGGTGTCTATTTGAATGATCTTTGCGTTCTCGGGGATGACGCGGTGCCCGAAGCCGAGCGTTGTGCCTTCGCTGAAAGTCGTTCCAAGCGCGAGAATCAGATCGGAGTCAAGAAAAAACTGCCGCGCATAGGGTCTGCTGCCGGAGCCGAGACAGCCGAGCGCGAGCGGATGATTCTCCGGAAAGACGCCCTTGGCTGTGTAGCTGGCCGCGACAGGCAGCGACAACAGTTCGGCGAGCTCGCGCACTTCTTCCCGCGCGCCCGACCAATCGGCGCCGGTGCCGACGAGAACGACAGGAGCGCGGGCTTTAAGCAAAAGGTCCACGGCCAATTCAGCCGAGCGGGAGTCCATGGCAGGCGCAACGGGATCGGCCGTCGGTGCAAAGCTCAGCGGTTCCAGGAGATTCGCATGCTGAAGATCGGCCGGGATACAGAGAAAAACCGGCCCCTGCCGTCCGCGGGTTGTCTGACGAAACAGCGAGTCCAACAGAGAACCAAGCTCTTCCACACGCTCGAGCTTGACGCTCTGCTTGGTGATCGGCTGAAACAGTCTGACATGTTCCATGCCGTGCCAGGAAGACCAAGCGCCTTTTGCCGACGAAGCGGTGCCGATGTCCGACGAGATGACGAAAAGGGGAACCGACTCCTTGTAAGCTTGCGAGACAGCCGTGACGATATTGGTGGCGCCGCCGCCCGCCGAGACCAGGCAAACGGCCGGCTGCTTAGTGGCGCGGGCGTAGCCGAGGGCGATGTTTCCCGCGCCACCCTCGTGCTGCGCGTTGATGAACCGAAGGTGCGGACGTTTGGCTATCGCATCGCCCAAAGCGAAAGAAGTGTGGGCGAGAATGCCGAAGATGTGTCGCACGTTTTTCGAGCTGAGATACTCTACCACTATTTCCGCAAGGTTTGTTTCGGCCATCGTAAATTATCCTCCTTACTTGCTAGGCCTCATTAATTCAGCCATGAGGAAAAAGCAACATCATGTAAGAGAACTCACCGCGGAGGCGCGGAGAACGCCGAGAAGGGGCAGGAGAAAAAACCTCTGCGAACTCTGTGCCTCTGTGGTGAATAATCCTCACAGGACGCTCTTGGTTGCGGTTTAAATGTAAGAGGCGAATTTCGGCGGCAGGTTTCTTGGCGTGTTATCGGGTCGGCCAAATTTGGCAGGTAGTTGTCCTACGGATGCGACGCGTCGAGCCGTTCTTCTCAAAGACAAAAAAAGGCGGGATCTTTATGATCCCGCCTTTTTTCGTTTTTATTCTTCGATTTCGTCTAGCGTGGATTAATCTCGGTCGCTCGTAGTTGCCCTTCCTTTTCCGTGTACTTGATGGTTACTTTGGAGCCTTCTTTGGCGTTCTCGAGTCCCTTCGTCTTGCTGCCAACGAGGATTGTCTTTTCGTCGTCTTTCGTTTTGACCTTGATCTCCTTTTCGCCCTTGCTAACCACGGTGGCTTTCAGTTCCATATCCTCAGCCGCCGCCACATATGCGGGAACCAAAGTCAAAGCCAAAAGAGCGGTTCCGATTGTCCTTTTCAGATTCATCGTATTTCACCTCCTTTCTAATTGTTCTCTAACTCGTTTGACGCGGAATCTAATCGCTTATTCGACGTTGGCCAAAAAAATGGTTGAGATCGCGCGTGACGACAAAGAATACATCCTACGTCGTAACCTCTCCTCATACGACGAGCGTATCGGTTTATATGAGCGCCGCAAGGGGTGCCGGGCTTTTTTTATTTGCCTTTCAACTTTGAAGGTCGTTGCAATAAAGACGAAAAAGCGCGGAAGGATCCGCGGCTTGCTTTCGAGCTTCCCCGCTCTCCTGAATAGAGAGCCTGGAGGCGAGGGGACAGGAATAAATTGGCGGGCCGCTTGCCAATGAGCGGCCCGCCAATGATTGAAAACGCTAACGTCTGGACCCGGTTCAGTGATTGTCGTTTCCGTCGCCCGGCAGGCGGCCGCGTATCTCACCTCCTGTAAAGTTGGCCGTGTGCACGTTCGCGTAGGCCGCGCCGGCGCGCATCGCCGCGATCATCTCGTCGAGGCCGGCCGCTCCGGCGTCGATACCCTGAGTGGCACGGGCGATGACGTCGGCCGCCGTCAAGGTTCCGGTAATTTTGGCCGGGGGCGCAGGGCAGGCCTGAGGGGTCGGCACACCGGCCGGCGCGTTGCCCAGGTTCGTGCACAAGAACAGCACGATCTGGCCGGAGATCGCGGGCCGGCCGAAGTGGATGTGGGCCTGTTGTACCGCGGACGAGAGATCACGGTACGTCAGCTCGTAGTCGATTGCTGTGCCGCCGCCTTTGAGGTTCACAATCTTTGCCGTAAACTCCCCGCTGGCGTTGCTATTGATGGTCAACGGCGTCTCCTGGTAGCCGGTAAGGTCAGTCTTGAACTCCTCGGCGGCGACCGGAGCAACTAGCGCGATCACCAACGCTGTCGCGAGAATTCCTGACAGCCTGATGCTTCGTTTCATAGTACCCTCCTTTGGTGAAAATTACTGCGACGCGGACGGTATCCGATAAGGCAGCATTATGTCAAGAGGGTTAGCCTTGCGAACTTGTAGCACGCAAAGTGCGGCAATTTTGTGATTAGCTCACTGGCCGCCGAAGGATTCGGCGGCCAGTGATCGGGAGTGGTGTGGATTGAAGAATAGAGCGGCGTTTAGCCGGCCGATTCGGCGAAGAACTTGCCGGGCATTTCGATGGGAGGAACGGTTTTGTTCTCGACCGATCCGCCGAGGATCTCTCTGCCATCGGGACGGATGCGTTTGGGTTCGCCGGCTTTGGGTTTATTAGGCACGCCAGCGCCGATGCGCAGCACGACTAAATTGCCGTCGCCTGTGTTGAGATAGCGATAGTACGCGCCCTTGGGCAACAGAACTCCCTGATAAGGTTTCACGACCATTTGGTTTCCTTTTTCGTCGAATACGGTCATCTCGCCTTCCAACACAATAAAAGAATGGTCTTCCGCGAGATGAGTGTGGAGCTCATTTTCGCCGCCTTCGGCATTGATCTTTGTGTGGATCCTCATATTAGGGGTTTCCGCGACGAGTTGCGTGACTCGGCCCTGTTGCATGTAAGGGGTCTTCAAGGAGAAGAGTTGAGCTTTGGGTGTTTCGTTCTCCTGTGCCCTGGCTGCTGCAGTTGTATTCATAGTTTATCTCCTTTGGATGTTTGTATTGATTTTAGCCTCACGCATTGATTCCGTCAATTTTGAGATTGTAAAGTTTGATCACGTTCTCCCGAGCCACTTTTCGCAGTATGTCCTTGGGCAAATGGCCGAGTTCCCTGGTGATCACCTCGCGTGAGTGCGGCCACGTGGATGCCGCATGCGGATAGTCATTGGACCACATAAAGGTGTCCTGCCCCCACCGTTCCATCAGGCATCCGCCGGCAGGATCGCTAAAGAAAGTGGCATACACCTGGCTGTGCTCAGAGACTGTGTCCATCAGGTTCTACTCGCTGAAGGGAATCAGCGCGTCACGCTGACGGCGATAATGACGCTGGGATTGAGCGGGATCGCGGTTCACGAAGAAGCGATGAAACATCGGATGACGTAGACTCCGAACTTCATGTTCCAGAAGGAATAAGCAATCACCACTCTCTGGGTCGATCACGTCCTTCAAGCGAAATTGATGATTCTCCACCTCTTCCGAAATCAGCCCGCGCTGCTTCAAAAAAGAATACGGTCGGGAAAAATTCGCGACGTAGATAGCTATGTGATGTCCGTCATAGGGTTTTAACGGCTCTTCCGTCTCGCGAAAAACCAACGACTGATTGCGACCGATCTTTACCCGGCCAATAGCTCCATCTTTTCCCGACTCAGTCGTGCCCGGCGCGCCTAAGACTCGATCGTAAAAACGGACGATGCCCGCAGCTCTTCCCGGCGCCACCAGGAATTCCACATAGGGAATTCCGAGCGCCATGTCGCCGAATCGTGAACTCGCGGGATAACATTGAAAGCGATTTCCCCAGGGACAGGTGACCTCAAGATGGTCCGCCTTCGCCGACGAGGAAAATTGCGTGCCCTTTAATCCTTCTTCCACTGCAGCGAGTCTTTCTTTAAGGTCGTCAAGGTCCGGCACCACGAGGCCGATACGCCCCTGAATGGCTTGAGGCGGGCGAGTCGGGAGGTGAAACTGCTGCTCGCCCACGTTTGCCCACATGTTGCGCAATCCAACATTCATGTATGGATCCCGTGTAAACCCCATGCCAACGATATAAAAGAGTGTAGCTAATGACTGGTCAGGAACCTGGACATTGATGTGTTCCAAAAGAACTATGTTTCCGACGTCTTCCTCTGAGTATGCAACCATAGTCAACCTCCTACACTACCAATGTTTCATTTAGAGCAATGGCGGAGCAATGTGGTAGTGGTTCAGTTTCACGAAAATTGTAGCGGCGGCCCCCCTGTGGTCGCACCAAACAAGGGGCATGGGGCCCCCTACGTCAACGCGTCGTTGAGATCCAATTGAAACCACGACCCGCAAAGCGGTGTACAGTTAGAACCTAAGCGCCGGCTCTGCCCTGCTCGGCCTGCCATTGCTTTAGCGGCGTATAATTGATCCGCTTGTTCTCCACGGTTTGATCTTTGGCGGTGACCCGGAGAATTTCCAGCGGCTCGCTGGCTGCGCTCTCAAACCAGTACTGGAAGCCCCGCGGGATCAAGATTCCTTCACCTTTTTTGAATTCGCCGATTAGCTTGTCCCCCTCACCGTAAAATTTCACGGCACCGCTGAGCACGTACCAGAAGGCGTCGTCGCCGGTGTGAGAATGGAGATTATTTTCGCCGCCGTTCTTTACCACCTGGACCATGACTTTCATGAGATCGCTGTTGCAGACGATCATCGATTTCTTCACGCCCTCGAACTCAGGGGTCTGATATTTGAAGATCTTTGCTTCCTGTTCCATTGTCCACCTCGCTTCGATTAATTTTTGCTCGTGTATCGCAACGCCGAATGTAGTCCTATCCGTGTAGTCGGTCAAGCGGCCTCGAATGTAGAAAACATAGGTTTACATAAACGGGTGCAAGGTCGATTGACCGTTCGCACCGGCTTATATTACTTATGCTCTCAAGCTTAGTAATTTAATGAAGGAGGGTTCTATGATCCAGTGGATCGGCGTCACCGTCGCCATCGTATGCTTTTTGGTGGCACCGAAGATGGCAGGCGCGCAAAATTTGCCCATCCTCAATATGGGTTTTAGCGGCGGCGGGGTTGGCTCCGATCTGATCAAAGTAATCGAACGCGCAAATCTCTGGCGCAAGCATGGTGTAGATGTAAGGCCGATTTACCTGACGAGCGGAACTTTAATGGCTCAGACGCTCTCCGCCGGTGATATCGGAATAGCAGGCTTCGATGTGACGGCGATGCTGAATTTGGGCGTTTCCGGCGTGACTGACATCAAAGTCATATCGATCATGATCAACCGTCTGGAGCCCTATTTTGTCGTACGTAAAAGTATCAACACCCCAGCCGACCTCAAAGGTAAGGCAATCGCCATCAGCCGTTATGGATCGGGCTCGGATATTATCACTCGCGTCGTAATGCGCTATTGGAAACTCGATCCGGATAAAGACGTGCGGATGCTGCAATCCGGCAATACGCCCACTCGAATCGCGGCGCTGATGGGCGGACATATCGACGCGGCGATAGTCAGCTCGACGCAGGTTCAGAAGGTGGTAGCCAGTGGATGCTGCCGCGTGCTCGCCGATCTTGCCGAATTGCCCCTCGAATATGCGAATTACGGAGTCGTTGTCGCTGGCTCTTTGCTCACAACTCAAAGGCCGAGTATCCGTCGCTTTCTTGAAGCACTAACGGAAGGAATTTATGTATTCAAAACCAAGCCGGAAATTGCCAAGGCGGTGCTGCGGCAAAGCATCGACGATCCGGCGGTGGTGGCTTCGGTTTACGAGAGACTGGTAAAGTCCATGAGTGAATATCCATTTCCCGAGGTAAAGGGAATTCAGACCGCCCTGGATTCTCTCTTAACTCCTAAGGCCCGTGGTCAGCGCGCAGAAAATTTCATGGATACAAGTCTCATGGAAGAAATAAAGAAGAGCGGGTTCATCGATCGGCTTTATGGAGGAAAGGGATAGCGAGGCGGAAGTCAGAAGCCAGAGGTTAGAAGTCAGAATCAGGGGGAAGGGAATGAGCGATCTAACCATCGTAAATGCACTTGTTGTTCCGATGACCGAGGAACGACAATCTTTCAATGGGTTTGTGCGCGTCAGCGATGGCGTCATTACGGAAGTGAGAGCGGGCGCGCCGCGGGAGGTGACGAAAGACGCGCCAATGATCGACGCCGACGGCTCTGTGTTGATGCCTGGGTTGGTCAATGCGCACACGCATGTGTACCAGGTGCTGTTACGCGCGGTTTGGGAGGATTTGCCTCTTCTTCCCTGGCTCAAACGGATTTATGGAGCAGCGCAGGTCCTTCGCCCGGAGCATTTTTACGCCGGTACGCTGCTAGGTTGCATCGAGGCGATCCGTAGCGGCGTCACGACGGTCTGCGAGCACAACTTTCTTAATCCGCATCCGGAATGCGCCTTCGAAACCATCCGGGCTATCCGTGAGTCGGGGCTGCGTGCCGTTTTTGCGCGCACGATCATGGATACGGGCGAGATCGTGCCGGACTGCGTCAAGGAAAACTCCGACCGAGCGTTTCGCCATATCGAGGATATCATTGCGGCAAATCGGCAAAGTGAAAGGCTCTCGTTTATGACCGGCCCCAACACGCCGCCGCTCAATACGACGCCGGATTTGCTGAAGGAGATCAGACGATTCGCCGATGAAAAGTCGATCGGCATCAGCGCTCATGTGGCGGAATCAAGATCCGTGGTGGAATTCACAAAAGAGAAACATGGGAAGAGCGGCGTCGTCGGCTTCCTCGATGACTTCGGGATTCCTGCGCCGAATTCCATTTTTGCTCACTGTGTCCACGTTTCAGACGATGAGATCCGTGTATTGAAGGAACGCGGCGCATCGGTGTCACACAACCCCGTCAGCAACATGATGCTCGGTGATGGAGTTGCGCCCGTCGTCGAAATGATTCGCGCTGGCGTGAACGTCGCGCTCGGCACCGACGGAGCGGCTAGCAATCACTCCCAGGATCTTTTCGAAACCATGAAAACCGCTTCGCTGCTTCAAAAAGTCCACCATCAGGACGCCGGCGTCATCGATCCCTATGCAGTGCTGCGCATGGCGACCGTGAACGGCGCGCGGGCTCTGGGGCTTGGATCCGCCTGCGGGACCATTGAAGTCGGAAAGAGGGCAGATCTAATACTCGTGGATCTCGACGCGATTCACAACCAACCGATTAACGATCTCTTCAGTCAGCTGGTCCACTGCGCGAAAGCGAGCGATGTTTGGACGGTCATCGTCGACGGTGAGATCTTGATGAAGGATCGGAAGCTGACAGGCCAGGATGAAAGGGAAGTGTTATCGAATGCGCAGCGAAGGCATCGCAACCTGATGGAGCGGCTTCGAACGGTTTCTTTCTAGAGGCCGCATGTTGTTCCTGGTTCTCGCCATCCTGGGCTCGGCTTCACTGCCGGTTTTGTTTCGCGCGTTCGATGACTGGCGCGTGAATGTTTTCTGGGCGATACCTGCAAACTATCTGACCTGCATTTTCGTGGGGAGCCTTCTGGCTGGAGGCGAGCTCAATCTTTTGGAACTGCGCTCGCAACCTTGGATTCTTTTTGCCGTTTTGCAAGGAATCATTCTTGCCGTGAATTTCTTTTTGCTCGCCCATACCGCCCAACGCGCCGGTGTTTCCGTAGCGGCTCTCGCGAGTCGATTGTCGGTGGCGATTCCATCTCTAGCCGCCTTTCTTATTTATGGCGATTCGTTTAATTTTCTAAAGATCGCTGGACTCGCAGCGGCTTTGTTGTTCCTTTATCTATGCACCGCGTCAGGCGGCGATCTTGCCACGGCTCATTCACCCTCACACAAACTCCTTCCCGTACTCGTGTTCCTGACGTTCGGTTGTTACTTCACAATGCTTAAGTACGCCCAGAATTACTATCTCAACGAGTCTTCGTACCACTCTTATGTTATGTCAGGGTTTCTCTTTGCGTTCGCGGCAAGTCTCGTCATCGGCCTCACTCAAGGCGTGCTCGCGGCCAGTGATTTTCGCGTCCACCACCTTGTAGGAGGAATCCTTCTGGGCGTGATGAACTATGTTGCCATTTATGCTCTTCTTAAAGTCCTGGCTTTAAAGGGTTGGGAAAGCTCGCAGCTATTTCCGATTTACAGCGTCGGCGTGGTCGCCGTGAGTTCGCTGCTCGCGGTGATTCTCTTCAAGGAACGATTGTCTCGGTTAAGAACGCTTGGCCTGGTCGTTGGACTTATGGCCGTCGCGCTGCTCAATCGGTAACTGCGCCTTCTGTTTAAATTTAAGTTAGGAGCCGAGAATCAGTCGTACGAGTGTTTCGGATACCAGTCGGTTCCCCGACCCTCCGGGGTAAGATCGAACATGTTCCACAGCGGCCAGAGAGAGTCCACGTGCCGTGGGTTTTGTCCCGGCTCCGTGGGCGCATAGAGAAGCAGCTCGTCGCGCGCCTGTCGATATGTCTCGCTCTCGCCGGGAAATTGTCTTGAATGAAATTTTCCGACCGAATTATTCCTCTCCGGTTTGAAGAGCGGGGGATTTAGCGGCGTGCTGAACCAGGCGCTCCAATTCCTCGTAAGGCTGCGCGCCGACCATCAAATATCGACCGGCCAAAAACGTTGGCACTGCATTGACGCCGATAGCCGCGCAGCGTCGCCAGTCGTCATCGACGGCCTGCTTAAAGCTCCGGCTGAGCAATGCATCTGTGGCTTCATCCACAGGCAAGCCCACCGCCCCGGCAACTT
>VBKE01000500.1 GCA_005879605.1 Deltaproteobacteria bacterium
CATAGAGTCGAAAAGGTAAGAAAGTAAATGCCCGGACGAGCAGCAGCCAGGGCATCGTTTGTATCATAAGCTGCCTCTCTGCATCTGGAATGATGCCATCAAACCTTAACCAAAAGGCGAGATAGTTGGCGAGCGGAATCAAAAACAGATGGATAGCTACGACAAGTGAGCGCCGATGTTTGATGATGGTTCGCTTGGAGATCATTCCGATCACGGGTTTAACCTGGTATCTGACACTTCGAAACAACATAGCTCGGCGGATGCTCAACTCATTTTCTGGAGAGAATCAAGCGAGTTTAGTCAACGCGTTTTAGCTAATGTGCCGAGTGCTTGGATTGTCTATGGCGCCGACAGAAAATAGGGTCTTCTGTGTCCCAACAGAAGTTTTTCAAATGCGCGGACGGGGTCTATGCAAATGATCGAGTGGTTCGCGGCTGCTAGGGTCTTCGATTAGAGGCGATCAAACCGGGGAGACGGTTTCTCGCAGCGCCATGAGCCCGAGCGGCTCCCCCAGGAGAGCTTTGTCCTGTCCGAATGGAAATCTGTTTTTCTTATTCCAGAGGCGGTTATTTTCCTCTTTCCTGCTTTAATTCGGCGATGTCTGCATCTACCATGAGCCGGACCAAGTCCTTGAATTTGGTTTTTGCCCGCCAGCCCAATTTTTGTTCCGCTTTGCTGGCGTCGCCGACTAACAAGTCCACTTCAGCAGGCCGGAAATACTTCGGGTCGACCTCCACCACTTCGTGCAATCGAGGCCGACGTAGGAAAATGCTTCTCCCAGAAATTCGTGCACCGCGTGTGTCTCTCCCGTTGCGATTACATAATCATACGGCTGATCTTGTTGTTGCATCAGCCACATCGCTTCGACGTATTCTTTGGCGTAGCCCCAGTCTCGCTGGGCGCCCAGGTTACCCAGATAAAGATTCTCCTGCAGGCCTGCCTTGATGCGGGCCGCGGCGCGAGCAATCTTGCGGGTGACGAAGGTCTCTCCGCGGCGGGGCGATTCATGGTTGAACAGTATGCCATTGGACGCGAATATTCCGGCGGCGCGTCGATCTCCGGCACCCGGTAGACATGTACTCACTTTCTGTCAACAAGGAGATCACGGCCAAAGATCTTCTCGAAATCAACGCCCTGTTTGCGCAGGTGGCTGATAAACGGGCTGAACATTTGACCATTGCTCGCAGGGCCATAGTGTGAAAATCGCGGTCCGCTCCCGCCCCGGCTCTTCCCAAAGGGAATAACAGGGCATCGAATTTCTTCCGGATTCCGAAATACGTTCTTTGGGTCTTCTCCGTGCCCCACCTTACCTATTTCGCGCACCAGCATCTTGCGATATATGTTTATTCCCTGATCGGAGTCTCCGAGTCGCTCTCCTGAACGGTCATATATGGGCCCCTGGCTCGCTATAATCGCGACGTCCTGAATGACATTACTGACGAAGCGCTGCCAGTCGATCTTGCCCGGTGGAGGCATGGGGATGTCGAAATAGGAAACATTTTCCTGCGCAGGAATTTCTAAGTCTGGCGGAAAGATGTAGCAACAATAGAAATATTGTCTCGTGGTTATATCGTCCATCGGTACGCGGATCTGTAGGACAGGAGCCTTCCGAGAACCGGTGGCGATCAGATTTGGGAAAACAAGCGTTTGCCCTACTGTCCAGCTCTCGTCCTCATAGGAGCCCCCTTCCAGCAGGTCCCTCTTTACGATCCCGTACCGAGACTCCTCATATGCAACTTCTATTTGGCGTCTCTGGACCGGTATCGGCTCATCCCCCAAGCGCTCGAAGACGTAGTTAGTAAAATGATAGTGCAGGAACTCCCGGTGGATAGTATCCACGGAGTTCTCCATGATTTGCAGCCAATTACATCCCACCTCCACTGTGCCAATTTCTTTGAACACGTTCTCGTCTTTGACCAAGTTTTCCATCATCAGAATGTTCCAACGTGGCAAGAGTGGTGCCGGTGACGGGCCCAGATAGGCAAATATCAGACCTCCCAACTCTTCGACAGGATAATTAACGATGTGAATACGCTCTCGAAGAATGTGACCCTTTGGCTCTGCCGGCATGTCAACGCAGCGCCCATTACCGTCGAACTTCCATCCATGATAGGGACAGCGCAATCCGTTGTCCTCTGGCATCCCATATATAAGTGATGTGCCCCGATGTGGGCAGTAATCTTGGATGAGACCTAGCTGACCGCTTCTATCTCTATAAAGAACCAGGGATTCGCCTAAAATCTTGACAAGTTTTGTTGGCTGAGCGCGCAATTCCGCG
>VBKE01000501.1 GCA_005879605.1 Deltaproteobacteria bacterium
CACATCTTTTGGACTGGACACGGGGGCCGGGGAGTGCTATTTTGCCAGCGTGGTCGTTTGTGGACAAACGTTTTCGGAACAAACCATCAGGTACATTCAAGCGACGATAGAGCGCGAGCCGCAGCTCTCGCGTGTGGCGTTGTCGCGCCGGGTTTGTGGGAAACTGAACTGGCGCAGTCTCAACGGTAAGCTCAAGGAGATGAGTTGTCGAGTAGCGCTTTCGAAACTTGATCGGCGCGGGGTGATCCGCCTGGGGCCGCGGCTTCACGGTATGCCTGGGCGTAAGAGAACAGGGTTGAGTGATTGTATTCCAACTCCTGAGCCGATCCAATGTAATCTTGGAGCATTGGGTGGGGTGGAGTTGGTTAAGGTGAACAGCCCTGAGAGCAAGGTTTCTAAGTGCTGGAATGAGTTGATGGAGCGTTATCATTATCTGGGCTCGGGGCCGCTTTGTGGCGCGCAGCTGCGCTATTTGATCAAGAGCGCTAAAGGACCATGGTTGGGAGGGCTGGCTTTCAGCGCTTCGGCCTGGCGGGTTAAAGCCCGCGATGAGTGGATTGGCTGGAGCGATCGAGCCCGTCAAGAGAACTTGCACAAAGTGGTTGCGAACAGTCGCTTTTTGATTCTGCCGTGGGTCAAAGTGCAAAACTTGGCGAGCCATGTGCTCAGCCAAGCGCTGGGCCGGCTTGGAGCCGACTGGCAAGAGCACTATGGTTTTGCACCCGTGTTGGTGGAGACCTTTGTGGATCGAAGCCGCTTTTTGGGCAGCTCTTATCGCGCTGCCAATTGGCAGTATGTGGGAAAAACTTCTGGACGGGGAAGACAGGATCGAGAGAAAACCTTTTCGCTGAGTGAAAAAGATGTGTATGTGTATAGCCTTGAGCCCAAGGGGCGTGAAGTTCTCTGTAGCGCTGGGTCTTTGGCACAACCTCAACCCCGCCCGCGTGCAAAGCATGACGATTGGGCAGAAGAGGAGTTCGGCGCGGCAGAGCTCAACGACGAGCGCCTCAAGCGAAGGCTTTTGACTCTGGCGCGCGACTTTTATGAGCGGCCTCAGGCGAATTTGCCTCAGGCTTGTCAGAGCCGCGCCAAGACCAGGGCGGCGTATCGATTTTTCGATCACCCTAACAGCACCATGGATAAGCTTCTTCAGTCCCACTATGAGGCCACCATCCAGCGCATCGGCCAAGAGAAGATTGTCCTGGTGGTGCAGGATACCACCACTGTTAATTACACCGCTCACCCATTGACCGAAGGCATCGGCCCCATCAGCCCAAAGTCCAAGGGAGCCATTGGGCTTTTGCTGCATGACTCGATGGCATTCAATGTGGCGGGTACCCCCTTGGGACTTCTCGATGTGCAGTGTTGGGCGAGAGATCCGACGCAGTTTAACAAAAGGGAGTTTCGTCACGAGCTTTCCATCGAGCACAAAGAGAGTCAGAAGTGGCTTAAGAGCTTTAACCAAGTGGGCGAGGCTCAAAAGCGCTGTCCTCACACCACGCTTATCAGTGTGGCAGATCGGGAAGCCGACATTTATGAGCTTTTCCACCTGGCCAAAAAAAATCTCTGTGGAGCGCAGTTGCTGGTGCGCGCTGAACATAATCGGTTCTTGGCCGACGCTCAGGGCCGGTTGTGGGAGCACATGGCCAGACAGCCGGTGGCCGGAACTGAAGTCCTCAGCGTGCCGCGTCAGGGTCATCGCGCTCCTAGAGAGGCGCGCTTGGCGGTGCGCTTTGGGCGAGTGAAGTTGACTCCGCCGAGTCGAAAGCTTGAGTACAAAGATCTCGACATCAGCGCGATCCTGGCTCAGGAGATCGATGGGCCCGAGGGAATCGAGCCGCTTCAGTGGATGTTGCTGACAACGATGCCCATCGAGAACTTTGATGAGGCTGTGGAGAAACTTGGATGGTACGCCAAACGCTGGGGGATTGAAGTCTATCACCGCACCTTGAAAAGCGGTTGCAAGATTGAACAGCGCCAGTTGGGTAGCGCTGATCGCCTTGAGGCATGCCTGGCTATCGATATGGTCGTGGCTTGGCGTATCTTTCACTTGACTAAGCTCGGACGCCAGACCCCCGATGTCCTGTGCTCGGTTTTCTTTGACGAAGCCGAGTGGAAAGCCTTGTACTGTTTTGTCCGCCAAGATCCAAAACCTCCCGATCAACCGCCCACGCTCAGAGAAGCCACCCGCATGGTAGCTAGCCTCGGCGGCTTTCTCGGCCGCAAAAGCGACGGAGAACCTGGCACTAAATCGCTTTGGTTGGGAATCCAACGCCTCGATGACATTGCTGCAACCTGGAAATTTATGGCACTCAACTTTG
>VBKE01000520.1 GCA_005879605.1 Deltaproteobacteria bacterium
GTCGTATGTATGCTGCGCTCTTTGATACGGAGTCTGGTGAACTGCTCGCTTTCATGGGTTTTCCCTTCGGAACTTTGCGAACGGCTGCCCACGTGGCGGTGGCGGCAAAGCACATGGCGCGGGAAGACGCCGAGCGGTTGGGATTGTTCGGCGTGGGGAGAAACGCTCTCGGAATTCTCAAAGGTTTGGTTAGCGTCCGACCGATTAAGGAAATTTTTGTTTCGAGCAGAGACCCGGAGCGGAGAAAAAAGTTTTGCGCCGAGGCCGGTCAACAGCTTGGTATCGAAGCGCGCCCCGTACAAAATCCTGAAGAGGCGGTCCGAGGAATGGATGTCATTCTCACAGCGACAAATTCATTGACGCCGATTTTTCCGGAAAGCTGGGTCGAGCCGGGGACGCACGTGAGCAGCATGGGCAAGCCCACCGAGCTAAGCCGCGGCCTGCATCTCAAAGCGAATCGGATCGTCGTCGGCAGCCAAGAACAGGAGCGGAATTACAACGATCGATCAGCGGCGCTGCCGCTCGTCGAGCTGACAGCCGAGGGAAAGCTTTCATGGAGCCGCATTCCGGAGTTGGGAGAATTGGTTAGCGAGGGAATCGCAGGGTGGATACGGCGACATCGCCTTTGCCACCTGGATCTACGAAGAGGCGCTACGGCGCAAGCTCGGGCGCGAGATCGAGCTATAATCCTTCGACATAGCTCGCGACAGGCCCTTTCGAGTCCCGTGTTCCGAGTCTCGGGTCTCGCGTTTCGAATGGACTGGAAACTTACTCAAGGGCCTCGTTGACATGGTTGCCGTAACCAAGCTGTGACAAAACCAGGTCTGGAATTCGGCTTCTTGTTGCACACGCGTCACTTGATACGCGTAGGGGAAGGTGTTCGCAATGTAGAAGAGCTTTGGGACACCGCAGTCCGCGCCGAGGCGATGGGCTTTGATCATGTGTGGGTGGGCGATGCTCCGAGGCTGTCCTTGTTGGACCGGGCGCACGCCGATTGTTTGACCATCATGGCAGCGCTCTCGGCGAAGACTCGCAAGGTGAGAATTGGGACAGTGCCGCTGATCGCGGCGCTGCGCAACCCGGTGCTGCTGGCTCACGCGCTGGCTACTTTGGACGTTATCTCCGGCGGACGCGTCATCATTGGCGTGAGCGTGGCGCCGCAATACAAGTACGCCGAACGCGAGTTTCAAGCCTGTGGCGTTCTGTTTCATCAAAGAGCCGGACGACTCAACGAGTCGGTCCACATCATGCGCCGTCTTTGGACAGAGGAAGCGTTTGCCTTCGAAGGAAAATACTACCGGTTCGAAGCGATCGGCATCGAGCCCAAACCGATTCAGCAACTTATTCCCATCTGGGTTGCCGCCGGAGACAACGAAAACGCCTTGAAACGGGTCGCCCGGTTGGGAGACGGCTGGTTCACCGTAGCCCCCAACTTGGAACAATTCGTGACGCGGCGGCAAAAGATCGAGACCTATGCCCGCGAGCACGCGCGTGAGGCGAAGGCGATTCCCTCTGCTCTGTTTGCTACCTTTCATCTCGACAAAAATAGACAAAGGGCGGAGGAGGCAGGATGGGCTTGCGCGGAGCGCTATTTTGATCAGCCCCGGTCAAATCTCCAGCATCTCAGCCCCTTCTTCGGAACCCCGGAGGATTGTGCTCAGCGGCTCCGCGGCTATCTTGAGTCAGGATTGACGACCGTGGTAGCAAGGATTGTATCCTCGGATGTGGCGGGACAGATGCGCTTGCTGATGGATGAGCTAAGGCCGCAAATCTCTCCTGAGTAATAGTCGGACACGGAGAAGACCATGCCAAATAAAGTCGATCGCATTCTCTACGTGGGCACTGCGGAGGGGCTTTACTTCGCAGAACCAAAAGATCATGGCTATGAGGCGCGCCCGTTGGGGCTCAGAGGCAAAGGCGCTCTCAGGGCTCCCGTAGTTGTCGATCGCAACGAGCCGCGCCGTCTTTATGCGGCGACCAGCCGAGCCGGGGTGTTTCGCAGCGATAATGGCGGCGAGACCTGGCGAGAGATCAACGAGGGCGTCGTCTACAAAGAAGCATGGTCGTTGGTCCAGCATCCGAAAACCGGCGAGCTCTGTCTTGGCACCGGCCCGTCTTCGGTTTTCAAGAGCAGCGACGGCGGAGAAAGCTGGATCGATTGCGAGCAGCTCAGAACTTTGCCCGAGACCGAAGAGTGGACGTTTCCCAACCCGCCGCACATCAGCCACGTGAAGGGTCTCTCGCTTTGCGCCGATGATCCACTGTTTATTTTTGGGGCGATCGAGGAGGGCTGGCTTATCCGCAGCAAGGACGGAGGAAAGAGCTGGCAGAATATCAAGGAAGGGACCGAGTTCGATTCCCATTCGGTCACGATCATGCCCGACAATCCCAATGTCGTCGTGGCCACTTCCGGGAAGGGAATCTTTCGCAGTCTGAACGGCGGCGACTCCTTTGTCGCCTCCAGCAACGGTCTCGATTGCCGTTACCTGGCGCAACTGGTCGTCCATCCTGCGCGTCCCAAGGTCCTCTTCACCGCCGCTGCCGCGGTGCCGCCGCCGTTCTGGCGCCGGCCGGAGGGAGCGTCCTCCGCCTTTTATCGAAGCGCAGACCAAGGAGCATCGTGGCAACGGCTCAAGGGCGGCCTGCCAGAGCATTTCAAAGCCGCGCCGCGAGCTGCTGTGGGCGATGCCGAAGACCCTGACGCGCTTTTTGTCGGCATGACCGACGGCACTGTTTGGATGAGCGGGAACGGCGGTGAGTTCTTCAGTCAGGTTCTCGCCGGTCTGCCACAGGTCACGAGCATTCGCGTAGCTCACCGTTAAGCTTTTTGAAAGAAGGTTCTTCCGGCTTTACTGTGAACGAGTATTCACCACAGAGACGCAGAGTTCGCAGAGGGTTTGTTCAAGATGATATCTTCATTCCATTTTCTCTCA
>VBKE01000521.1 GCA_005879605.1 Deltaproteobacteria bacterium
AACTCAAAAACAAGTGTCTTTGAAGACTGTAAAGAACGCGAGCGACGGGACGATCTACAGAGCCAAGACTGTCGTTCCAGATCGCTGAAAATGTGGGTTATGGCGGCATTGTTGTGCGCCCACCAGTAGCTTTGGTTAAAACAGCAGCTTGTCCACAATTCCTATGGAACTAAGTACCACCACCATCGTTAACAAGCCGGAGCCGAGCCATCCAAAGATCAGGAACTCTAGCACGTCAATGAAGAAGCACAGAAAGACTGCCGCGCTGAAGTTGATCCAGAATTTGGCTCTTGACACGGTGATTTTTCGAGGGCCAGAGAACAATTGCCGATCTCCCTCTGTAAAGCCCGGTCTACCATTCACCTTGCGGCGCAACACCATTAAATCGATACCGCCAAGGAGTACGCTCAGAAGCGTGATTACTTCCCACAAAACGAGGCCAATTTTGTCAGGGTCTATTATCGGGCTGTCTCGCCATGTTGTTGCTAATTGAGCTCGCTACCAGCCGACCTATCGTAGAACTGATGCGTACTAATGTGGCATTTGAACACGGAATTCGCGATTCGGGACAACAGCGGAGAGAAACGCTTTAAGCCCGATGACTCTGGGACTACCGAGAATTCACAGAATGATCACGACGGAGAATAGAGGGAACTGGTCGGTGCTTAGAGGGCTGGACTTTGTCGTGCGGGTAGTAAGCGATCGAGTTTGATGGCGGAGGTTATGGCCGAGGCCAGGTATAGAGCGACTACAATCAAGAGCAGCGCTTTAATACCTGTGACGAAAGTCAGTGATTGTAGCAGCCCGCCAATAAGCGAACCCATAAGATTAGCGCCCAGGGCTTGATGTTTGTCACGACTTTCTGCGAAGGACCGAATGAAGACGATTCCGCTGAAGAGGATGGGCAAACCGGTCAAGGCACCGACAACGATAGCTCTCCTGAAGTAAGGTAGATAGACAAAGTCTGCCAAGTCGAGCGAATAGAGTAATATGCAAGAACCAATTAGTCCGAAGTAAGCTAAAGTGAGGGGCATCCTAGGAAATGTCGCGGCAATTAGATTCGCTAGTAGGATCATGATCAGAATACCGGATATGATCACCCCATTAACTTGCCAAGTGTTACCGAGGGCTACGGCTGCTTTGCTAATGTTTTGGACTTCTAAAAGAAGAAACGCGGCGCCAAGGAAAAAGAAGTGCCAATGTCCCATGGTCCAATTCTGCGTGACCGCTGCAAGTTGAAAGCGCCATTTCGTATAGAGAAAAAGGCCCAAGAGCATCAAGGCTAACAGATAGTACAAGAGAGGTACTCGCGGCCTTTCTAGATAGAAATAGGGCCAATCATCAGTGGTGATCTTGGTTGCAAAACTGAACGGCAGAGGATCTTGCTGCCTCCAACTAGTAATCAGCGCTTTCAGCTTTTGTTGATTTTCAATTTGATTTCGAGCTGTCTTGAGATCACCGGCAACGAACATTACACCTCCGTACCCCCAATTGCTTTGAGGGATTCGGAAGGCAATAGGCTCCACGCCAAAGACCTCTCGTAAGGTCGCAGCGATCCGATCCGCAACGAAGAACCGGTGGGCCGCAAAATTTAAAGTTATGATTCCTCCACTGGCCAATCGCGATCGAGCCGTCTCCAGACTGTCTTTCGTGTACACGTAATGATCAAGCCGCGCGTTCGTCATCGCTGTCGTAGTATGGGAATCAAGCAGGCCGAATGAAATAACGTCATATCGGTCGGTCGTGTTGACGAGAAATGAACGTGCGTCGTCGTTCACGATATGGACTTTGGCTGCGGCATAGGGTTTCTCAGGATGAAACGCTTTACCCAAAGCAATAATGCCCGGATCAATCTCCACGGCGGTTGTATGCTCGACGCTTTGACGGAGCGCTCCAGCGACGTCATTGCCGGTGCCTGACCCGACGATTAACACTTTTCTCGGCGAAGGATGAAGTCGAAATGGAATGTCGTACTGACTCAATCCTTCCTCTTCGGGGGGATATAAAGTTGGTTGGGAACGAACTTTGTCCTTGCTCAGATCCTGGATTCCTTGGTACCAAGAATTGTTGACCGTCACGAAGTATCTGAAGGATGGATATTTCACGGGATCAGGGTCGGTCAATACAAGCTTTTGGTAAGGGGACCAGACAATTTCTCTAGAATTCCTATCAGCGTCACCTAGCCAGGATACGCACGCGATAACAATCAAAAGAACAAAGTTGATGGATCGCTGTAGAGGCGCCTTCCCGAGGAAGAACAGACTCAGAACGGTCACAATCAAAAACCACACAGGCGGCGGTTGATAAAATACGCTGAGAAGCACAAAGGCCCAGATTCCAATTAGGCTTCCTAGTATATTATATGAATATGCTTCGATGGGTCTTGGATGCTCGTCCATCAGACATCCTAAAATCCGACCGATCGGAACAAAAATTTGCCAGACCAAAAACATTATCCCGAAAGTAATCGCTAGACCAAGGGGCACGGCAAAACGCTCGGCTTCGGGATTCGGGAAAGTAATGACTTCCAGCGGTTGGAGATCACCAAGAGTAGCAAGCAGTAAACTGACTTTTCGTAAAGCCACACTGCTCTGCGGAATGCTGAGTAGAAGGACGAGGATTGCCAAAGGAACGAGACAATTCCGCAGAAGTATAGGTTGCCGACAAGTCATACAACCCATCCCGAGACCCATAAAACAAACGACTAGGATCGTATTCTGCAAATAGGCGAAGATATTAATTTCTGTGCCAATCCACCGTATTAGAAGCAATTCCAGAAACAGTCCTAACACGCTGATCAAAAACAGCGCCACGTTTCGCTCAGTCCGGCTACGTACGTCGCTCGGCAGCAAGTTCATATTGGCTCCTCGAATACCGCACCCTTCCCCCAGAAAATGAACAGTATAATTCAAGCCGAGTTTTTTGACTATGGTTTTTTAGAACCACGCGGGTTCAGTCCTGAATAGGTGACTAAATGACCTGATCCAGACACAGCTCTAATTCTTCGGCCGAAACATTTCACCCTTGACCGTAGGCCAGCCCTGGATCAGATTTCCGATTCTTGATTTACC
>VBKE01000330.1 GCA_005879605.1 Deltaproteobacteria bacterium
CTTGACGACATAAATAAGTTCCTCAAAGAGATAATGCTCGGCCAGAGTTTGGCTCTTGGCGGCAATTTCACAAACGTAAGCGTCACAACTGCGCCCTGCGCCCAGCATATTGATGAAAGCTCCCATTGCGCCTTTGCGGTTCCACGGACCCAGAGAGACTGTTCTCAAATCCTCGATTCCCAGGCCTTTATAGACCGGGATCGCTTCGCTTTGTTGCCATAATTCATACGGCGTCTTGTCCGCGTACGCGGACTCCTTGGTCAAATCGATGCTCACTAACTACCTCCGCTGCGTTATTATTCTTTGAATCATTTGTCTGCCGTAAGGGACGAGTGGGATACATTCAATCTCGCGCAAAGGGGCAAAGGACGCCAAGGAAGAGGAGAAGAAATTGCCTCTTTGCGGTCTTGGCGTCTTAGCACGATAAAACGAATGCGAAAGTTTTAAGAAGCCGAACGGAAGCTAGCCAAGCGGCCGCGAGTATTTCTCGCGGAGCTTTGCGAACCGCTGGCCGCTTTCTCGCGCCGCCTGGGCGAAGTTTTCCGGCATGACGTTGTAGGGCGGCCTTATAGGGCCTGGCTTACAATAGCCGGATGCGCCCATCAATATTTTCTCGAGCTGGATGTTATAAGAAGCAAAAACCTCCGCTGAGCCCGTGATCGCGTGATGGGGTTCGACGGCCCAGGCGATATCATCGGCCACGGCTTTGGCCTGTTGGGGGTCGCGCGCCGCGAGCGCTTTCATGAGCGCGAGGGCCGGTTGCGGTCCGACCGAGGGAATCCAACATGTCGTCGCCGTCTCCGGGGACAGTTGAGCGAATTCGTAGGCCAAACCGACGGGAGGAACGAAGTTTACGCGCCCCGTGGTCGCGGCCACGGCCTCGCGAAGAATTCCTTTGCTGGAAAACTTTGCGGACATGACCGTAGGCGCCTTATCGACGATGCGTTTCCAGAAATCAAGGTCAAATGCGAAACGGAAAGCGCGTGAATTGGCGTAGACCATGATAGGAAAATCCGGAAAGGCCTGAGCAACCGAAGCGTAGAACTGCACCGCCATGTCGAGCGTAGCCGGTTGCCACATCGGGATTCCCAAAAGCGTGCCAGTGGCGCCGCGCTCTTTTACAAAGCGGATGCGGCGCGCGATCTCATGGCCGCCCAAGGCAGTTGTGCCAACAAAGGTTGGGATGCGACCACGGACGGCTTTCAGCAGACAATCCACGTATGCCTCATAATCGCTCTGCGATGTTGTCGCGCACTCTCCCATCGTTCCGAGCGCCATGATACCGGTTGCGCCGTCGCGGACTAGACTCTCTGTAAGACGGGCGGTCTCGTCCAAGTCGACGGTATTTGCAGCATCCAGACGATCGGCCCCTTCCTTGGCGGGCGTCGGCATGATCGCTAATGCGCCGCGCAGATCGTTAGCAGTAGTCATATTCCCTCCTTACGAATAATACGTTGATAAAATAGTTGCTGATATCGGACGGCTATGCCTGCCTCTCTACCATGTCTGCTTAGACGCATCAATGCGTCGGAGTTGAAGTTTGTTATCGGTAAAGCGCGTCGATGAAGCCGCTGGACTGCATCTGGCGCACGAATGAGTCGTCGAAGAACCTCTGCGGCTCCGCGTCCTTTGCCTTGGGAATCCTAGCGGCGAGGTCTTCGAGGACAGATTTCATCGCAGCGGCGGTAGGAAGCGGTACCTTGAGCATAAATTTCTGCACGTCGATCTCGTAGGCTTCGGCAAGCGCTGCGGCATTGGTCGTACGCAAATATTTCCCCATCACTTTCAGCGCGAGTTCCCTATCTCTTTTGGCGCGGGCGATCGCTTCGGTTTGCGCCATCATATAGCGGCGCACGAGATCCGGGTCCTCGCGAATAATTCGGCCGCGGGTCGTCATGCCCGTAAACGCATAGGGAATGCCCAGTGAAGCGATATCGAGCAGGACGTGATGGCCGAGTTTCTTCGCCTGGCTGATGGCCGGATTGGAAAGAATGCCGGCCTGGATGCGATTGGCTTGGAGGGCCGAAACCATGGACTCCATGCCCCCGACCTGCACGATGGCGACATCTTTTTCGGGCACGAGTCCGAAATGGCGCAACGCGATGCGCGCACCAACGTCGATGGAAGTTCCGAAACGGGTAATGCCCAAAGCTTTGCCGCGTAGCTGTTCCGGCTTTTCGATTTCCGGGCGCGCCATCAAATTCTGGACGAGAGTATCGAGCGTGGTCCCGACGATCATGACGTCGGCCCCGCCCAACGCCGCGCTTGCGGTGGTGCCGCCGGATATCTGCAAGAACTGCACTTCGCCGGCGATCAAGGCATTCATCCCCTCGACGCCGGTCGGCGTGGCGATGACTTCCACTTCTAAACCGTGCTTGTTGAAGATTCCGGCTTCACGCGCTAACCAGGGTGGCATCATCACCGCCGAAAGCGAGGTGAAAGCCATGCGGACCTTGCGCAAGCCCGCAGAATCGGCAGCGTAGGAAGGATGCTGCGCCAGGTCGACAATCGCAAGAGAAAAAACCAGAAAGACAGCGAGACGAAGCTTCACGTCATTGCCAGCCGTAAAATCGTTTGGTCATTTTCTCCCAAGATTTTTGCTTTTGCCTGCTCCGAGACGTCCTTACGGTCGGGATGGTGGGAGTCCCATATCGGCTAACGATTTTACGAACGGAGCTTATTTGCCCAGGCGATCGGTGTCAATCGAAAGCTTGTTCGAAGCAGTGGCGCCGGGTCTTTCAATCAATCACCACGAACTTCCGTTATGAGGGAAAGATATACGCAGCCGAAGGCGAACAGGTAGATAGGACTCTTTTCGAACCAGCGGTCAAATCAACCGGCGAAACAGCCGCGGTGTGGGACATCTACGAAGTAGTGGGTTCCTCCGGGAAGGTAACCCTATCGGCTACCCTTCCCGGAGGTCCGCTGATACACGACAGCCCGAACGAAGGCTGCGCTCACTTCACAGTTCCTGGTGGAGTGGAGCTATTAGATCTCGGCATCGTGCTGTCCTGACGCTGCGATGGGGTGGAAACTCCGTCGCCGTTTAAAGTGATTCCAAGATTTTTGGCGGTCTTTTCATCCAAGACTCCGGTAGCCGGTAAGTTGTTGGCTCTTTGAAAATCACGCAAGGTTTGCTGAGTCTTGGCGTCCATCGTGCCACTAACTTCGGCGGGATTCATTCCGAGAGCTTGCTGTGCCCTTCTGATATCATCGGAGGAGATTACCATCCCGCGCGAGCGGGCCGCTTCCGGCGGCTGTATTTGCTCGGGGATAGTTCCTGGTTGTCCTGGAATTGGCGCGGTTTGAGGAAGGCCCGGCGCCGGTTGCCCAGGAATGGTGGGCTGCATTTCGCGAGGCATCCCCGGTTGCGGTTGTGGGACGGTTGGACCTGTCGTTTGTCCAGGACTGCTCGGTCCAGATGGACGACCTCCCGGCACACCCTGGGCAAACAGCGATTGGGCTCCCAAGCCGACACTGCCGGATAGAAGAACCGCTGTTAAAATTTCCTTTCTTCGTTTCATGTAGAATTCCTCCTTTCTTGGAAATCTTAACAATAAAAGGTGCAAGTGGTATGCCAGCGGGAAAAAATCAGTGAGGTTTCGATAACGGTGTCCGAATATCCCGCCAGATCAATAAAAACGGCGCGCCCAAGAACGTATTTCCTTACAGCGTGACCAAAATAAATTGGAATAGTGCCGAATCCGAAGGAGCCAGTTTCTTTGGATAGCAGTAGCTCAAACATTGTATGGATATTTCCACTCGACAACGATAGTCTTGCGTCGAAAAGTCTTGCGAGGCGGGACTTACATTCATTTAAAAAATGGATTATTGAAAAGGCGTCTCATCATCGCATCTTCTTGGAGGGTATGATGAAACTTCCACGGCGATTTTGGTTTTTTGGCGGGCTGTTGCTTTTTTCTTATTTTCTTTCTTTGAGCGACGGCCGGGCTCAGGAAAAAATCAGGCTCTCGCACAGCGCGTTGGAGAGCAGCAACTCCGTCTGGTATTTGGCTCAAGATCGCGGCTTTTATAAGAAGAACGGATTAGACGTAGACTTGCTCTTTATCCCGAGCACCACGACCAGCGTCTCCAGTCTTGTGGCCGGAGACGTACAGGTGGCCAACGCATCGGGTGGAGGCGTAGCCAGCGCAGTGGTAGCAGGGGCCGATCTCGTCCTTGTCGCATGTTATCTCAATTCTCTTCCTTATGAGCTGGTCGTGAGCGAATCCGTCAAATCGGCGGAAGATCTGAAAGGAAAAAGCATCGGCATCAGCCGGGTCGGCAGCGCGTCAGACGTGGCGGCGCGCGCGCTGATCAAAGGATTGGGGCTGGAACCTGATAAGCAAGTTCCTATGATGCAGGTCGGCGGTCCGGCAGAAAGGGCAGCGTCGTTTCGCACCGGCAGAATCGCCGGCTTTCCGTCGCCTCCGGGGATTATTCACTTGACCAAAGGGATGCCCTTCAAGATCCTCATCAGTACCGCCGATTTTCAGAAGCGGTTTGAATTTCCCTATATCTGCGCGACAACGACGAGAAGCTATCTTTCGCGTCAGAGGGAGACGCTGAAAAAAGTTCTGATGGCGCACATCGAGGCTATCCACTTTTTCAAGACCCACAAGGAGGAGAGCAAAAAAATAGTTGCCAAATACAGCAGAATAAACAACGAAGCTTATCTGGAGGACGCCTACGCCGCGAGCGCAAAACTCTATGACGTGGTACCGCTGGTGACCAGAGCCGGTGCCGAGACGCAAATTAAAGAAGCGACCAGCCGTAAGCCCGGCGCACAGCTCCGCTTCGAAGACCTGGCGGACGAAAGCATCGTGCGGGAGTTGGAAAAAAAAGGCTTTATCGACAAAGTCTACAAGCAGTGAGAAATTTTAGGTCTAAACGGAGATCCTTTGGTGCTGTGATCTCCTTAGCAACCAAATAGATAGTAAGGGCAGGTTTCAAACCCGCCCTCAATATTGGAGATGCCCATGAATAGCGCAAGCCTGTTGCAGATCATAAAGAAGAGACGGAGCGTCAGAGTCTACAAGGCGGGAAAAGTGAGCGACAAACAGCTCGAAGCGATTCTCGAGGCGGCCCGCTGGGCGCCGTCGGGCGCCAACACGCAGCCCTGGGAGTTCGTCGTGACGCGCGATCGCGAGAAGATGAAGCGCTGCCGTGAGATTTTCTATAACGAATGGCGGCAGCGCAAGCGCGAGGACCCGGTCAACTACAAAGGATTGAGCAAGTATTATGTCGGCGATGCCTCCGTTCTGGTCCTGGTTTGTGCCGATCCCAGGACGATGATGGTCTATCTCACCACGCGTCGACCGGGAGATCGGGAAAAGCTCTTTCAAGCGAGCGTGGCGAGCGCGGTCGAGCAGATGATGCTCGTGGCGGCAAGCATGGGATTCGGAACAGTCTGGGTCTCGGTCCGCGAGGAAATCGAGCCAGAACTGCGGGAGCTGTTCAATGTGCCGCAGCCGATACGCCTGCTTTGGGTCGTGCCGATCGGCCGTGCCCGCTTCTGGCCGGGCGCCAAGCCGCGCAGAACAATCTCCGACTTCACGCACTACGAATCTTATGAGCCTAAGAAACTGCGCGACGAATCTTGGATACGAGCATGGCCGAAGGGTAGAGCGCAATCCTAAATTTACCCGCAATCATGACGTCACGGTCGGGCTAACTTACCTAGCGTTGACAGGAGGCTTAGCCGGATGATATGCGGGGAGCGTCGATTTTTAGCGCCTGTGAAGGATAGATTCTTATGGCGGCCAAATATCGCGCGGATCACATAGGCAGTCTCCTGCGGCCGGCGGAAGTCCTGCAGGCTCGCAGCGATAAACAGATGGAGCACGGGCAATTGCGCGCGCTCGAAGACAAGCACATTCTGCGGCTGCTCCAGCGCCAGAAAGATCTCGGTCTAAAGATCTTCACCGACGGAGAGCTCCGCCGCCTCAACTTCATGAGCGACTTCAACGACGCGGTGGAAGGAATCGACGAGAGCGACAATCTCCTCCGCTCCTGGCAGGCGGGCGGCGCCGGCACCTCGACTCAGCCGTCTCGGGTGCCCGGGATCGTGATGGGCAAGATCAAGCAGACCCAGCGTTTGACCCAACACGAGCTCGCGTTCATGAAACAGCGTAGCCCGGGCGATATCAAGATCACCCTGCCCACCGCCAATCAATTTCCCGCGATCTATTACAAGAAGGGCCTCAGCGATAAAGTGTATCCCACTCATTCCGCCTTTCTTTGGGACATCGTGCCGATCATCAAAGCCGAGATTCAAGCGGTCATAGATGAAGGAGCGCAGTACGTCCAGATCGATGCGCCTCGCTACAGCTACTACATCGATCCCAAATGGCGAAACTACATTAAAAACGAGATGGGATTAGACCCCGAGGCCGCGCTCGATGAGGCAATCCGCGCGGACAACGCGTGCCTCGAAGGCGCCAAGCGCGCGGGAGTCATTTTGGCCATTCATCTCTGTCGTGGCAACAATCGCAGCCAGTGGTACGCCGAAGGCGGTTACGACGCCATTGCTGAGAAACTGTTCGGACGACTCCAGGTGGACGCTTTCCTGCTCGAGTATGAGTCCGAGCGGGCCGGCACTTTCGAGCCCTTGCGCTTCGTGCCGCACGGCGAGACCGTCGTGCTAGGCCTCGTAAGCAGCAAGCTCGCCGAACTGGAATCACAAGACCAACTCAAGAGGCGCATCGACGAGGCGAGCAAGTATGTGCCCCTGGAAAATTTAGCCCTCAGGCCTCAGTGCGGCTTCGCCTCCACTATGGAAGGCAACCTGCTCAGCGAAGAGGAGCAGTGGCGCAAGCTCAAGCTCGTGGTCGACACCGCCAACGACGTGTGGGGACAGGCGTAGGCTCCTGAAAGGACTACCAAGCCCTTGTCCTCGATTCCTCAATCAATCTCGGGCACTCACTGCTGCCCCTGGTGTCGTAGAATGCTGGTTGAGATCGCGCTAAACGATACTACTCGGCCCCGACCTTTGGACGCCACCTGTCGAATCTTCTTTCCGCCCTGTCAATTATTTCTGTAGCGACCATGCCGCTGATAGCAAATATCAGGACACCGACAAAAACCTTGTCGGTCTGGAAGGTCGCGCCAGCCACTGTAATCATAAATCCGATCCCGGCGGTCGCGGCATAAAGCTCGCCAACCATGACACCGATGAGCGCCCTTCCGATCCCCAGCCGCAACCCGGTGAGGATAAATGGGACGGTCGAGGGAATCACCACGCTCCTGAATATTTGCCACTCCGAAGCGCCAAAGCTCCGCGCTGCAGTGAGGAGGTTGTGAGGCGTGGTCTTCACGCCGTCTCGCGTGTTGATCAGCAGTGGAAATACCGCGCCGAGAAAAATAATGCCGATCTTGGAGAGGATGCCAATACCTAACCAGATAATAATCAGCGGCAAAAGGGCGACGCGCGGCGTAGCGTTCATCGCGTTGACAAAGGGATCGCAGACATAGGCCAACTTCTTGTACCAACCGATCGCGATCCCAAAGGGGACGCCCACGATAACCGAGAGGATATATCCCCAAGCGAATTCAATCCCGCTAACCCTGAGATCATTCCAGATCTCTCCCGAGACAAAGAGCTGCACAGCGGCTTTCCAGATGAGCGAAGGTGCGCTCATGAACATGGGATTAATCATTTGAAACACGTTTCCGGTCAATTCCCAGACGAGAAGAAAGATGCTAACGGAGAAGGTTCCGAGGATCTTTTTCTCATTGTTGAGATAGAACTTATAGAGCTTGGAAGCTTCGGCTACTCGGACGTCCAATAGCAACTCTTCACTAGCCGTATTTTGGTCAGCCATCGTCTTGTCCTCCTGTTTTTTGTTTGTACGACACTTCCTTGTCTTTGTCTCCTTTGAATCTCCGATGCGAGTCACCAACGAGTTTTTCGGTTGAACGCATCACCTCCTTGATGTACCCGGCTCGACAGGCTTAAAGAAAGAAACGAACCCAAAAAAAAGGCCAGCCTTCCCCCTGGGGGATAAGCTGGCCTGCCCTTAAGCGAGTCGCCCTCTGAGAGCTACCTCCTCACTGGCCTACCGGCTGTTCGTATCGAATAAAAATGAAAAAGCCGACTCAGATGTTGTCATCTTGAAGTCGGCCTATGCCCCGACTCGCTACCTTCCGCCGAAGGAGCCCTTCGGGTCATCTGCTAAACTAAAAAAATGCTATTCAAAACCAATCGCCAAGTCAAGGACTAATTCTACGCGGCAACTCCTTGCCCAAATTCCTGTCCAATATGAACACAAAAATGCGCTCACCGGAAGCGGTGCTTATGTCCGTGAGAATATCTCGAACCGCGACCCCGGTGGCATTAGTGATCACGCGAGAAAACTCAGCTTTGGCGTTATCAATAATCGTCGAGCGCATCTTTTTGATCAGTTCCACACCCTCGGGAGTTTTGGCGAGCTGTTGTTCAGCCGGGGTAAGCATGCCTTTGAGCCGCACCAGTATTAAATCTTCAACAATATGAGATCGAGCCTCCTTAGGGCCGCGTCCCATATAGTCGATTTCGAAGTGGACTATCGCCTCGCTAATGGCCGCTTCTATTTCGCCCTTCGTTTTCATCGCTGCACTATGGCAAGGCAAATCAAGGACGATGACAGCAAGGAATTTTGTTCGTCTAAAACCGCTAACCTAGAGACGAGTATTGCCAAGCACCACGTCCCTGCTTAACCATAAGGAAACTGCATTAAAAGAGTCTTGGTAGGATCAATATGTTGGTCTGGCAAGGATTGTCAAGTGAGTGATGTGCTAGATCTCGGCCACGTGGCGGGTTCTTATGAAGCGGCGGATCAGCGATTGTTGGCGATGAGCGTTTTGTCGAGCGGATTGTGAGCCTATTTTGCGTTGGGTCGAAGCGCGGATTTGGAGAATATCGCGCGGAAGGCACATGCGCGTCTCACCGCTTCTCCCCTTTCGGATAAAGCCCCTTAATAAAGCCGCTCTCTTCGAGCTGTTTGACGAACCGAACATCCATGAAGCTTTCGGCGTTGACATTTTTAGCCCGCGGGTCGCGCGTCGCGATTTGTTCCAGCACGAAGCGCATCCCGCCGACGGTCGGATAGGGAACGCTGGCTAATTTAGGAGCGTAGAAATCCACCGTCGAGCCCAGGATCGCCGGGTCTTTGATGCCGGTGTACTTGCTCGTCACCTTCATCGCTAGATCCCGGTTGTTCTTATATAGTGCGATCGCTTCGGTGTAGGCGCGGACAAACCGCTGCGCCGTATCCGCGTTTTCTTTTATAAATGATTTCTTAGCGGCGATGCCGACGAACGGAAACTCCAATCCGAGGGCCGCGATATCGGCAATTTCCTTATAACCTAACTTCTTGGCATGTTCGGTGAACGGGTCGGCCAGCGCGCCGGCAGCGATGCGGCCTGACGCGATGCCGCCCATGATTCCCGGGTAATCTTCCAACTGCACCAGCGCGACATCCTTCTCCGGTTGCAGACCCGCTTTTCTGATCGCGAAGCGCGCGGAGATATCGGTGTTGGAACCATATCGGGTAACTCCGATCGCCTTGCCCTTCAGTTCTTCCATCTTCGAAACCGTGCCCATGATCACAATCGGCGTGGTATTGAGCGCCACGGCGACAAATGTTACGTCCATGCCGGCCACACCCGCGGCCAGCATCGCCGGGCCGCCCATTTGAGCCATTTGAATTTCCCCCGCAACTAAGGTCTGGGCCATGGTCGAACCGCTACGGATATAGGCCACCTCGGCGCGCAAGCCATTTTTCTCGAAGAGACCGGCGTCCCGGGCAACCCACAGCACTGCGTGAGGTCCGGATATCGCAGCATAGCCAGACATGACCCGAGTCGGTCCCTGCGCGAAGGAATTATGAGTGAGCAGGACGATGGTTAGCGCGGCAATGATTAATCGAATCATAGATCTCTCCTTGAACTTGCTTCGATTTATGATCGGCAGTATATCGGGTAAGTGCGCTCACCATAGCTCTTAGAGGACCTCAAGGCAAAGGAATATTCATATGAGATTTCGTCGGCGTTTGCCGCTTCGGCTGCTAGCACGGCTGTTGTTCCTGTGCTCCTTTGCACCGGCTCACGCCGCTAACATCAACGTCGTCTGGACTAGTGAAGTCGGTCAGTTCGCGCCACTTTGGGTGACCAAAGAAGCCAAGCTGTTCGAGAAGTACGGCAACCAAGTCCAGTTGATTTTTATCCAGGGCGCGAGCTCGGCCGCCGCAGCCTTGTCATCGGGGGATGCTCAAGTCGGTATGTTCTCGCCGCAAGTGGTGATCTCGACTCCGGCGTTGGATCTGGTCATGTTCGGTCGGCTCGGCAATACCATGGACAATCGCATTTTTGCCAGAAAAGGAATCAAAAGCATCAAGGAAGTAAAACGCATCGCCATCAGCCGCTTCGGTAGCAACGCCGACTTCGCAGCCCGGTATCTCCTGCAACGCGAAGGCTTGCGACCGGACATCGATGTCGCGCTACTTCAGGTGGGCAACCAATCGAACCGCATTGTCGCGGTCGAGACCAATAATGCGGATGCCGCGATGCTCACCCCGCCGATGACACTGCAAGCACGAAAACTAGGAATGACACTGCTGCTCGATGCGTCGAAACTCAACATTCCCTACTCCAGCCTCTTCTTCGTTTCGCGCAAGCAATATTTGGCCAAGAGTCGGGCGGACCTGGTCAATTTCACCAAGGCGATGATCGAGGGCGTGCACGTTTATAAAGCTAACAAGGAGTTCAGCATGAAAGTGTTGGCGAAGTATATGAAAGTCCAAGACCGGGAAGTGCTGGAAGAAAATTTCCGCGAGTATGACTTTCCCCTCAAACCCTATCCGGCCAAAGAGTACTTCGAGTTGCCGATTCAAGAGGTCGGCAAAAAAGATCCTAAGCTATTGAAGGAAAACCCTGACCGGTTCATGGATTCCTCACTGGTCAAGGAACTGGATGCCGGCGGTTTCATCGACAAACTGACGCAAGAATACAAAGTGAAATAACTTGACCCGCATCGTCGCTGCATTAAAGGACACCCGACGATCGAAGGAGGTTCTATGGCAAGCGCACGTGGAGCAACACTTTTGGGTCCCGACAAACTGGAGATCCGCGAGTACCCCGTGCCGGATATTCCGCCCGACGGCGGGCTCGTCAAGGTCGAAATGGGCGGCGTCTGCGGCACCGACGTCAAATACCTACACGGCAAGCTTCGGGTTCCGTATCCGATCATTCTCGGACATGAGATTCTCGGCCGCGTCGAGAAGCTCGGAAAAAATGCCGCGGCGATTCACCACGTAAAAGAAGGAGATCGAATCATTTTGAAAGGCGCTATCGGTTGCGGCCGCTGCGCCGATTGCCGCCGCAACAACCAGCGCTTCTGCAAGCAGCGCACCAACTATGGTGGCCGCACCAAGTGCGATCAGCCGCCGCATCTGTTCGGCGGCTTCGCGGATTACATTTACCTCGCTCCAGATGTTCTCGCGACGAAGATCAGTGACGCGCTTCCCGCGGAAGCAGCGGCGCTCATCGGCTCAGTGATGGCCAACGGCTTTCAGTGGGCGATTCGCCGCGGCGGCGTCAAAATGGGCGACTACGTTTTAGTCCAAGGTCCCGGACAGCAAGGGCTCTCGTGCACCTTCGCCGCGCGTCACGCGGGCGCGGCTAAAATCTTCATTACGGGTATCGGGCGCGACAAGCCGCGGCTAGAATTGGCAAAAAAGTTCGGCGCTGACCGCACGATCAACGTCGAAGAAGAAGATGTTCTCGAAGTCATCCGCAAGGAGACCAACGGCGAGATGTGCGATGTGGTCGTGGACGTCTCGGGCAATCCGAAGGCGATACTGACATCCGTGGATTGTTTGCATCGGCAAGCTACCATGGTCTTGGCGGGCTTGACCGGCGACACGACGGTAACACCGATGCTCATGGATAAACTCGTCTGGGGCGAGATCAAACTCCAGGGTTGTTTCACCGCCGACAACGACGCAACGGAAGCGGCGCTCCGGCTCATCGAAGAGACGAAGTTCCCGGTGCAAGAAATGGTGAGCCATGTCTTTCCATTGAAGGACACGGAGAAGTGCATTCGCGCCGTCGGCGGAGAGATACCCGAAATGTTCCCGACCAAGGCATTGATCAATCCGGCGCTGGGATAAAGCAAATGGAGTGTTGGACTATGGGAGTACTGGAGTATTGGGTCTGGTACATCACTCCATTACTCCACCAACCCAACACTCCATCGATCAGGTTTAACTGAGATGATCCAAGGATTGAAGGATAAAGTCGTCATTATCACCGGCGGCGGCCACGGCATCGGTAAAGCCTACTGCATAGGCTTCGGGAAGGCCGGTTCTCAGGTCGTTGTCGCGGATATCGACAAACCGGCGGCCGAACGTGTCGCGGCACAAATCACCGAGAAGGTGAGGTGCGATTCTCTGGCCGTCCACGTGGATGTCTCTAACGAGAAATCGACGAAGGACATGACTGCGGCGGCATTACAGCGCTTTGGCAGAATCGATGTGCTCGTCAACAACGCGGCTATCTTCGCGACGATCCCAATGAACCGCGGCAGGATCGAAACCATCACCCCGGAAGAGTGGGACAAGCTCATGGCGGTCAATTTAAAAGGGCTCTTCTTCTGCTGCCGCGCAGTATTGCCCGCGATGCGCGCGCGGAAATCCGGCAAGATCATCAACATCGCTTCCGGCACGGTGTTTAACGGCAGCCCGGGACGAATTCATTACGTGACATCTAAAGCTGGAACGATCGGTTTCACTCGCACACTCGCGCGTGAAGTCGGCGATGACAACATCCAAGTCAACGTTCTTGCTCCCGGTAACACGTTGTCGGAAGAAAACCCTACCGATGAGATGATCCGCTTCCGGCAATCCTCCGTAGGCAACCGTGCTCTAAAGCGCGTCCAAGTGCCTCAGGATCTGGTCGGCGCCATGCTGTTTTTAGCGTCACCTTTGAGTGATTTCGTCACCGGTCAAACAATTAATGTCGATGGCGGCATTTCGTTCCTGTGAAATGGAGTGCTGGAGTACTGGAGTATTGGAGTGATGCAAAATCCCCGGATGAACTGTGTGATAATTCTTTACCCAACACTCCATCACTCTAGCACTCCAATTCGTTTCGCCCGTTAGTTTAGAAGGAGCCCTATCATGAACGTGAATTACCCGATTATCGATGCCGACGGACATGTGATGGAAAAGGATTCCGAGTTGCGGGAGTTCCTCGAAGGGCGTTATCGAGAAGGTCCGCATTTTCAAACTTACAGCTATTTTCCCTCACTCGACGGTTGGAATCGCGGCTTTGGTGTGCCGGGAAAAGTCCACGAGACACCGGCAGCGAAGTGGCTTGAATTTCTCGATGAGCTTGGCGTGCATACGACCGTGCTCTATCCGACGGGCGGCCTCGCGCTCGGACTCATCCAGAATCCGGAATGGGCCTGCATCATCTCCCGCGCTTATAATTCCTGGATGACCGAGCGCTTCACCAAACAGAGCCCGCGACTTAAAGGGGTTGCCTTGCTACCGGTTCACGAGCCCGCCCAAGCAGCCAAGGAACTCGAGCGCGCGAAGCAGCTTGGGCTCGTTGCCGGTCTCATGCCCGCCGTGACCATTCTAAACAAAGGCTACGGTCATACGGACTTCGATCCGATTTATGAGGCGGCAGAGAGGCTCGATATGCCGCTGACCGTTCACGGCGCGCCGAGCCGGGGCATGGGCTTCGATTTTTTCAACAAGTTTCTTCACGTTCATACATTGGAGCATCCTTTCGCGATTCTGATTCAGTTCACGCACATGATTTTCGAGGGCGTCTTCGTGCGTTTCCCGAAACTCAGGGTGGCTTTCCTCGAAGCGGGCTCCGGCTGGCTTCCCTACATGATGGACCGCATGGACGAGGAAATGGAAAAACCGTACCGCATGCAGGCTCCGGTTCTCAAGAAAAAACCGAGTGAATATATCCGTTCGGGTCAAATCTGGGCCACTTGTGAAGTCGAAGAAAAAGCATTGCCTCAGGTGTTGAAGCAATTTAATCCGCGCTGCCTCATGTGGCCATCGGATTATCCCCACGAGCGACTGCCGGACATGTTCAAGCATGACATCCCGGAATTTCTCGAACGCGCGGATATCGACGACGATACCAAACAGCAGATCCTGTACGACAACCCGATCAATTTTTACCGGCTCAAGATCTAACCGACATTATTTGTAATTGACGAGCTCATGACGGTCTTGGCAAAGTCCGCCGGAAAATCTCCCCGACCCCTCTTTGAAAAAGTTTGAAAAAGATGGGTAGTCTCTTGTGAAGTTGCGCGGCGTGAGGCTCACTGTTGGTAGGATGGGCGAAATGAATTTGATTTCCCCTTTGTCAAAAGGGGGATCGAGGGGGATTTTCGGCAGGGCTGATAGATTTCATAGCCGAATTGTCACATTGAAGCGATTAAGAATCTAACGGAGGCATACCATGCGTTTGAAAGACAGAGTAGCGATTGTCACGGGCGGCGGCGTGGGGATCGGTAAAGCTTACGCCCACGGTTTGGCGAAAGAGGGAGCCAAGGTTGTAGTCGCCGATATTCAGGAGGCGGAAGCGAAGAAAGTTGCCGCCGACATCAAAGCGGCCAGCGGCGAAGCTATCGCCGTAGCCGTCGACGTCACCTCGCCGGAGAAAACTCAAGCGATGGCCGCGGCTACATTAAAAGCATATGGCCACATCGACGTTTTGGTGAACAACGCCGGCTTCTATTCGGCATTGAAAAAGAAAAATTTTATGGAGATCGATCCGGACGAGTGGGACCGGGTGATGGCAGTAAACCTAAAAGGTCTTTTCCTCTGCGTAAAGGCGGTCTATCCGGCGATGCAGCGACAAGGCAAAGGGAAGATTATCAACATCTCGTCGGGGACCGCGCTTAGCGGATCGCCTTTCTTTCTTCACTACGTTTCCTCCAAAGCCGGCGTCATCGGCTTTACCCGCGCGTTGGCGCGCG
>VBKE01000519.1:0-543 GCA_005879605.1 Deltaproteobacteria bacterium
AGCTCTCTGATGAGGCGCGCGCCGGTTGGGTGTTTGAGATTCACGGCGAGAGAGCGAACGCCCAGATTGCACTCGATGAACCGCGGCGCTGCGTCGATATCTTTGTGCTGTCCGTAGTGGCGGAAGGTATCGAGCCCGCCTTTGCGCGATTCGATCTTGATGACTTCTGCGCCGTACCCGGCCAACAACCGACCCGCATAAGGACCTGCATAGCCGGTAGTGAAGGCGAGAATTCGGACGCCGTTGAGAATTTGGTTGGGACTAGGCATGGTGAAAAATTCTCGGATTAATTCAAAGTGAAAATTGCAAAATGCCGAACGGAAGACCCCAGAGTTGTCACCCCCGAATGTTTTTATCGGGGGTCCAGTCCTAGTTCGCCTGTGGTGAGCCTAGTCGAACCATCGCTAAAAGCATGCGGGAATGACGGACTTTCATTGCCGAAATTTTACAATCCATTTTGCATTCTGCGCTTTAACTTGCTCTAAATGACTCCATCCACCGCCAATGCTTGCACCTCGCTCCTGTCCAACCCAAGCTCGCCGC
>VBKE01000519.1:764-6954 GCA_005879605.1 Deltaproteobacteria bacterium
TCGCTAAAAGCATGCGGGAATGACGGACTTTCATTGGCGAAATTTTACAATCCATTTTGCATTCGGCACTTTGACTTCCTCTATATGACCCCATCCACCGCCAATGCTTGCACCTCGCTCCTTTCCAACCCAAGCTCGCCGCAAAACACTTCGTCGTTGTGCTGCCCCAAAAGCGGTGCGGGCGATGGCGCGGACCGCTTACCGTCGACCATAAAGGGACTGCCCGCTTGCTGGAACGATCCGAGCACCGGGTGCGCAACGGTGCGGAAGAAGCCGCGCGTCTGGATATGCGGGTCCTTCATGAAATCCGTCGGCGAGTTGACCGGCAACCCCGGGATGCCATGCTTCTGCATCAGTTCGGCAAGGTCTTCTTTCAAAAACCGGGAAGTGAAAGAAGTCACTTGCGCGTTGATATAGTCGGCGTGTGCTCGCCGCAGGTTGCTGTTGATCCACTTCGGGTCGTCGAGGTCAGGCGGATGATCTTCCCAGACTTTGAGTAGAAGCGGCCAGTGATTCTGCGTGACGAAGAGCGAGATGTAACCGTTCTTGCACTTGAAAAGATTGGCCGGCGCATTGTGCTGGTGCTGGCTGCCAGCGCGCTTCATGACCCGGCCTTCGGCCGAGTAGTTAAAGGCGACGTGCTCGTGCAGCGCCATGCTCGCTTGAATCGACGCATCGATCCACGCGCCGATGCCGCGCGTTTCCCGCTGCCAGAGCGCCAGCATTACCCCGTAAGCGGCGAAGAGACTGGCATAATAATAAGATTGCGTTTCCGGCGGATTGCACGGCGCCATCTCTGGATCGCCGCTGATGTAGAGCAACCCACCCATGGCCGTGCCGACGATATCCGGCGTCTTGAAGTGAGAGTAGGGTCCGTCCTGGCCGAAACCGCTGATGGAGACCAAAATCAATTTCTTTTGCCGCTCTATCAGCGATTCATGGCCGAGATTTTGCGCGGCGAGATAGCCGGGTTCAAAACTCTCGACCACGATGTCGGAGCGCGCCACCAAATCAAGCAATAACTTCCGGCCGCTCTTCTTCGTGATATCCACGGTGATGCCGCGCTTCCCCGCGTTGAGATAGGCAAAACACAGGCTGCCTTCCCGATGGACGTGTCCGTTTGCAAACGGCGGCTCCGACCGCAGCGCATCGCCGGCCGGCGGCTCGACCTTAATAACGTCCATGCCTAGGTCGCGGAGCAGCTTGCCGCAAAACGCGCCCATGGCCGAAGTCAGGTCCAAGACGCGATAGCCCTGCAACAGACCGGCTGATTCAGCGGCTTCGCTCATGCTGATTTGTGATTGCGAATGAGGTGTTGCGCGAGACGCCAACGCAAGACTTCCGGGGTGCCTTCGGTGATGCGAATGCTGCGGACCTGGCGGTACCACCATTCCAGCGGAAGATCGCGCGTGAGGCCGATGCCGCCGTGCACTTGAATCGAGCGATCCACGACTCGGCTGGCCATTTCCGCGCACATGATCTTGGTCATATACGACAGGTGCCTGACATCCTCTCCGCGGTCGCTCCGCCAAGCGCATTCGTAAACCATCAGGCGACAAGCATGCAGCTCCATGGCCGAGTCGGCGATCATGAACTGGATCGCCTGGCGATCCGAGAGCGGACGGCCGAAGGTCGTCCGCACTTGAGAATACTCGATCATCATGTCGAGCGCCCGCTGGGCGATGCCGACGGGGCGAGCGCCGTGGCCGCGGATGCGACCTTCTTGAATCCACTTCTGCGCGATGGAGAAGCCCTGTCCTTCGCCGCCGATGATGTCCGCCGCCGGCACGCGCACATTCTCGAAGAGAATCTGACCAGGCGCGTCCCCCATCATCGTCGGCCACAGCCGCTCGAGAGTGACGCCGGGAGCCTTCATGTCGACGATAAAGCAGGTCACGCCGCCGCGCGCGCGCTTCTCCGGATCGGTCACGGCGATCACCTGCGCATAATCGGCATGGGCCGCGCCGGTAATACCCGCGTCTTCATGCCCGCGGGATCGCTTCCCGCATCAGGCTCCGTCTGGGCGAAGCAAATCCGTTTCTCGCCGCGAATGACCGGATAAAGGAAACGCTCCTTCTGTTCGTCATTGCAATGGAATAGAACCGGCCTGACTTCGGGTCCAAACACGGTCGCGTAACGAAATGGCAGCGCGACCGTGCGCGCCACCTCTTCCATGATCACGCAGCGGCTGAGAAGATCGAGCCCGGCGCCGCCATATTCTTGCGGCACGTCAAGCAACCAAAGACCGATGGCCTTCGCCTTCTCCTGCAGAGGCTTCAGAAACCGCTCCGGCATATCCTCGCCCTCCGGGCGGCACTCCCGCTCGATCGGAATCAGCTCTTTATCGACGAATTTTCGAACCGTCTCTTTAAGTAGCTGAAGCTCTTCGGGCAGATTAAAATCCATAGTTTGCACCAGAAGCCAGAGATCAGAAGTCAGAGATCGGAAATCAGAAAGAATATCCCAACCGGTTTTCTGTCTTCTGCAATCTGACCTCTGACCTCTGACTTCCGACCTCTGTTTCCCTTCTACTTCGCAGCCCGATTGTACGCACCCAACCCCGGCCGGTAGGTCTTCTGATCGAGGAACTGCTTCATTCCTTCTTCGCGGCCTTTCTCAGGATCCGTAGCGCGCAGTGCGACGCCTTTAGCGCCCATGTAGTCCTCAGCCTGGTTGTAGTCCATGTCGCGGCAATACTTGTAGACTTCCTTGGCGGCTCTGAGAACCTGCGGATTTTTTTCCATCAACTTCTTTGCGAGCTTGATGGTCTCTTCGCGCAGCTTCTCTTTCGGCACGGCATAGTTGATTAGCTTCATCTCCGCGGCTTTCTTGCCGTCGAATGGATCGCCCGTCATGATGTAGTACAACGCGTCGCGATAGCACATCGCATCGGCCAAAACCCGGCTCACCAATCCGCCCGGGAAGATGCCCCAGTTGATCTCGCTCAAGCCGAAGAGCGCGTCCTCCGCCGCAATCGCAAAGTCGCAGGCGATCAGCGGCGTGAAAGCACCACCAAAACAGAATCCGTTGACCATCGCGATGGTCGGCTTGGGGAAGGTGAACAGCCGGCGCCAGCGCCACTCCTGAGAAGCCCAGCTCGCCTTGCGCCTTTCCACGGGATTATCGTCCGTTCCGCGGAAATACTCGCGCAAATCCTGCCCCGCACACCAGCTCGGCCCAGCGCCGGTGATAACGACTACCTTGGTGTCCTTGTCGACTTCGATCTCCGTCAGCGCGTCGAGCATATCGTAGTGAAGCTGCGGATTCATCGCGTTTCTTTTCTCGGGCCGATTGAGAATGACCCACGTGATCCCGTCTTCTTTTTCCACCTTTACCGTCTTAAATTCTTTTACTTCTGCCATTTGCCTTCCTCCTTTTGTCTCTCTATATACTTTGATTTCTTGACGATCACCGAGTTCTTACTAGGCTTAGATCCTTTTATCAACTTCCTCTAACCTCGGTAAAGCGCTTTAACGAACCCGCTGGCCTCGATCTCCCGGAGCAGGCTCTCATCGACGAAGGACTTCGGATCCGCGCCTTTGGCTTTCGGGTTGTCTTTCTCCAAAAACCCGAGCACGGTTTCTACGCCCCTCAACGATGGATACGGCGTCTGCTCATAATATTTTGTCGCCAGGAGATCGTAGGACCTTTCGAGGTTTTCGAGACTCTCCCGCTTATTCTGCTTGAAGTAAGCGATACCCTCGACGAAGCCGCGAAGAAATCTTAGCGTCTTCTCCCGATTGGCCCGGATATAAGAGCGTGTCGTCGCCAGCATCGTCTGGAGATAGTAAATATCCGTGTCCGCCAGGTCCACGAGCACACGATAACCTAGATCTTCTGCGACAAACATCGAAGGGATCGTCAATACCGCTCCTTCAATCCCGCCTTTTTCCAGGCTCGCGACCATGTTCGGTGATGATCCAAGCTGGACGACTTGGACGTCCCGCTCCGTCAAACCCCACCGACGTAGAATCATGAGCAGCACCGTGTGCGACACCGCGCCGACGCGCGTAACCCCTACTCTTTTGCCTTTCAGATCCGCCTGGGTTTTGATGTCCGGCTTTACTATGATCCGTTGCAGTCCTTTGTTAATCACGCTCGCAATCATGACGGTATCGCCGCCCCGCGAATTGGAACTCACAATCGCATCGCCGGCGGCGCTGACATATTGGATATCGCCGGCCAATAGCGCGCTGACTCCCGTCGTGCCGGCGCCGCCCACCACAATGACTTCGGTATCGAGTCCATGCTTTCTGAAGATGCCTCTCTGCTCGGCCACCCATAAAGCGCCGTGAAGAGCGCTCACGGAACTCAGCCCGACGCGGATTTTGTCTTGCCCGTGAGCGGAAGAGGTAACCAGCCCGATAGCCAGAGTGGCAAGCAAATATACGCGGTCTAGTCGCCTCACGAGCAATTCACCAAACTATTTTTTGGCTAGTTCCGCCAACGCCTGCTTGAGATAGCTTGAGTCGATATACTTCGAAGGCTGCGGTAAGGGCTCCTTGAGAATACCTTGTTCAGCGGTGATCTTGATAACCGTGCGCACGCCTTCGACGTTCAGATCGGCGTTGCGATCCCAGATGCGGTTTTTCCAGTTATAATCAGCGGCATAGCGACAATGCTCGATGCTGATCGTCATCTCTTTCGAAAGATAGGCGCAAGCCGTCTCGCGATTGTCCATCATCCAGCGCATCGTCGCGACCATCGTCTTCATGAAGCGCACCACCAGCGTGCGGTTTTTCTCCGCCCAGGATCGTTTGACGATGTAGACGTTGAACTGAAAATTGGGCTGATCATCGGCGAAATAACCGATGATGTTGAAACCCTGCTGCTTAGCCACCAGATCGAGCGGCACGCCGACCGGCGCTGATGAGATCTGCCCGGATGTCAGCGCCTGATAGCGATCGGAAGCGCCGCCGATGTTGAGAAGTTTGTAATCGCGCGGATATTCAAGCCCATGAGCCTTGAGCACCAGTCGCAAAGCAAAGCCGGTTCCTGACGTCAGCGTTTGCGTCCCGATCGTGGTGCCACGAAGATCAGCATAGGTCTTGTATGGCTTGCCGCCGATCATGCTCAAGCCGAGGCCGTTGATCAGCCCGCCGATCATGGTAATATCCGCGCCCTTCTCATAGGCAGCGATGAGTGTGTCGACCGTCGCGTTGGCAACGTAGATGGAATCAGCCGTCAGCGCTTGAATGGTCAGAGGCGAGCCGCGCATGGTGATGATCGGGACATCCAACCCTTCCCGCTCGAAAAACCCCATCTTGCTCGCGATCCAGAGCGGGCCGTAGCTCAGAGTTTTCGAGGACTCGCCGATCGGAAAGCGGACTTTTTCCTGCGCGAAGCAAGGCGAACCGACAAGAACAGCGAATATCAAGAGTCTCAAAATCGAACCTGGCCGAGTCGTCGCTCTTACAACATTCACGGACTACCTTCCTCCCACCACTCCATTACTCCAATCCTCCATCCCCCATTACTCCATCACTCCAGTTCTTCAGCGAATCGGTTTGATCACCGACAATGTATTCCGCCCGGTCCACATCGGCAGAAAAACCGAGTGGCGATGCTTGCCACCCAACACAACGACCATAATATCTTCGGGCGTGGTGGAGAGATGTACGATTCCGTCCGGCGTCACGTTAGGCGATTCCCTTAAGAGTTCCTCGTCGCTCTTGTGGCCTTTGCGTCGAGCCGGAATATTTGCGAACGGCACCGACGCATGCTCCCAGAGGTATTGTTTCACCTGCGCCTTGGTGATTCCGTCCCGCGCCATGATCTCCGCGTCTTCGACGCCCAACGCCACGAGCGGCGTTCCTCCGCCAAAGCTGCCGACATCGATGTGACTCACGCCGTGATGCATGGCGAGCACCTCGGCAAGCGACGAAAGCGCTTGCTCACCGCGATTGCCGGCCGTGTGAATGGGCAGAAAGCCATTGATGCCGAACACCGTGACAGTACTGTCCTCAGCTCGAAACCCCATCTCCACGTGATAGGGCTCCCACGGGCTTTTCTCCTGATTTTCACCGAAGCACATGGTGTATTTCCCGGGCCAGCCGAACGTCGAACGATCCGTATCGCCCGGAAATCCTCCACCGACGGTGATGAGAATCAAGCGGATCGTCCGTCCGATCGTGGCATTGGCGCGATAGCCGGGTCCGAAGACACCGGCGTCACAGTTGATTTCGAGCTG
>VBKE01000331.1 GCA_005879605.1 Deltaproteobacteria bacterium
AACACCTCCACAGTGCGCATATCCTCGTTGCGGCAATGGGCAAGAGCATCCGCCAAGACGTTTAGGGCGGTAGTCGGGTCCATCCCCAGCCTCTTGTTTGCAGACGCGGTTAGACCTTTCACGCTATCTTCTGCACCTTGCGAGCGCTGGCAACTTTTTTCTCGGGAACCTTCCTCATGCTCTGCTTCAATCCATGAGGTCGATGACCGGCGCCGGCTTGCGGGTGATGAGCGTGGCGACGATTTGGCGGCCTTTGATTTTTGCATCGACCAACGCCAGGACTCGCAAGCGGTACTCGTCGCGGTATTTTTCCGGTTCAAACTTGTCGCTGGACATTCGCTCAATAAGCCCTTCACCAAGTTTAAACTCTTTCTGCGTGATTCGCTAAGAATCGCCTTTGGGGATTTGGCCAAAAATCAACCCGCTGAACCGTGAGGAAGACCAGCGGCGCGTAAGGTGTTGAAAAACATGGCGCGCCCGGAGGGATTTGAACCCCCAACCCCCAGATCCGTAGTCTGGTGCTCTGTCCAATTGAGCTACGGGCGCGTTACTCTCAGGTTCCAGATTTCAGATCCCAAATCTAACATTTGAAATGAAATCTGCAATTTTAAAAGAAGCTGGCGGAGAGAGAGGGATTTGAACCCTCGGTACCCTTTTGGGGTACACACGCTTAGCAGGCGTGCGCCTTAGACCACTCGGCCATCTCTCCGTAACAAAGCTGGCTTCAGTCTGTCTAACGTTTCCGGCTAGAATTTTTCTGCTATTTCGGGGTCAGGTGCCCATACCTGGTCGTGAAGCTTTTTCCCCTGTAGGTTTTTGAAAGTAACACACCAAAGGTGAATTTTCCACAATGCCGAACCCGAAATACTCGAACCTACGACAAGAGCGGCTCGTGATTTTAGGTCTACGTTTTTCCGAAACCAAACGGCCTGCGTCGTCAAATTTCTCGTAAGTCGGGTGAAGGCGAGTCCCTGAGAATCGCCCCGACGCACTCCCCATTCCGGGTTGGCTATCAGAGACTCAGCCGGCTTTTTCGACGTCTAGCCTTCCCAAATGGGCTTTACGTAAGTGTCAAGCCACTTCTTCGGATCTTCCAGAAAGAGTTTATCATTGACGGGGATCGGCTTGGTGCCTTTGGGAAACGCATGCTGGATCGAAGTCTTAGATTCGAAATCCCGGCGCGAGGATTCTCGGCCCACGGAGTCGATCACCTTCTGACCTTCGACTGAGATCAGCCACTCGGCAAACAGCTTCGCTGCATTTGGATCTGGCGCTTTGACATAGATTCCTGCTTGGCGCGGGAACACAACCGGCGGGACCGTTTTTATGTAATCAATCGGGGTTCCCTTTTCCTTTTCTTCCATGACATCATGAAGGAGAGCGGGCATGCAGATCGCGTATTCCCCGGCAATCACCAAACGAAACATCGCGCTCGTACTTTTGTGAACCGGCACGTTCAGCGCCTTCAATCCCTTAACAAAGTTGTTGAACCGTGTATCGTCTTTCCACTGTTCCTTCAGACCCGCCAGCATTGAGCTGAGCGGCCCCGCCCTCATCGGATCGTCCAACGCCACCATTCCCTTATATTTGGGGTTAGCAACCTCTTCCCAGCTCTTAGGTAGATCGGGCGGTTTGATCTTTTTTGTGTTATAGGTCAAGGCTTGGATCTGCAGACTAACGGTAGCCAGGGTCGGGTCATGGATATGCAAAACATCCTTTTGGACTGTCTCATAGGGCGCGATCGCTCCGGCAGCCCGAATGACTGGAGGCGCATTGTCGGAAAGCACGACATCGAAGCTCGATTGCCCGCCCTGGAACTCCGTCAACACTCTAGTAACAATATTTGGATTTGTTCCCTGCCAGTAGGTTGCTTTGATGCCGGGATACTTCTTCATAAAAGCATCCGTGATGGCGCGAAGGTGCTCCACATCCCACACGGAATAGATGATCAAGTTGCCTTCCTGCTTGGCCTTTGGATAAAGCTCTTTGCTGACCTTTTCAAATGCCTGGGCAGCAGCCGCAGTGGCATCGGCAGCCGCTTTAGGTGCCACTTTTTTTTCGGTCGCTTTTTGAACCGTTTCCTTACCTTTGGTCTCAGCCCCCTGCCCCCCTTGCAAAGCGGACAACACTCCTAGAAAAACAACCGCACCAATCGTCGAGCTCTTTTTTGTCATCCTCATGACCCCCTTTATGAATTTCGTCTCGAAGGAATTTCTTCTCATAGACTAAATTTGATATTGAATGCAACCTTGGCAACGGTCACGGCCACAATCAAAATGACCAGATAAATGACACCGCCTGCGGCAGCTTCGGCCCACTGGCCCACTCTAAAATATTCGAACAGCGTTACTGGCCCGTATTCATGTCCCGGGGACACGAGAAGGACAGCGACGTCGACATTACGGATCGCCTCAACGAAGATATAGAAGAGCGCTCCACCCACCGATGGCTTCAAAATCGGCAGAGTTATCTTAAAAAATACATGTCGCCACTTCGCTCCGTGTACCCAGGCCGCCTCATCTAGTTCTTTGTGAATATTGACGATGGAACCGGACGCATTCCTGAAAGCGTAAGGGAAATAGGCAACAAACAAGCCGAGTCCGAGCGCCCAGAGACTATTGTACAAAGGGGTTCCGAGAAAGATAATCACTAGCCCCACTGACAGGACCAACGGCGGAAAAGCCAAAGGAAGCGTACCAATAAATTCAAAAACCTTGGCCCCGTACGTTCTGGTCCGGTAAATCGTGAAAGCCATGACGATACCGGCAAATACAGTTACAATAGCTATCAGGGTGGACAGGACGAGGGAGTTGTACAACCCCGTGACGAAACTCGGGTGGTGAATCACTGTATAGTAGTTAGAAAAGACGATATTGGATGGGAATTTCATGAAAGTGTCATAGTCAAAGTAAGGGATCATGGAAACAACAATCAAAACCACAAAGGGAATCGCGATGCCGACAAGAAAGTAGCCTAATACCGCTAGAAACGTCACGTATTTCCACTTTCCGATGTCAACCGCCTTAACCCTATATCCCTTGCCGGTTATCGTCGCGTAGCGCTCGGAAAACCGCGTGGCTCGGACGTAGAAAAGCAGAGTTATAACGGATAGGACGACCAGCACCATGCTGTACGCCGTTGCGAGCCCGGTATTGAACTCCAAGGCAACAGAATCATAAACACGATTGACGAAGACTTTAATACCGGCCGGCGTTCCCTGAAGCACGGGAGTTTCAAACGAGCGAAGCGCTCGGAGAAAGTTCAGAACAAAGGCCGACAACAAGGCCGGGATAGCGAGCGGGAACGTGATTCGGAACATCGTGTTCAGAGGTTTGCTGCCGGCGATATAGGCGCTTTCCTCCAGTGACGGATCGAAGGAGAGAAAGATTGGGAGTAAAAAGAGATAACCGAGGGGAACACAGGCGAGACCGAAAACCCAAATCATACCGGCGAGACTGAAGGCGTTAAAAACCTGTAGCTCGACGCCGAAGTATTGCTGGAGCATATTGTTCAAGATACCGGACTTCGGAGCCAAGAGGAGAATCCAAGCGATATTCTTCATGATCGGCGGCATAAGAATAGGATAGAGCGGCATCAGCTCGACGAGCGCCCTTCCTGGCGTATTGGTTCGCGCAACGATCCACGCCAGCAGCGCTCCCAACCCGGTGCCAAGGGCGGCCGCGCCAGCGGCGTACACCATCGAGTTGTTAAGCATCAGCCAAATGTCCCGGTCCGCAAACACCCGGAAGTAGTTCTCTCCGGTAAAACCGACAAAGGCCCCCAGCTTAGCAGTGGTGATACTACGAAATAGGACGATTGCGATCGGGAGAACGATCGCTCCGCCGGTTAGTACGCTTCCGAAGAGAGGGATGAGGGTACCCTGGCGAGAAACCAGCTTGATTGATTTCCAGGTAGCCGTTGCAGCTCTCCTTAGAGCGGGCGAGGAAGTCTCAGGTTTTCGCGGACCATGATCCTGAGTCCTTATGATGAACGATTAAGCTGATGGCCGATTTATCGACATGCAGAAAAATATTACCGCCATCGCCATCGACATGGATCATGGGACACAACCGATGCGAGGTGACAACGATTTCTCTCGATCCCACTCGAACCCGATGATCGGTCAAACCTCCGCGATATTCCCGGCTGGTCATAAATCCTTCCATGACGTTGACCGTGTCGCTTCCAAACTTCTCGGTGCTCAACTTGATCTCGGTATTGCGGATCACCACGCTGCAGGGGCCTCCCGGCAGCCCGTCTTTCGGTGTCGGGCAAATCAAAGCGGCATTATTGAAATCCGCAATGGTGACGATGCAGTCTTCACCATCGACTCTAGTGATCGTACCATCAATCAATGTTGAGTGTCCGATAAAAGACGCCACAAACGGATCTGCAGGCCGACTATAGATTTCGTCCGGCGTGTCGTATTGCAAGATTTTTCCCCGTTCCATGACGATCACCCGGTCCGAGATGACAAAAGCCTCCTCTTGGTCGTGTGTCACGTATAGCGCGCTGATGCCGATTTTTCGGATCAGCTTTTTCAGCTCCACTCGCATTTCCTCGCGGAGTTTGGCGTCCAGGTTGCTCAATGGCTCATCCAGCAAAATCAATCTCGGCTCCAATGCCAGGCTGCGCGCCAACGCGACCCTCTGTTGTTGTCCGCCACTCAGTTGGGAAGGAAAGCGATTTTCCCTGCCCTGAAGTCCGACTAATTCCAACGCGGCCAAAACCTTGCGCTTGATCTCCGCGCCCGCTAACCTTCGGAGCTTGAGCCCAAATGCGATATTGCTGAAGACCGTCATGTGCGGCCAGAGCGCATAATTTTGAAACACAAAACCGATTGCTCTAGCGTAAGGCGGCACTAAGATGCCTTTCTCGATCGAGGTCTGAATTTTGTCTGCAATGAAGACGGAGCCCGCATCTGGAATTTCAAGGCCGGCAATGGACCTTAACAGTGTTGTCTTGCCGCAGCCGGACGGACCGAGGAAGGCAAGGATCCCCTTTTCGAATTCGAAGTTGACGTTGTCCAGGGCTTTGACGTCTTTGTAAGACTTGCTCAGCCCTTCAACCTTTAAAATAGACATGTGTGATTTCTTTCACGTTACAAACCAAATTGCCCTAGAAGCTTCGCGCAACTTTGAGATTTTATGAGCGCAAAAAAAACAGCAGAATCGCCCTCGAACAACGAAGACTCATACAACGTTTTCGCTCGACAGCGCAATGTCCGCCAATAGCGTTAGGCGACAAGGCAGCAAATGCTATCGCACGAGAAGTCGAATCATGTATTAGCGCTGCTGTAAAATCGAAACGCGAAAATCAGCGGTTTGAATGAGGAAAAAACGACATCTGCGAAAGACAGAGAACCATAATGCCACTGCAAAAATGCAGCAGGCTGTTAGCTCTTGTGATCAACCGTTGCCGGTCTCTGGCCATCGTCGACCGTTGGTTCAGCCCCTAGCCCGCCATCGGCGCTTCGCTTTTTCAGTATCGCCTGAAGTTGCGGCCGGTCCACCACTTCCTTTTCGAGCAGCAGTTTGGCGAGCTCTTCTAAAGCTTCTCGGTGTGACCGTAAGCATTCACGGACTTTGGCATGCGCTTCGGACAGCACCTTCTTGATTTCCTCATCGATAATTCGAGCCGTCTCCTCGCTGTATTCCTTAGAGGGGTGACCAGCGCCCGGCAAAAACAACGGCGTGCGCTGGCCTTCGAGAGCCACAAGACCCAGCCGCTCGCTCATGCCGAACTGCGTGACCATTGTCCTGGCAATCTCGGTCGCTTTTTGCAGATCATTCTGAGCCCCGGTCGAGATATCGCCGAAGATCATTTCCTCAGCCACACGGCCGCCCAGCAGGACGTAGATCCGAGCCAACAGTTCGGAACGGGTCATGAGATAGCGATCCTCCGTGGGAAGCTGCTGTGTATACCCTAGAGCGGCAACTCCCCTGGGAATGATCGTTATCTTGGACACCGGGTCGGTACCCGGGACCAGTTCGGCAACGAGAGCATGACCCGACTCGTGATAGGCCACGGTCTTTTTCTCCCGTGGGTTCATGACACGGCTTTTTTTCTGTAAGCCTGCAATCACCCGCTCGATCGCCTCATCAAAGTCCGCCGTCTCCACGGCATCCTTTCCTTGCCTCGCCGCAAGAAGAGCCGCCTCGTTCACAATGTTAGCGAGATCAGCGCCCACGAAACCCGGAGTCTTCGCGGCAATCTGGGCAAGGTCCACGGCCGCTGCCAATTTGATCTTTTTGGCGTGCAGGCGGAGAATTTTCTCCCGCCCTTTGACGTCGGGACGGTCGACCAACACTTGCCGGTCGAATCTCCCTGGGCGCAGCAACGCGGCATCGAGAATCTCCGGCCGGTTCGTCGCGGCCATGATAATGACGCCCTGATTCGGATTAAAACCATCCATTTCCGCCAGCAACTGATTGAGCGTTTGCTCCCGCTCATCATGGCTCGCCAACAGGTTCATCCCTCTGGCTTTGCCCAGCGCATCCAGCTCGTCGATGAAAATGATGCTGGGCGCGTGTTCAACCGCCTGGCTGAAAAGATCTCTCACTCGCGCCGCGCCCACGCCCACGAACATTTCGACGAAGTCCGATCCGGAGATGCTGAAAAACGGCACCCCGGCTTCGCCCGCGACCGCTCGAGCGAGCAGCGTCTTACCGGTGCCCGGCGGACCAATTAAAAGAACACCTTTAGGTATACGTCCACCCAACCGCTGATACTTTTGCGGAGTCTTGAGAAACTCGACGACTTCCACAAGCTCTTCTTCCGCCTCATCGATTCCCGCGACGTCATTGAACGTTACTCCCGTTTTTTTTTCGATATAGACCTTGGGCTTGCTCTTGCCAATTTGCATCAAACCGCCGGCGCCGGAGCCCATTTTTTTGAAAAGGTAATTCCACAGGAGAAAAAAGAGCACCACGGGTACGACCCAAGACAGCACTGTGGGTACCCAATCGCTAGTTACCTCGCCCTTGAATGCGATGCCGGACTTTTGCAGGTCGGATACTAACTCGGGATCCTCAACCCGTACGACGACAAACGGCAAAGCCTTCTTCCCTTCCTTGAACTCATTGCCCAAAGATTTGAGCCGCTCGGGGGAAACAGCCGTTTTGACCGCTTCCGGTTTGATTTCACCCCGGATGGTCTTTTCACCTAGGACGAGATTTAAAACCTGCCCTTTCGCTACTAAATTTTTAAACTCGCTGTAGTTGACGGTTTCGACCGGGGGCGCGGCGAAATACGTCTGCAGACCGAAAATGATCAGGATCGCCAAAATAAAATAGCCGATGGAGAACTGTTGCTGTCGTTTTTCCATGACCTCAATCGCGGGTATACAAAGACACTAATCCTTAGCAGGGCTCGAAACAAGGCCAACCTGGGGGATTCAAATCAACATCCTTCCGCAAGGTGCGCCCTGGCTAAATTGAAATGGCGGAGGGGGCGAGATTCGAACTCGCGGTCCACGAAGTGGACGCCGGTTTTCAAGACCGGTGGTTTCAACCGCTCACCCACCCCTCCGATCTATATGAATCAGCTTGTCGAATTCCTAGCGGGAGTTTCGTCTTCTTGTAGGCACCGCGTCAACACTTCTCTGAAGATGATTTAGATTAACATATCGGCAGGGCATCGCCAATGATCAATGGCCAGCGGCGCATAAACTAACTCGCGTATTATGGGTGACTGCTTGGGCGGTCTCCTCGCCTTGACGGATCTCAGATTCCTACCTATGATTCGTAACTCAACATAGGCTACTAAATCGAAAAACTCGATGACAGCTCTTATCATCTTAGGTTTTGGCTTGCTGTTTTGGTTGGTAGCGCTGTTTTCCTTTGCGCAAGGATTACGAGACCTAAGTTCGATAACTTTTTTTCTCGGGTTATTTTTTACCTTCGCCGGGCACCAAATATATAAAAAGGCCAAGAGGAGAAAATTCATCAGCAAGCGTCAGGTCGCCCGGCTCTTCGGCGTCTCAAAAAGTACCATCGATCGTTGGATGCAAGATGGCAAGCTGCCAAAGCCGGAAGGAAGATTCGGGTTGCGGAAATGGGATTACGGGGAACTCGTAACGTTGCTCAAGAGAAAACCAAAAATTTAGCCGGCGGGCGATTAACTTAATACAGGACGACCAAAAAAGCCCAAGTGTGTTTCTGGCATCGTGGAAGGGAAACTGTCTAAGAGATTCGTTCCAGCCCGCCCATGTATGGGCGCAAGACTTCAGGGATCACGACGGTTCCGTCTTTTTGTTGATAGTTCTCCAGGATAGCAACGAGCGTTCTTCCCACGGCCAACCCGGAACCGTTCAGCGTATGAACGAAGATGGGTTTACCCTTCTTTTCCTTGCGGTAACGAATCTGCGCGCGGCGGGCCTGGAAGTCCTCGCAGTTAGAGCACGAGCTAATCTCTCGATAATTGGCTTGTCCCGCCAACCAGACTTCCAGATCATAGGTTTTGGCAGCAGAGAAACCCATATCGCCCGTGCAAAGCTCGACTACTCGGTAGGGTAGTTTCAAGCGTTTTAGAACTTCCTCGGCATCTTGTACCATTCTCTCTAGTTCTTCGTATGAACTTTCCGGCTCCGTCAGCTTCACCAGCTCGACCTTGTTGAACTGGTGTTGTCGAATCAATCCGCGCACGTCTTGTCCGTAAGAACCCGCTTCGCGCCGAAAACAAGGAGTATAGGCGACATAACGGATCGGCAGATCGTCGCGCTCGAGCGTCTCACCGCGATGAATGTTTGTCAGCGGAACTTCGGCTGTCGGTATAAGAAACAATTCAGGGTCGGCAATGCGAAACGCGTCCTCTTCGAACTTGGGCAATTGCCCGGTTCCCGTCATGACATCACGATTGACGAGGAACGGCGGCAACACCTCTTTGTAAGCCCGTTCCTGCGTGTGCAGATCCAGCATGAAATTGATCAAGGCCCGCTCCAGCCGTGCTCCGGCGCCTTTGTAGAGAGCGAAGCGAGCACCGGCGAGCTTGGCAGCGCGAGTGAAATCAAGAATTCCCAGCTCCTCACCAACATCCCAATGATTTTTGGCTGGAAAATCGAATTTCGGCGGCTCGCCCCAGCGACGCACTTCTTTATTGTCTTTCGAACCTTTCCCCAGCGAAACGCTTGGGTGAGGTAAATTTGGAACCATTAACATGAACTTTTCGAAGCGTGCTTCGATTTCTGCAAGCGGTCCCTCACCGTTTTTTATCGCCTCCGATATTTCTTCAACTTCGCGCATCAGCGAAGCCGCATCGCCGCCAGATTTTTTTACTTTACCGATCTCGCCGGATAGGCGGTTCTTCTTTTCCTTAAGTCTTTCCAGATTCGACAACGCTTCACGCCGTTCTCTATCCAATAAAACGAATTCATCCCAGTCCACCACCGTTCCCCGGGTCGCCATCCGCTCCTTCACGCGTGCCAAATTCTCACGCAGCAACTTGATATCCAACATCAATCTACCCCTTGAAATAACTCAAAGGCGTTTTCTATGTGTTCCACGACCGGTTGCCGGCCCGGCCAGGATATGCCCACAACGTCGAATCTCGCCTCGCGCTGTTGAAGCCCTTTCGCGTGCAAAAAGAATTGGGCGGCCCGGATCATCTTCTGCTGTTTTCTCGCCTCCACGGCCTCGAACGGCGTGCCGAAACGATCATCGGAACGGGTTTTGACTTCGACAAACACAATGACACGACGATCCAGGACGATCAGATCCACCTCACCCGACAAACACCGGTAGTTTCGTTCGACCAGCTTGTATCCTTTCTTTTTAAGGTATCGCTCCGCAATCTTTTCCCCCTCCCTGCCGAGGAGTTGTTTCGTATTAGCCACGGTCAGCGCTTTTCAAAGAGAGAGCCGATAATCCACTCGGCATTCTTGGGGCTGGCGTCCCGAACCGGCGCAAAGCTTTTCCGATGGATCTGCGACGGACCAAAGCGACGCAGGACTTCGAGATGCACGGCGCTGCTATAGCCTTTATGGCTGGCAAAGCCATACTCAGGGTATTTTTTATCGAACTCTACCATGATTTCGTCCCGCGCTACCTTCGCGAGTATGGACGCCGCGGCGATTGATATACACAACTGATCGCCTTTGATGATCGTTCTTTGCTGAGGCGAGGATCCACTTGCCTTTTTCCCCGTCTTAAACCATCCCGGCGGGATTGTCTCCCTACCATCAATAAGCAGATAATCGGGCGCTGGCTTCAGCCCACGAAAGGCCTTCACCATTGCCAGAAGACTCGCGTTAAGAATATTGATTCGATCGATTTCTTCCACTTCAACAACCCCGATCCCGCAGCATACTGCTTTTTCTCTAATAACCGGCGCAATTGTCTCCCGCCGGTCAGCGGTCAATAATTTGGAGTCCTTGATCTCAGGATGCGTGAAACCTCGCGGCAGGACCACCGCGGCCGCGACTACCGGACCGGCTAACGGCCCTCGGCCCACCTCATCTAATCCG
>VBKE01000503.1 GCA_005879605.1 Deltaproteobacteria bacterium
CACGGGTCGCTCGTCGGGAGTTTTTGCTCTGAGCTCGCGCGACTTGCGATTAATAGTAGGGAGCACAGTGCATCTTTTTCTCAACGCGACATGATTTGGTTTCGTGCGCGGCTCAAGGATATACAACTTAACGCCGTATTCGCCTTCGATCGCCTTAAAGTTGGGGCACTTGTCGTAGATGCCGTGCAGATAGGTTAAGTGCGTCGTGTCCGTCGTATTCTCCACACCCTGGAGCCAATTACAGTTGTATGCTTTGCCGGTATCGCTGTCTCCTCGCTCGACGACCCGATAGCCGTCCTGAACCAGCACATCGTATCGCGGCAGCGGCGGCGGGCTCTCTTTATCCTTTCCCATGTAAGCGAAGACGAACCCGCCTAATTCTTTTGCCGGATACCACGGATGCTGAAGACGCGGCCGCGCCGGTCGTAGCACCAGCCGTGGTACGCGCAGCGAATTCCGTCTGCTTGAATAATGCCATATTCGAGTGAAGCCCTTCGATGCGAACAATAAGCTCCGAGAAGCGTCAGCTCACCGGAGAGGTCGCGGAAAAGCACAAGCTCTTCGCCGAGCACCTTTACGGGTACGGGAACGTCTTTGACTTCGTCGGCAAGGGCCACCGGCCACCAAAAGGAGCGCAAGTAGTTTCCCCCAAGCGTACCGGACCCGACTCGCACGACTTGATCCCACGTAAGCTCGCTCGGTTTAATCATAGGAATATGTCTCCTGCTCGGTCTTTACTTCACCAACTCACTGACGAATTTAGTGACCGATTCTCGGTTCCACACGTCCGCTCCCCAAAGACGAATATATTGAACGCCCTTCTGCCGCTGCAACGAAGCGGGCAAATGCTCTTTCGGAATATCTTCGCGCAGGGAATTTTGCCCTGGATCGTTAGCCCCAGTCTTTTGTATAACCATCTGTCCCTCTCGTGAAAGAAACCAATTGATCAGCACCTTGGCAGCATTGGGATGAGGCGCTCTGTTCGCGAAGGCAAGCATCGTGCCGCCAGCTTCGAGACCGACGCCGTCCTGCTTAAATGCATGGGCGTCGAGGACATCCACCGGTAATCCTTGACTCTTCGCTTCTTCGACCTCGGTGGCTTTGGACGTCAGCGTGATCGGGAATTTACCCGCAGCCAACCAGTCGGTTTGTTGCCGGTCGTCGCGCACGAGCGTGAGTCCAGCGACGCTGAAAAGCTTCTTAAGATATTCCGGGCCGAGCTGTGGGTTGTGATACAGAAAGAGCAGCGGGCTTCCGCCGCCGGGCTCCTTCGGGTCCTTGATGGTAATCTTACCTTTCCACTTGGGGTCGAGGAGATCCCAATAGCTCGTCAACGTTTTCGGGTCGACTAATTTTTGATTGTAGCCGAGTAAATGCAAGGGAAAGGCCGCGTAGACAATTCGAAGCATCTTTGACTTCGGAAAGAATCAGCGCCGGGCCGATTGGATCGAGCGCCTTCGCCTTGTAGAGTGACGTCGATGTTCCGCCGCCGAGGCGCACGACATCAGCGAGAAATTTTCCCGCCCTTCGCTCGGCTAAAATGCGCTGCTGGATTTGCGCCGCGCTCGCGGGCACGAGGTTAACTTTGATCTTGGGATATTGTTTCTGGAAGGCGTGCCATTCCGCGTCATGGGCGATCTTGTAGACCGTCACCTGGCCTTCTTGTTCCGCGGCTTTGACCGTGCGCTCCCATTCGGCCTCCCAGCCAGCTTCGGCCGCAGCTGCTTGCGACAGCAAACAAAAGTGCAGCGTAAAAACGATTAGCGCCTTACTCAGGACAGCGTTGCGGATCATGAGAGTTTCCTCTCAAGCTAGGGTCAGAGATCCACGGTGCTGGGTGCGAAGAGATCCTCGATCTTGCTTTTTCGCGGCGTCAAACCCTGCTCATGCGAGTAATCGATAATAGTCTCAAGCATGGCGCGATTCTGTTTGATGCCGTAGGGAAAAGGATCTGCGCCAAAGATCTCTCTTGTTTTCGCGAAGTATTCTTTTCCAAAAATGAATCCCGATGGGATGCTATCGGCAAGATTTTCTTGGGCGATCGCTTTCGCTTTGACGAATGCGCTGAACAAGTTGAATGCGAGCCAGGGATATTGTCTGTCCACGTCGCCTCTGATGACGTAGGCGTGATTCGCCGGAATAAACCCATGTTCGCTGAAGAACCGCGTTCCTTCAGCCATAATGTCCGGGAAGAGCGGCTTGACCTTACTCCAGTCGCCCCCGCGAGCACGGATGTGGGTGGAGCGGTCAATGATGTTGCTATCCTTTTGAAACGCTCGGTTGACAGCAGCAACGTCGATTTCGTTGGCCACGAGCATGGAGGCAAGACTTTTGTCCGGCGGAATCCGCTGGAAAGAAATCCCCGGTGGCGGCGTAAATCCGGTAGCGCCTCCGTGGCTCAGCTCCTCGCTTCTCTCCATGTACCAATCGACCTTGTACTGCGACACGCCGAAATCATGCTCTAAAACACCTCGCACCCAGAGGGAAGCGGTTTGCTGGTATTCGCCGACGCCGATTCGCTTGCCCGTAACGTCGCCCGGCTGTCGAATACCCGAATCGACATGGTACGAGAGCTGCGCGTGCATGAATCGTCTGGACGGAAAAACCGGTATCGCCACCATATCCATCCCCCGGGACTTGGCGATGAGATAGGACGAAAGCGACATCTCCGAAATCTCGAACTCCTGGAATTTGAGCTGGCGCCAGAAAGTCTCCGAAGGATCAGAATAGGTCGGAATCAACTCCACGCCTTCTGGCTTAACACTCCCGTTCATGAGCGCCTCGACTCTTTCGTTGAATGCGGAGACGAAACTCAATCTCAACCGTGCCATCGGTCTTACCTGCTTACTCCCTGTAATAAGTTCAACGTTCCACGTTCAAGGTTCAACCAATCGGATTTTAAGATTTTGACTTCACACATTGAACGTTGAACCTAGACACCTTGAACACACGTAGTCACGCTTATGCGCGACTACTTCATCGTGCACCCCGGGTGATACGGCATATTGCAGCGTGCGCCGACGGCTTTCATTGCGGCTTCAAAGTCTTTGTGGATCTGCGGATCTTCGTCTTCGAACTCGATTTGTCCGCCGCCTTGTTTCACGCTGGTGTAGGTGCCCCCTTCGCCGTCCTGCATGCGCATGAAGCGGTACTTCCAGCTGCCCCAGCGCAGCGCTAGATAGCGCGTCGGCTTGGCGCCGGAATTCAGATGCTGGTGGAACCATTGATCAGGCGGCACAACGACGCTGCCGGGCTTCCAGTTGACACGCTGCATCGGCTGCCCATCCGGCCACAAAATCGAGTAGCCCTGCCCATTGAGTATGATGACGTGCGCGCCGGGACCATGCTTGTGCCCCTTCTTGTAAGTACCGACAGGGAACTCCGAGATATGTGCACACATGGTTTGCTTGGCGAGATTGAACTTCATATTCGTGCTGCCCTTGCCGCGCTCACTGTAATCCGCAAGGCTGATTGTTTGTGTGTCCGGCACGAAGTTGGTCGTCATGAAAAAGCGACCCGTGACTTCGCCTTTGCCGCTGAAGTAGCCTTCCGTGGTCGGGTCGAAGCGGTCGAGGAATGAATAGTCGTTGTCAAAAATAAAATCAACGTTGTGGAAAAGATTCATCATGAAACAGCAATTCGTCACGGCGAAATAACGCGCCGCCTCACTGCCACTCGCATTGAAATGTTGGTAGTGGGCGTTAATGGGAACAGCGAACAAACTCCCGGGTCCCCACTCGAAGGTGTGCTTCTTGCCATCCTTCTGCCACACCGAAGTGGCGCCATAGCCTTTGGTCACGTAGACCATCTCTTCATAGAGATGTTTCTGCGGTTTGGTCTTGCCCTGCGGAGGAATCTCGCAGACATAGCCGTCATTCACGCCGCCGGTGCCGTCGAGAACCACGAACGAGCAGGGCACTCCTTTCAAATCCCACGGAACCAGCTCAACTTTGTTAACATCCTCAACGAAGAACCCTTTGACCACCGGAATCTTCTGCGCTGCTTGCCAGTCCTTGTATGTATCGATCCGCTCCAGCTTGAGATCTGCAGGTTGTTGTCTGGTTTCCGCCATTGGATGGTCCCCCTTGCTCATCAACGAACTGT
>VBKE01000018.1:0-527 GCA_005879605.1 Deltaproteobacteria bacterium
AAACAGATACTCTCCGACCATGGCGCCAACAATCCCATAGATCGCGTCTAAAACGTGTCCCTCTCTCACGACGTTTCCATGACCCTCTATCTCAACCGCTTTCCCGGTCAACCAACCGGTGAGTCCTCCGACTAAGATCCGAGCTATGACATTCATGAAACCCTCCTGCATTCCATAATTACAATCCGGAGAAGGAGTTATTTCCCCTCTCCGAACCGCAAGAACTGTTTAGTTAGCGGCGCTGACAGCGATCTATGTAGCCGAGCCTACTTTTGACCACCATTTATCAAAGCGACGCTCGGACCTGTCCAATACCGCAGTCAAGATCACTCCGGTGATGGCAAAAACCAGTATGCCGACGAAGACCTTGTCAGTTTGGAACGTTGCGCCGGCAACCGTGATCATAAACCCAATCCCGGCAGTGGCGGCGTAAAGCTCTCCGACCAGAACGCCAACTAAGGCCCTGCCGACTCCAAGCCGCAATCCAGTGAGGATAAAGGGCACGGTTGAAGGGAATACCACGCTCT
>VBKE01000018.1:559-72725 GCA_005879605.1 Deltaproteobacteria bacterium
GCGAGCATTGATCAGCATGGGGAAAACCGCGCCGAGAAAGATGATACCGACCTTGGACGGAATACCGATGCCCAACCAGATAATGATAAGGGGCAAAAGGGCAACCCGCGGGGTGGCATTCATCGCATTGATAAAAGGATCGAAAAGGTAGCTCAGTTTTTTATACCAACCTACGCCGATACCAAAGGGAATGGCGACTGCAACTGAAAGGACATATCCCCAGAAAAACTCGATCCCGCTTACATAGAGATCGTTATAAATCTCTCCCGAGGAGAAGAGATCGAAACCAGCTTTCGCGATGAGCGAGGGCGCGCTCATGAACATCGGATTGACGCGTAAAACGGGAATTGGGTTATAGACAGACAAAGCCCCGCCCATGAACTCCCAGAGCGAGAGAAACAGGATTACAGCAACAGATCCTAAGATCTTTTTTTCCTGATTGAGGTAGAACTTAAAAAGCGTGGACGCATCTGCCACCTTTACATCTAATAGTACTTCTTCGGCCGTTACCTGTTGATCAGCCATAGATTAGACCCTCCAGTTTACGTTGGTCTGCATGCGCAGACTCTCGAATCTAGCCTCTCCACTCCCCCGCAAGTGTTGCCTGATAGTCAAGGCGGGCATCCTCTCTTTCAGATTTACCTCGCGCGATTGCTGTCCAATATTAGACAATTTGAAATGAATTAACGGCGCGGCGACGCAGGGCCAGGGGCTCTATGCTAGGTAATTTATAGAGCCGTAATCGTTGGACCGCCGCTTAGGAATGTCCGTCAAGGATCTCGCCTTCACCCGCGTGATGCCTTCCTATTAACTCTTCTTTTCCGTTTCATCTTTGGCAAAACATCGATCGAGGAAGGCACCCAGCGGACCGCGCGCCGCCTTTCTCAAAATCCCTTTCAGCTCGCCTTTATCCAGCCAAATCCCTTCACAGCTTTCGCAGCGATCTAAAACGAATCCCATAAACGTGTACTTCTCAAGCCTTCCTGGACACTTTGGACAGTTCACTATCTGTCCTTCCCGCCTGGCCGCTTCAACCTTCTGAAACTCGGCTTTCATCCCCTCAATCAGTTCGTGTTCTTTCGCAGCAAAATAGATATCTTCATTGGCTCGCTCCACGAACGTTGTCTTTTCTCCGAAGCGATCCTTGTCGTTTTCCATCGCTTTGCTCTCCTAAATTCTACGAATTGTCCATAGTCAACGCACATTCAGGTTTTCATGCTTTTGGCTGCTCCTGATCGACGTTCCCTTCATTGTTTTCATTTCCGTGCGTATCTGCCGATCTCTTTTTTTCCTTGATGCTGTCGATGCTCCTCACTTTTAGAATCGCTTGCAATGCGGGTCTGTCGACGACTTCCTTTTCCAGCAGCAGTTTGGCCAACTCTTCCAGTGCCGCGCGGCGAGAGATTAGGAGATCTCTGGCTCTGCTATGAGCTTCGGTCAGTATTTGTTTTACCTCTTCGTCGATGAGCCGGGCGGTTTCTTCGCTGTACTCTTTGGGACTGTAAGTGGGCACCATCAGGAACGTGGCAGTCCTGGGCCCTTCGAGAGAGACGAAGCCGAGCTTCTCACTCATGCCGAATTGGGTGATCATCGTACGGGCAATCTCCGTCGCTCGCTGAAGATCGTTCTGAGCGCCGGTTGATATGTCGCCGAAGACAATCTCCTCCGCTACTCTTCCTCCCAGAAGGACACAGATCCGCGCCAGTAGCTCAGAACGTGTCATGAGATAGCGATCTTCCGTCGGCAGTTGGCTTGTGTAACCCAGGGCAGCGATGCCCCTCGGGATAATGGAGATCTTGGAAACGGGATCAGCGCCAGGCACGAGCTCCGCCACGAGGGCGTGACCCGATTCGTGGTAAGCGACGATCTTTTTCTCCTTGGGATTGATGACGTGGCTCTTCTTTTGTAGTCCCGCAACAACTCTTTCGATCGCCTCGTCAAATTCCGCCATCTCTATCGATTCCTTCTCCTGACGCGCCGCCAGCAACGCAGCCTCGTTGACAATGTTGGCGAGATCGGCCCCGACGAAGCCCGGGGTTTTGGCTGCCACGATAGCCAGATCCAGATCAGGAGAGAGTTTCACCTTCTTCGCGTGCAGCTGCAGGATTTTCGTGCGCCCCTTAATATCGGGACGATCCACCAGAATTTGCCGATCAAATCGGCCGGGGCGTAACAGGGCGGCGTCCAAAATCTCCGGCCGATTGGTGGCGGCCATGATGATGACCCCTTGGTTCGGATCGAACCCATCCATCTCGGCTAAGAGCTGATTGAGGGTTTGTTCCCGCTCATCGTTGCTCGTGAGCATGTTCACTCCCCGGGCCTTTCCGATCGCATCGAGCTCATCGATAAATATGATGCTGGGGGCATGCTTGACTGCTTGCATTCGACAAAGTCAGAACCGGAAAGGCTGAAGAAGGGAACCCCGGCCTCGCCCGCGACTGCGCGAGCAAGCAGGGTTTTCCCTGTACCCGGCGGCCCCACGATCAAAACGCCCTTGGGGATACGCCCACCCAATCTTTGGTACTTATCCGGATCTTTTAGAAATCCGACAACTTCGGCGACCTCTTCCTCGGCCTCGTCGATCCCCGCGACATCGGCGAAGGTTACTCCGGTTTTTTTCTCAATGTAGACCTTCGCCTTGCTTTTACCGATCTGCATTAAGCCGCCGCTTCCTGATCCCATCTTCTTGCCAATATAGCTCCACAGCAGAAAAAATAGCGCCACCGGCACCACCCAGGATAAAATGGCGGGAAGCCAAGTGCTGGCGACCACTCCTTTGAACGGTACTTTTGCCTGTTCAAGTTCGGCAGTAAGGCCGGGGTCCTCCACTCGCACCACTTTAAAGGGATAAAGTGTTTTCCCTTCCAATACATCCTTAGAGATCTTCTTTAGTCTCTCTGGCGTGAAAATTTCCTTGATTGCCTCTCCCTTCATATTGCCTTCAATAGTCGTCTCGCCAATTGCGACATCAGCGATGAAGCCCTTATGGAGCAAAGACTTGAACTGGCTATAGTTGATAATCTCGACATGCGCACTGCCAAAGTAGTTTTGGATCATCAGGACGGCGAAAAATGCCAAGATGAAGTACCCAATGGAAAATTGTCGGTGTTTCTTTTCCATAGGCGTCCTGTTCTTCTTTCTCGCTTGGTAATTCGTTCGCAGGTCGGCGAGGAATTTTTTTACAGATTCTCGCGGACCGGCTTTCTGTGGCATTTTTTCGACCTGCAAGCTCGACATAATCGGAACTCTCCAGCTTACAGAGCTACGAATCGGTATTTTCATGAGTCAGCTTTCTTCTTTCTATGCGGAGAATTCTATTTTTGAAAAAGTCCAAGTCTCTTCGTGGTTCATCTGGCGCCTCCATAGAGTTCTCCTTGCTTCTCTTCCAGCCGCTGTTTTCCTCGGAGTTGGTCACGTACAAGCCGTTCGCTACCTTGATATTTTCCATAAAAATATTTCGAAAGTTCCGCCCCCTCGTCGAATTCGTACATTTTCCGCGGCGCGATCGGTGTCCCTATCGGATGAGCTCCTTGCCTAGCCCGCGAACTCCCGGTTTGAGACCTGGTTATTTTTTACTAGCCACTTCTCCCGCATGATCTTGTCCTGGATCCTGAGAAGCCCCTCTGTCAGGGCTTCCGGCCGGGGCGGACAGCCAGGAACGTAAACGTCTACAGGAATGATCTTGTCTACCCCTTTACAGACCGAGTAGGCTAGCTGAAAAAGCCCTCCACAGTTGGCGCAGCTCCCCATCGAGATGACATACTTCGGATCGGGCATCTGGTCGTAGAGGAGCTTGGTCCGCTTGGCCATTTTATAAGTCAGTGTCCCGGCTACGATCATAAGATCTGATTGACGAGGCGTCGCGCGCGGAACAGCGCCAAATCGATCGATATCGGCCCGCGGTCCTCCCGTCTGCATCAACTCGATAGCGCAACAGGCTAAGCCGAACAGCATGTACCACTGTGAAGAGGCTCGCCCCCAGTTAAGCAAGTCATCGACCTTTGTTGTAAATGCGGTTTCGGGCAACTGGTTCAATAATGACGTAAATACCTCCTTAGAGTTTCTCTTCACCCATGCATGAGACGCCTGGTGCAGGGATGGCTGCGGGCGCTGACTCAACGCGCGGCAGATGTTTTTCGGAAAGAGAGGACGGATTACGGGTGTTGGTTCGCCTGAATTGCGCTAACTATGCTCTCTCTGTGACGAGGCCTATCTGCGGGCCGTTAACCGGGAATTATCGTCGTCTACATAGAGTGTGGACCTATTAAGTCCATGTTGCAATAGGCGCTCAATCTTAGTTCAAGGCGCGTAGTATCGTCTGACGCCCGTTGCAGCTCTAATAGTTACCCCCTTGAGAGCCATCCCCGGTACTCTCCTGGACGCGGATCAAAGCCGTATGGGGTTTGCCACGAGAGTCCTTCTCCACTTGCATGGCGACGATGTCACCGGTCTTTAATTGGCTGACCGGATATTCATGTCCACGATACATCACGCGGGTCTCATCACCGTAAGCGACCACTGCGGAGTCCCCTCTATTCGGTCGCAAATGGATCTCTCTAGACTCAGTATCTACCCGCTCCACTGTAGCCACGATCTCGCCCGGGACCGGTTGAGTTGCTCTGGCAGGAAGTGTGTCTCTGCCCACGAGCGCAGTGTTGCCGTCGCAGCCTGCGATTATTGTCGGCGCCAAACCCAGAGCGAAACACAATGCCGCACGATTGATTAGATTCATGATACTCCCTCCTTAGTAAAGGATGGATCCTTTCTCTATCTGCGCCTTACGGGTCTCGTATTCTTTGCGGGATATTCTCTCGTGTTTGTAATCATCCTCCAGCTTGTTCATCTGGTTGTGGGCGTTATATTCGTAAGCTGCTCCCGTGCCTGCGGCGCCTAACGCGGCTCCTCCAAAAAACGCGCAACCGCTTTGAGCGAGACCTATCAGCAGCACTACCGTCAACATCAATTTTCTCATTTCAACCTCCTCGGTTGGACTGGTTAGGAGGGTCAAGTGAGGCTTCCTTGAAGAATTTCAAGTAACCTCAGGAGTGAAACCCCAAGCCTAAACTGCTCTTACGATATCCCGTCTCCTGCGGGATAGCTGTCTAATAATGAACGGTTTTGAAAAGAAACATTGGACGGGCCGACAGACAGGTGCAGCGCGTTATGCAATCTGAGCGCGATATCGGTCAGTTTCCGGTCCTGGTGACGAAATTTCGGCCAAAACCGTCGAGGCTACGACTTTTTTGCTTTGATGATACGAACGAGATCCTCGAAAGAAGATCGTGCTATGACGCGATCGAACTGGGATCGGTAATTGTTGACCAAACTAATGTTTTCGATCACCAGGTCGTACACTTTCCACTCGTTGTTTACGCTATGAAGTTTGTAATTGATGGATAAATCCACGCGTTTGTCTGCGACGATCTTTGTGTCCACTTCCGCATAGTTGTTGTCTTCGAGCTCACGGGTGTAGAGGACATTTTGACTGGTATAGGATTCAATGCTGTCGGCGTAAGATCTTCCCAACAGCCCGGCGAAAATCTTTACGAATTCCTGCTGTTCCTCGGCGGTGCGGCGTCCCCAGTGCGGTCCTAAGGAGCGCTTCGCCATTTCAGCAAAGTCGAACCTGGGATAGATGACCTCGGCCAATTGGGCGCGAAGATTCTCCTTCTGACCCTCCGATTTCCGACTGGGATTCCTGACAATGGCAAGCACCGTATCTACAGTGGCCCGCACTTGTTCGGTAGGGCTGTCCGCCCTCGCCGGCAAGGGAAGGAGTAGACAGGAAAGCAAAAAAACCAGGCACATGCCGGCAGCCCGGACCTCAGTTATCTTTGTTGCTTTACTCAGAACGGGTTCTCTCATAGCTCCCTCCAATTGACTGTTTATCCATCGTCGCTCCCTGACCGAAGGTCTAAATAGTGTTAAGTTGCAGTTCTCAGCATATCTGCGCACCGGCTGTGGCCGCACGTCAGCTTCCGCTAAGTTTCTCAGGTATTTAACGATACGCTGACTTGGCGACGTTTACTGTCTAATACTGGACGCTCTTAAAAAAATATCGCGGGATTGCGGAGGGGCCCATGCCTGCCTTATGGCGTCCCAGGGGCATGTAGAACGCTTTCCTCGTCTCATTTAAAATTTCACGGGAGGCTCTTTATTCGAGGACAGATAAAGTGGAAACTAGATGTATGTGCGGAGATCAAAGCGGAAGGAGGTAAGCTTATGCGGAAGCGAATAACCAATCAGGGTGCTGGAAGTGCGTCACTTTCGAATCGACAGTGGTTGAACGTGGAGCATCTGGCTCAGGTAGAAGTAACTTCCGAGGCCGCGGCACATCCAATCGAGTCAGCATTGATACCAGGTGCTGGACCAGGCTGGCGGGCGGAAGAACCTGGACAGCAGACAGTCCGGCTTCTGTTTGACGAACCGCAGAGGGTCAGGCATATACGTTTACTGTTTCAGGAAGATGAGCGGCAGCGCACTCAGGAGTTTGTGCTGCGGTGGTCCTCAGACGGCGGTCAGTCTTACCGGGAAATTGTCCGTCAGCAATACAACTTCAGCCCTCCCGGTTCTACCAGCGAATGCGAGGATTATGATGTCAATCTCGACCGCGTGACCGCGCTGGAACTGGCGATTGTCCCCGATATAAGCGGGGCACCCGTCTGTGCATCACTTGCAGAGTTACGTCTTGTGTGATTGCTAGGAAGCCCTTACGTGAACGCTCGTTCTAACTGACGCAAGATCCCATCCGGTTCGCGCAGCCCAAGCTCCACAATCTCATCGGCGCGCGCTTGCGAATCGCTGTTGGCATAGATGCGCAGCTGAGGCGCGTTGCCCGACGGCCGCACGTGCGCGACGTCGCCATCGTGGAAATAGACGCGCACGCCATCGAGCACATTGATCCGCACAATGTCGTCGAATCCGAGCGTGGGCGTGAAGAAACGCGCTAACGTCGCCTTACGCTGTTGCCAGTCAGCGGTCGCCGGTTCCGCGAGTAGCGTGGGCATCGCGTCCGGACGACTGCGATCCAATACACCCCCCGCGCCATCGAACTCAACCTCGATCACAGCGCCGGGTGCAATCAAATTAGCAAGGATGGCCTGGCTGACCGCGACCGGTACATTGTCGATCAAGCCGGCCCGGCCGGAGCGTACCGGCAACCGGTTCCACAATGTAGGCAATCCGATGCGCTGCTCGGCCGCAGCGAACAAGTTAGCCAAGATCGGCAACGTTGAATCGCGGGTCGGCAGCGCTGCCAGCGTTCCCGACTTTAACTGGATATCGCTGCCGGTTAAAAATCCGCCATTGGCTTCCCAGCCAACGATGCGTGCGTGTGTGCCGGCGCGGCGCAACTCGTCGAGGGCAGAGATAACGTACGGAGATCCGATCTTGGTCTTCTGGAGAGACACCCCGCGCTCGGCCATGCGTCGCTCGACAGCATCATTGGCGCTAATGGGGACCGCGGCGGCATCCGCTCGCAGGTATTCGGCGACCACGATGCCGAGTAGATCACCGGGCAAGAAACGTACGCGTCGGCGGCCTGGGTGCACCTCGGCGCCAGGTAGCACTGCCGTCAGCAACGGCCGATCGGAATCACCATCGGTGGACACGATTGCGTGAAGCGGCCGGCCGCTCGCTTCGGCAGCGACGGCAAATTCCTCCAGACGGTCCAGCTGCTCGTCGGTGATGTTCTCCGTGTCAATGGAAACGAATGTTTCGCTGCGCCCGGCGGTGATTACTTCGGCACCGAACTCGCGCAGGATGCGCGGCAAGATGTCGCGCCCCACCGCCGAATGCTGGTACACAAGAACGCGCAGGCCAGAGAGACCGCCGCAGGTGAAGCTGGTCAGATAGCGACGGATGTAGGCTTCTTCGGCGGCGCGAGCAAGCGCGGGCAGCTCCGGCGATCGCTTGAGCATGCCAGAGCCGTCGAAGGCCGATTCGGTCGCGGTCCGGCTGTACTCCTGGACACGGACATGCTCGACCTCGCGCGTGATGCCGGGTTCATCCGACTTCAGCACCTCGCCGACGCTTTTATTGATTTTTATACCGTTACGATCGAATGGAATGTGGCTGCCGGTCACCATAACGCCGGCGCGTCCGGCGGAGATAGCGTGGGAGATCAATGCCGGCGTGGGGATCTTGCCTGCGTTCTCCAACTGGCAGCCCGAGTCGACAATCGCTTGGACGCAGGCGCGTATGATACGGTCGGCGCTCGGCCGAAGGTCGCCGGCGATAACCACTGTGCTGCTCGCATGAATATCGCCAATGCTCAACAAATACCGGAGCGCAGCTTTGACATTGATGTAGGCTTCGAGGTCGGTGATGTCTTTGACCAGGCCGCGCAATCCGCTGGTGCCAAAGGCCAACGCGACTGGCGCGTAATTGAGGAACGAAGCCGTTGCGGATATTCGTGGTTCGGACATTCGAGTTATCTACATGCAAGCCTCGCCTTCCGGCCAGCGATGGTCCGATGGCGACACCAACAGGGCTCGCTCTATGTAAGTAAACGTCTTAACAAGTCGATGGGCACCGGGAAAATTATGGTGGAATTATTATCCGCTGATACCTCAACTAGACTTTGCAGGAATCTAAGGTGCATGGCCGCCGGTTGTTTTGCAATGATCTCAGCTGCATCTGCGAGCTTCTGCGAGGCCTGAAACTCTCCCTCGGCATGAATGATCTTTGCACGCCTCTCTCTCTCCGCCTCCGCCTGTTTGGCCATCGCCCGCTGCATCTCCTGGGGAAGGTCGATGTCCTTCACTTCTACCAAAACCACTTTGATTCCCCACGGCTCTGTTTGGGAGTCCAGGATCTCCTGAATTCGCGTGTTGATCTTTTCCCTCTCGGCTAAGAGCTCATCCAGTAACGCCTGCCCGCAAGTGCTCCTGAGTGTAACCTGGGCGAGTTGAGAAGCGGCCAGGAGATAGTTTTGTACTTCCGTGATTGCTCGATTAGGCTCGATTACCCTGAAGTAGAGAACAGCACTGACCTTGATGGAGACGTTATCGCGTGTAATTACATCTTGCGGCGGGACATTCATTGTCACTGTGCGAAGCTCCATGCGCATCATTTTTTCGACGAGAGGAATGACGTATGTAATCCCAGGGCCCCGTGCCTGTACCAAACGCCCGAGCCTAAAGATCACCGCTCGCTCATACTCCTTTAAAATCTTGATCCCACTGATGGCGAGCAAAACGGCGATGACCAGAGCTGTGGCAATCGCCCCAAAATTGAACATAGCCTATCCTACGCCAACTTCGCTATCGACCTGTCCTGCAGACGCAAAAGGGTCCACGGCATATTTCACCGCCTCAGACAGCCTGTCAACAACACAAACAGGACGCGTTGTAGCAACGTAACTGCGTCACGGGTTAACAGCAACGTGATTATTTCAGGACATGGAGCGCATAACCCCGACAATGAAAGCGTAGAAGCGAGTCGAGGTCATGGCGGATACCGTATCTACCACTGCGTTCACAATATCCCCGGTGCCCTTAGATGGCGCTGACAATCTCCCCCTTTACGGATTCAAGCATGCTTTTCTGTGACATGGCTCACCTCCTTTATGAATCCTTAACGTTATGCAAAGTGATCTCGGACTTTTTGAGATCTCTGGGCCTTCCTGCGCAACTAAAATATATCGGTTTACCTTTTGGCTCGGATCGGAAAACAGACTCCGCTGTTTTTGGCTCTTCTTCCTGAACTTTCCTCTCAGTTTTTGCTCTCTCGTTTCTTCCACCCATTGCCGTTCTCCTTTCGGTCACCGAGGCGACCGCTCGTGCGGTGCATTGCCTTAGCGCTTGGCTGTCATGAGGCGGAGATCGTCCTCGACTGCGCGCACGCCCTGGATCGAGCGCGCTAGCACCGCTACCTCCAGGCGCCGCGCCCCGGTCGGAGTGGTCCCCGTCAGCCGGACGACGCCATTCTTCACGTCCACGGTGATGTCCTTGAAGCCTTGGGTCTCAAAGGCCTTCTTCACTTCGCGCTCCATCTAAGGCGGCTACGGCTATCCCTCCTTTTAACGGATCAAGACACGTCCCTAGTTTGTCTTCACCGTCTCACGAGGCTCATCGGAATCTCAAGTTCAGTGATATTATCCGGATCGGGGTCCTGCATCTCGTCTATGCGTTCAAATCTCTTTTGTAATTCCAAGCGCAACATCTTTTTCCTTTGCCCGTAAGCAACGATCGAGCGCGGACTGCTCGACCAGGTGCGCCCTTGATCGGGGCTGTAGAGTTCGAAGCGCTGACCGCAGATCTCAATTTGTTTGAGCATGGTATTCTCCTGACCCTTGGTATGGGTTTGTTGCGGGAGCACGCCTTTCCAAAAGCGAATGACATAACCATCGTCATCGTACTTCGAAGGTTTGATCAGAACGATGCGCAATTTTCCAAACGGCGGCTCTGGCGTTGGCCCCTTGATCGACTCATGCCCACTTATACGTTGGCTTAACATATCGTGTGCGCCTCCCAAGATCGGATATGCCCTCTTTCGCAAACGAATGTATTATCATTTTCACTCTTACGGCAGATGGTTGCCGAGCATCGCGATCCTGAGAATCGTGAATGCATGATTCTGGAACGTACCGCCTCGGATGGATTCGCTATCCGCCCAAATTCTCTCGCCTTTCTTCCTCGTAGGCCTGCTTTTCGGCCTCCGTATCGGTCTTGACCGAATCGCAATGAGGGCCAATGAATTCCTTTCCCTTTTTCACAATCCCTTCGGCGTTCTCACGCAGCTTTCGCGCCTGTTGATTCAGATAATCAAGGCTCTTATTGCTTCGCCGACGAAGATATTTCCGCGTTTCTTCGCCCGAGCGGGACGCGAACAACAGCCCAGCAATTGCCCCTAAACCCAGACCGATAAGCAAGTAAGAGAATTTGAATTCACCATTGGTTCGCATACGTTTACCCTTTCTTTTATGACGCTCACGCTGGCACAGTCTGCTTCTAACGCTTGATGACTTGCAGGTTATTGACGACTTTTTTGACGCCTTTCACCTCAGACGCAAGCGATCCAATTCGGGACCTCTGCTCAGCGGTCTCGACTTCGCCGGTCAGATAAACAACCCCATTGTTGGTCTCGACTCCCACACGTGTCAGGGTGACAAGCTTGTCTGATGCGAGCTTGGTCTTCACGTATGAGGTAAGAGTTCCATCATCGATGTTCTGTCCCATGGTCTCACCCGTCATAGCTTGGCAGCCGGTTATCAAGATTAGAAAGGCCACCATCACTGTCAACGTTTTGAATGCCCGTACCATAAATACCTCCCAAAATACTGCCGAAAATTGCTTTTTTTTCCCAACGAATGAGCCCTTCATGAAAATTTGTTTCTGAAAACGCCCGTACGGTTACCAGAGAGCAGCCTGATATTCACTCGATAGATCCTGAATCTGTGGGGATTGCACTGCGATTTGAACATCCTGTCCCACGTCACGGTGATCTTCCCGCAAATCGTGTCTTTCTCAGTCTGAGTCCCGCGGGTCTTACCGTGCGTAACCTCTGTCCGGGTGGATATCTCCATACCACCCACGCCTATCATTCCTGTCATAGCGACTGTCGTCCTGGTCATACCCATGGCGATCCCAGTGATTCCACTCATGACACCCACTCGAAGCCAACACGAAACCGACCATTACTGTTGCGCACATGACTATTCTGGCTCTGTTCTTTAAAAAGTTCCTAAGGCCTAACAATTTTTTGGCTCTCGATTCTCTTTGTTCGCGGCGCTTGTGTCCGCTTGTCATGCTCGTTCGCGACCACGAGTCACGAAGACAAAGCCCGGTACCCATTGTCCCAATCTCCTAAAGCGTCGATTCTATCCTCCTTAATATATGATGGAGCCAACATTATTTTTTTCATTTCAACCTGGTTGGATCGATTAGGAGGGTTAAGTCAGGCTTACTTGAAGAATTTCAAATAACCTCAGGAGTGAAACCCTATGCCTTGAATTGGTTTGACGATACGCTGACTGGGGATGGATTGCTGTCCAATACTGGACCGTCTTGAAATTAAATATCGAGTGGGCTCGCGAAGGTGCGCAGCCGCTCTAGGCGATTGAGCGAGGTGATCGGTGAGTTTCTTTTCTTTGATGATGAGAAAGCGATCTTTATTCGTCTCAATCAGCCCAAGGTTATGAAATCTCTGCATAAACAAGCTGATCCGAGGGCGGGTCGTGCCCACCATCTCGGAGAGTTCCCCACTATTTGACAAGGGCTCATGTGTTCCGTTACGAAACCTACGCGAATTGTGGCAAATGATGAAGAAGGCTTCGGATTACTTTCCTTGACAACAGTCCATCGCACCCCTAGTCTACTTGCTACAGTTCATTTTTCTAGTCTTGTGGGCTTGGATAATATGTCAGCGCACGATTGGGATTTCCTGCTTTGGCAGCGAGCAAGCGATCTACTCCAGCAGGCAGAGCGGATCCAGAGGAATTTTTTACAAATCGCCGCTGGTGCCCACTATCGGGCATCTCACGGTCGAATATCATGCTGGGAACCTCCCGTTAACGTCGTCGAGACTGACGAAAGCCTGTGGGTGATTTCGGCCCTACCTGGGGTAGCAACTGATCAAGTGGAGGTGCGATTAGAGGGACGCGAACTTGTCATCGCAGGTGAACGACCGCTGCCAAGATGCTGCGATGACGGAGAACTAAAGATATGGGAAATCCCGCACGGTCGTTTTGAGCGGCAACTCAGGCTGGTGGGAGGCGAGAGTCCTCTATCGGTAGGCGAAATTTCTCTCCAGAATGGGCTACTCATCATCGAGCTAAAGAAGCATTCATGAACGCTGAACACAACGAATCCAGTAAATCTATGCCGCGTCCTAATATCCCTGCGGGAGCGTTGGTCATCATACCTTTACGCAACCGGGTACTGTTTCCGTCCATGATCATGCCACTCATGGTCCGTCGCCCCGCACGGCTCCAAGCTGTCGAAGAGACTGTGCGCCAACAACTTCCTATTGGATTTGTCACCCAACGCGATCCAAATATAGAAGTTCCAGAGCCCAAAGACCTGTACGAAGTAGGTACCGCAGCGGATGTTCTACGGATGTTTACCCTGCCGGACGGTCAGCGTCAGATCTTCGTTCAAGGCCGCCGCCGCTTTGAGATCGGCGAATTCCTTGAGACCGATCCCCTCCTCATTGCGCGTGTCACCATGGTGGAAGAAAAGATACCGCAGACAAAGGAGTTCGAGGCGAGAATCTTACATCTGCGTCAAGAAGCAGCCAGGGCCTTATCGTTATTCCCTGAACCCATGAGCGAACTGAGCTCGATGATTGAACGGATTGAAGATCCCTCATCCGTAATCGATATGATCGCTTCCACCTTGCATCTTGCGTCTGCCGAGAGGCAAGAAATTCTGGCGATCTTTGACCCAGAGGCACGAGCCCAAAGGGTTTCAGAAAAGTTGGCGCGTCACATCGAATTGCTGGAATTGACCAGGAAAATTGGCGACGAAACCAAGGAATCCATGGATAAGTCCCGGCGCCAATATTTCCTGCGCGAACAATTAAAGGCCATTCAAAAGGAACTGGGCGAGCAGGATGGGAAAGGTATCGAAGTCGAAGAGCTGAGAAAAAAACTCTACGAGGCAAAAATGCCCCCCGATGTCGAGAGGGAAGCGCTAAAAGAGCTGGCTCGTTTGGAGCGCATTCCTGAGATGGCGCCTGAATACTCGTTAATGAGAACATACTTCGATTGGTTGGTGGAGCTGCCTTGGAGCATTGTCACCGAGGAAGAGATCGATCTTCCGAAAGCGCGTGAAATTCTCGACACCGACCACTACGGTCTCGAAAAAGTGAAAAAGCGCATTATTGAATTTCTCGCGGTTCGTAAACTCATGCCGCAAGGAAAAAGCCCTATCCTGTGCTTCGTCGGTCCCCCGGGAGTCGGAAAGACCTCCCTCGGGCAAAGTATCGCTCGGGCCATGAATCGTAAATTCGTGCGACAGAGTCTTGGTGGGGTCCACGATGAGGCGGATATTCGGGGGCATCGGCGTACCTATGTCGGGGCCCTCCCCGGTAATATCATTCAAGGAATAAGAAAAGCAGGCAGTAGAAATCCCGTCTTCATGTTGGATGAAGTCGACAAGCTCAGCGCTAGTTTTCAGGGCAACCCTTCCGCTGCGTTGCTGGAGGTCCTCGATCCCTCTCAAAATTCCACTTTTCAGGACCATTACCTCGCATTGCCTTTCGATCTAACACAGGTATTGTTCATCGCGACGGCTAACGTGCTCGATACTGTTCCGGGCCCTCTGCGTGACCGGATGGAGATCTTAGAATTGCCGGGATACATCGCGGAAGATAAGTTGGCCATCGCAAAGGGATACCTTGTTCCTCGGCAGATTTCTGAAAACGGTCTTAAACCGGGAGAGATTAATTTTACCGACGAGGCGATTCGGGAAATAATTACATCCTACACACGCGAAGCCGGGGTTCGGCAACTTGAGCGTGAGTTGGGAGCTGTCTGCCGGAGTGTGGCAACGCGCATAGCGGATGGGTTTAAAGAGACTATAACCGTCAATCAAGAATCTCTCGATGGGTACTTGGGCCCGCAAAAGTTCTTCAACGAGATTGCGCTGCGTACCAGTTTACCTGGAGTGGCTACCGGCTTGGCCTGGACACCGTTTGGAGGAGACATCTTGTTTGTCGAAGCTACCAAGATGGCCGGGGACGGCAAATTGCTGCTAACCGGTCAGCTCGGCGATGTCATGAAAGAGAGCGCGCAGGCCGCGTTGAGTCTTGTCAAATCACGCGCCGGAACAGTTGGCATCGATCCGGATATCTTCAGGAAAAATGATTTGCACATCCATATCCCCGCGGGCGCTATCCCAAAGGATGGCCCAAGCGCCGGCATCACGCTCTTCGTCGCCCTCGTTTCACTTCTAACGGGACAACGCATCAGCAAAGATGTCGCCATGACGGGCGAGATCAGTCTCCGCGGCTTAGTACTACCGGTGGGAGGGATTAAGGAAAAGGTACTGGCAGCCAAAAGAGCGGGTATTTCTTGCGTCTTGTTGCCTGAGTTGAACCGAAGAGATATGGAGGAGATTCCAACCTCGGGCCGTGAGGGGATCCGCTTTGAATTTTTGAAAACCGCGGACCAAGCGTTGCTACTTGCCCTGGAGCCCGAAGCCCCAAGTGGTTTTTCCCCTGGTGAAAGACTCGCGGCTCGTTCTATTTCCTAACAAATAAATCAGTGGATCGTGTGACGGATAACAAAGTTAATCCCGTTTACGGTCAACCAGCTCCTGTTAACGTTGTTGAGCTCTGGCAGAGTACGAAAGGACCTTGAATATCCGAAGAGAGTTAAAGAAACGCTAGGCGGCAGCACCCAGTTTTGGCCGCCACTTGCCGCCGCTTATCAAAGCGGCGCTCTGCTCTGTCCAGCACCCCTGTTAAGACCATGCCGGCTTTCCACACCTTGTGAACGGCAAGGAGCCTCTTTAGCTTATTTGCGCTTGCGCCAATATTGCTGAACAAAGATATATAACAAGATAACAAGAATAAGACAACGGTCATGGCAGAACCAATCACAAGAGTGGGGCGCACCTTTCCGAATACCAGAGTCCATTGGCTCCCCAAAAAGTAACCGGCGGAGATAAAGGTGACCGACCAAATAAAACTTCCCGTATATGCAAACAAAGCGAACACGGATAGCGGTAGTTTCGATACTCCAGCACCAAATGCGATCAAATGTCGCACTCCCGGTAAGTAATAACCGAACAGCAGGCCCCACTTCCCCACACGCTCAAACCAGGTCTCAACATGGGTTACCTTATCTCCTGCAATTTGAACCGCAGGACCGAATTTTGTAATTAGATAATGGCCAATAGTGCGTCCTAACCCATAGCTTAAAGTGATACCGCACACGCTGCCGAGAAATGCTGCCGCCATGGTGGGAAGGAGCTGCAAGTTTTCGTTGTAGACAAGATAACCCGCGAAGGCTAGTAACCCTTCGTCGGGTATGGGGGCCCCGATAATCCCTAGTGCCAGCAATGAAAATATCCCTATATATCCATATTCTGTAACCCAGCGGAGAGTTTCTGTCAGCATAATATCTTCTCCTCAGAATCACTCGAGAAGCTTTAACGAAAGAGGAGATAAGCTGGCTTGTTTTACTTCCAAGTATCATATAGCCCGGACGCGCGGCTAGGAGCCCCGCTCATTTCAGTGGTCAGCGTCTGGATCCGACACTGCCCTTTCTTACCCCACGCTCTTAAAGTCGATATATCCGCGCTCCACATCCGTGTGGATCAGCTCCACACGGAGCCTGTGGCCGACGTCCATGCCTCCAAAACCGCTCACCAGTCTTCCTTCAATGGGCGGATGCAGAAGACGGACCCACGTGCCTTTGTCAGAAGCGCCGGTAACGATGGCAGCGAAACGCTCGCCGATCCTTGATTCCAGCAGCATGGCTGCCGCGGATTTTCCAACCTGCCGTTCGACCTTCTTCGCCGCGTCTTCCTCTTCGGTGCAGTGCTGTGCGAGCGCCTGCAATTCGTCGTTCTTGTAGGGCAGGGAACTTCCTGCCAGCGCTGCCTTCAGCAACCGCTGCGTGATTAAATCAGGATATCGGCGGTTCGGGGCGGTGGAGTGAGCATAATCTCTGACCGCAAGACCGAAGTGACCGGTGGCACTGCCTCCTGGAAGCTCGACGACGTATTCACCGGCGCCCATCAGCTTGATGACGGTGAGGGAAAGATCGGGAAAGCGGAGAGGATCGGCGGCTTTCGCCGAAATAAGGAATTGCTCCAGGGCCTTCGAGTCGGGCTTCTGGGGTAACGTGAAGCCATGGTCCGAAGCGAGCTCGATGATCCGGTCCCAGCGTTTGGGTGTGCGCACCACGCGCCGCAGCGACGGAAACATCTTGGACGCGAGGTATCGCGCGGCAACGCCGTTTGCAGCGATCATGAAGTCCTCGATAATTTCTTTAGCCCTGTTCTTTCTCTCGGCTTCTAAGTCCTTGAGCTCATCTCCGTCAAACACAGGACGTGCTTCTATGGTTTCGAGATTCAGCGCTCCGTGCACGTGCCGGAGGGCCTTCAGCTTTTGGGCCGCGCGGTCCTGAAGCCGGAGGTTTTCGTCGAGACCGTCGACCTTGCCGATAACTTGCGGCATCGGCCCGTTACCCTCTAGCCAGTCAGCCACGCTGTTGTAGGCGAGCTTGGCACGATTGCGGACCGTCGCTCCATAGATATCCGAACTCTGCAGCGATCCGTCCTCCGCGATGATCATTTCAACGACGATGGCAAGACGGTCTGCTTCATAGTTGAGAGAAGTAAGATCGGTCGACAGTTTCTCTGGCAGCATCGGAAATATCTCGGCGGCGGTGTATACCGAGGTGGTATTATGCCGGGCATGATCGTCAAGCGCGGACTGCTTCTTGACGAGCGCATCCACATCGGCAATGGCGACAAGAATCTTTACGGCCCCTCCGGGCATGGCTTCGGCAACCGTAAGTTGGTCCAGATCACGCGAAGCATCGTTGTCTATGGAGCACCAGATAAGGTTTTGGAGATCACGCGTCGACTGTTCAGCTCGTATTGCAGGCCCGCGGATACCGTCGAGCTCGGCGCGTGCCTGGAGCGAGAATTCGGGAAGAAGTCCCCTTTCAAGCATCGCCCGGCGGGCAATTCTTCGTAAGATAGAGCGGTGTTGTCTGTCGTTTATGTTGTCCGTCATAATGTCACCCATAAACCGGCTGTTGAAAAACTCTAAGTTTACCTTTCGACAAGCTCAAGGCGAACTGAGGAGGGCTTAGAACTGTTGAAGTTTTTTCGTTCATGTTGAGCACGTCGAAGCATGCGAATTACTTTTTCAACATCCTGTAAAAATCCGGTGCGTTTCGGTCCCTTCAAAATCTTACCTTCTGGTAAAAAATCGTCTTCGCCATTTCCGCTGTGATAATGTACGCCATAATAATTATTCCTATGAGTACAAGGAACGAAATCGACAGCCGGGTAAATCCAAAAATCTCGCCTATCGGCGTGAGGGGCAGAATCACCGTCAGGATAACGACTAAGAGAGTAGCCATAAGCAGAAATTTCGAGGGTCTACTCTTGAAGAAAGGTTTCCGGCTTCGAATAACCAGCACGATCAGCGACGCGGAAATCACAGACTCCAAAAACCAGCCGGTTCTGAATTGATCCTGGGTCGCATGAAAGATTAGCAGAAGCGCGCCGAAGGTAAGGTAGTCAAACACCGAACTCACCAGGCCGAAGGTAATCATAAACTTGCGAATGGCCTTAATGTCCCAGCGTCGAGGATGGTCAACCATTTCGACGTCCACCCTGTCGGTGGCGATGGTCATCTCGGGGAAATCGGTCATTAGATTAGTAAGCAAGATCTGCTTCGGTAGCAACGGCAGAAAAGGCAGAAAAAGGGATACCCCGGCCATGCTGAACATGTTGCCGAAATTGGCGCTTGTGGCCATGAAGACATACTTCAGCGTGTTCGCGAAGGTCGTTCGCCCTTCACGCACACCCTGCACAAGAACACCCAAATCCTTTTCGAGTAAGACGATATCCGCCGCCTCCTTGGCGACATCCACGGCGCTTTCAACGGAAATGCCGACATCGGCGGCATGAAGCGCCGAGGCATCGTTGATGCCGTCTCCCATATATCCCACGACATTTCCAGCCTTCTTGAGGGCGAGGATGATGCGCTCTTTCTGGTTGGGCTCAATTTCGGCGAAGACGTCCACGTCAACCACATGTTTGAGCAGCGCGCTATCGCTCATCTGGCGGAGATCTAAACCCGTGAAGATTTTTGTATTCGACAATCCCATCTGCTGACTTACATTGGCTGCGACGAGGTGATTGTCGCCCGTGATAATCTTCAGTGAAACGCCGAGGGTTTTCAGACTGGCGATGGTCTCGATGATATTGGGTTTGGGCGGATCAAAAAGAACCAGGAATCCCAAAAACGTCATGCCTGCTTCGTGGTCCTTATTTATGAGTGATGCAGACCCCATATTTTTGTAAGCGACGCCCAGCGTGCGAAAGCCCTTGCCACTGAGCTCCTCAAAGTGCTGACGGATTCGGTCCCGCACTGCGGCGATATCGACAATTATTTCCCCCTCAGTTTCCGAAGCTGAACAGACGGCGAGCACGTTCGCCAGCGCCCCTTTGGTCACCATCAAATGCATATCACCATGAGCAACCAGAATGCTCAATCGCTTGCGAAGAAAATCATAAGGGATCTCGTCCGCCTTTCGGTACCCGGACAGGTCAAACTGGCGATGGGCGCGGATGGCTTCGTCGATCGGGTTCGTAAAGCCTGTCTCGTAAAAAGCATTGAGATAAGCGTGAAGAAGGACTTTCTCGCTCGGAGCGCCTTTTACATCAAGGGCGGATTGTAAACGCACACTCCCTTCAGTCAGCGTGCCGGTTTTATCGGAGCAGATCACGTTCATGCTGCCGAAGTTTTCAATCGAAGCGAGTCGTTTGACGATCACCTTCCCTTGCGCCATTTGTTTGGCGCCGTGGGCCAGGTTGATGCTGATGATCGCCGGCAACAGTTGCGGCGTGAGCCCAACCGCGAGCGCCAGGGAAAACAGAAAGGAGTCCAGAACCGGTCGCGCCAAGTAGACGTTGATAGCGAAGATAGCGATCACCAGCACCAGCGTCACTTCCATGAGGAAATAGCCGAATCGCCGTATACCATGTTCAAAGTCCGTTTCCTGAGGCCTAAGCTTGAGCCGCTCCGACACCTTACCGAACTCGGTTTCCTTGCCTGTGCGTACAACAAGTGCCTTTGCACTGCCGCTCACCACATGGGTTCCCATCCATAGCGCATTTGTCCGCTGGCCCAGCGGTGTCTCTGCCGCAAGCACCCCGACCGATTTCTCTACAGGGTAGGTTTCACCCGTCAGGGTTGCTTCATCGATGAAAAGATCTTTGGATTCATGAACCAGAGAGTCTCCCGGGACGACATCCCCGGCATTCAGTATGACGATATCTCCAGGCACAATCGCTTCGACTGGAATTTCTTGGGGGCGTCCATCACGAAGCACCGTAGCCTTAATTTGCACCATGGCCAGCAACTGCTCCACGGCGTTGTTTGCGCTGTACTCTTGCCAAAACCCGAGCAGGCCGCTTACGAGGACAATGGTGAGAATAATGAGAGCGTTAACAGGATCATGTAAAAAAAATGATAACCCGGTTGCAAACAAAAGAATGAGGATTAGTGGACTCTTGAATTGAGCGAGCAGGAGTGTGAAGACATCCGACCGTTGTTTTGGCTTCAGGAGATTAGAGCCATAGCGTGCGCGCCGCTGTCCGGCTTCATCACTGCTCAATCCTTCCGTTGCCGTTTCAAGGTGCTGGAGTATCTGGGTCGCAGAGATGCTCCAGAAGGCCGAAGGGAGTTGGTTCATATCTATTCTTGAACTGGCAAACTCTATTTTAGAAAGCGCTGTCGAACTTTGGCCGCGATCTGGCGGTCCGTCATTTTGTCAACCGTTTCAACACCAACGATGCGCCCACTGAGTCCTTTACTGGCGAGACGTTTTTCGAGCTCGCCCTTTGCCTCGCCAGGACCAAAGATCAAAATGGATTCTGCATCGCGAAGATGCGAGATCACCTCGTCATAGTATCTGTTGAGATGGCCGGTAAATTGTCTGTCTCGCTGGTCCTCTGCCGAGCCGTCCTCTGAACCAGAACCACCGGAAAATCGGACATGCTTCTCCATTCCTGATTCTATTCGTCTCGTTTCTTCTCCTTTGTCTCCGATAACCACGACAACCGTCTCTCTGTGGTCAATCCACAAACCCACTTGTCTTTTCATAGATTCCTCCTGGCGATTAGGCTCAGTAACACAATGTTAGCCCGCGCGTTTTGTCGAGTCATCCGGGGCGTAAAGTTTGACCCTGATAACTCTTCACACCTATCTCCTCACGCTTCAGGCCTTTTTTTCCTCATCTCCCCTTCCACCATCTTGTACTCGAACAGCCGGCATTCGAGGGCGCCGTTGAACAACGGGGTGCGCTTGGATGCGGCGAGGCGGATGAGCTTCGGCAGGCGCATGTCGGCGCTGAGAATGTAGGCCCGCCAGCCGGTAAATTTTTTCTTCAGCGCGTCGCCGAGCTTTGGGTAAAACTCCGCCAGTTCCTGCTGCTCGCCGAGGCGCACGCCGTAAGGCGGGTTGGTGACGATGATGCCTTCCTTTGCCGGTGCGGAGATTTCCAGGACATTCGCCCGCTTCAAGCTCACCATTTTTTCCAAGCCGGCAGCCGCAAGGTTGACGCGGGCCGATTTCAACGCCTCATCGGAGATATCGCTGCCGTAAATGGAAAGTGGAACCCTGGGTTTTCGGCGGGCCGCGCTTTGCTGTATCAGCTCTTGCCAGCGGCGCCGATTGAAATTTTTCAGTTTCTCGAAAGCAAAATGGCGTCCTAAACCGGGCGCGATATCTAGGGCCATGTGCGCCGCTTCCAGCAGAATCGTCCCGCTGCCACACATAGGATCGAGCAGCGGAATGCCGGGGAGCCATCCGGCAAGGCGAAGAATCCCGGCAGCGAGATTTTCCCGCAGCGGCGCTTCTCCCGCGGCTATGCGTCTGCCGCGCTTGAACAACGGCTCCCCCGTGGTGTCGAGATAAAGGGTAAAGTCGCGATCTGTCAGATGACCCTGAATGCCAACATCGGGCTGACGGGTATCCACGCTGGGACGGCGACCCGAGAGCCGGCGAATTCTATCGCACACGGCGTCCTTGATTTTGAGGGTGACGAAATTGAGACTCGTGAGAGGACTCCTGGTGGCCGAGACATCGACCCGTATAGTGAGAGGCGGTTCAAACCAGTCGTTCCATGGCAGCGCCAAAGCGGTGCGGTAAATATCGTCCTCGTTGCGGTAGCGGTCTGTTGCCACCTGCCACAGAACGCGGCTGGCAATGCGGCTTTCCAGATTCGTCCGGTAACATAGGGAAAATTCACCGCTAAACTGGACTCCACCCCCTACGGTGTGAATGTTTTTCGCTGTCAGTTGCTGCAGTTCTTCTGCCAGGAGCTGTTCCAGGCCGCGGGGGCAGGTAGCGAAAAATTTTTCCATCGGGGAATAGGCGTTATGCCGTTGTGCAATTTCGCGCAGATTGGCATCTTACACGAAATTCCAGGGGAGCGAATTCCATTACCTGCTGCCATCACCAGGACAGCAGGACGGTGATATAACATGATCGCGTCTCAGACAATCGGACATAAGCCGCTCATGCTTTGGCGGGCGCTTTATCTGTGTTCTTGGTGACAAAAGGGGAATTTGAATGTTTCCTTTTTCTCCCAGTGATCGGAGCAAAACAAGGAAAACTTAATGCGAGGAACCACGCTCTGGCGGGTTGTGCCTAAGATATCGATACGCAAGAAAAGACTGATTAGCCCTTTAGCTTTCAGTTCTTATCAATCCACTCCCTTGCTCTTTTCACGGCATACGCGTCGGCTTCACTTTCAGTCGGCAAAGCTTCGTTGCATTGATATTGATGCGATGGAAAATCGCTTCCCTTCCCTGTGCTTTCGGTTTTGGGACGCGTCACAGTATATTGGGGAACCCACTTTCCATTTTTCTCCCGCTGAAATGACTCGCCGCGAATGAGACAGTTTTTGTATGAAATGCTGCTTTTCATCTTGTGGTCACCTCAAGTGTCCCGGTTAACACCGAGCGATCCGAAATCTGAACAAGCTGATTTCTGGTAGTAACTCGGTTGGCGTCCTTGGGAAGCTTCTTTCTTGAGCGGTTCATGCATAGCAATATGTCATAGAAATGATGTAATGGCATTAAGGATGGCAGACGAATCCCAAAAGCTGTTTAAAGAGCTAATTGAAGAATCTCGCAGGCTCATAAAAGAGAGCCAAAAGGTTATCGCACAAACCAAAAGACTCGTCGATGAACTGCGCCAGTTAAAGGCCGAGATCAAATCTTGGAAATCAAAATGAGTCACTACCTGATTTCTCCGCACCGTGCCCACAAGGTATGCTAAAGGCATAAGACGGTTGTCAGGTTTTTAGCGGATTCTTTATCCGTCTTCGTGAAGCCAATTGAGAATTCCGCGAATGCTGCCGGTCGCCAGGGCAATGCACGTATCCGCCGCGCCGTAATACAGATGGATGGTGTCGCCATCGGACGCAAGGGTGTAGCCACAAGGAAAAACGACGTTGTCCACATCTCCGCGTCGCTCATACTGTTCTTCCGGGCCGAAGATCCACTCGTCACCGCGTTTCAGGCAGCGTCCCGGCTCCTGCAAATCAAACAGCGCTAGACCCAGTCGGTAAATGCAACCCGCTGGTGTCTGCCGTACGCCGTGGTAAATCACCAGCCAACCTTGCGGAGTTTCGATGGGCGGTGACGAGAGGCCGATTTTATTCGCATCCCACCATCCGCCGCGCCGGGCTTCCAGCATCAGCTTGTGGCTGCCCCAGTGCCGCAGATCGGGCGAATAGGACATCCACATGTGCGCGCCGGGAGCGCTGACCGGGCGATGGATCAAAGCCCACTGGCCGCCGATACGATGAGGAAACAAGGCAGCATCTTTATCTTCCGGCGCCATGATCATCCCATAGCGCTCGAAGTGCTCGAAATCTTTGGTGAGCGCAAGCGCTACGCCGGGTCCGACACCAGAGTAGGCGGTATAAACGATGCCATACTTGCTTAATTCGGGGAGGTAGGTGATGCGCGGGTCTTCAATGCCCCACAGTTCCTCCGGAAAGTGTTCCGGGTCGGGCAATAGGGTGGACTGGGAGTCAATCTGCCAGCTATCCACACCGTTGGCGGAGCGGGCGACACACAAGTGGGAATGGCCGCGCCGATCCTCCACGCGGCACAGTAGCAGGGTGGTCCCATCCGGCAGCAATGTGGCGCCCGGGTTAAACACGCTATTGGCCGGATAGGGCCAAGCGGCGGGGGTCAAAATGGGATTGTGCGGATGACGGCGAAAGATTTCGGGGTGTCGGTTGCTCACTAGGATTGTACCTCCACAGATGGAAGGGCATTGTCCGCCAGGCGCAGCTCCAGCAGGGCCTGGAGAAAGGCTAGCGTAGACTCCGCGCCTTGATTCTCGTTCGCGCGGTCGGGATGCAGACCGTCTCGACAACCACCTGTCATCGGGTCATAAATGGGAAGGTTCAGATCATTGCGCCCAAGGAACCACTCGAAAGCCCGTCGAGCTTCCTTCCGCCAACGCTTGTCTCCCGTGATCCGGGCCGCTTCGAGGCAGGCGGATACCATGGCTTGCGCCTCCACCGGCTGTTGATCGAACCGCGCACGCTTACCGCCCTGCTGATAAAAACCGTTGGATCCGATGGGAACAAAATGACCCCCAGCCTCTTCAGCGCGCTGCAAGTCGGCCAGCCACATAAGCGACTCCAGCCCGGCCTCGGACATTGCTTTATTCGGCATCGATTGGCCGCACATGAGCAACGCATGTGGCAGCGCGGCGTTACAATAGGTCAGCACTTCTTCGTACCATCGCCATTGGTCCGAGCGATGGCTTTGATATAACGCCAGCAGCCGCCCGGACAATTCCTCCCGGACCTGGCCTGCCATGCGGTCGCCGGCAAACCGTTGTAGATACTCGTGGATGCCGATCAGCGAGAAGGCCCACGCCCGCGGGCTGGTCGTGTCGAGAATGGCGGGCAAGGCCTGCTCGAATAACCAGCCGGCCATACTGTGTAAGGCCGGCGTGTTAGAGCGGCCCAACACTGTGCCCAAGGCGCACAGCGTGCGGCCGTGGCAATCGTCTGAGCCGCCAGCTTCCAGCCAGCGGCGCTGGTAATCCATAAAGTTGCGAAAGCGTCCGGTTTCAGCGTTGAACGCATACCAGACGAAGGCGAGATAACGGGAAGCCAATTCCAATGCCTCTCCGTTGCCGAGTTCCTCCAGAAGAGTGCTGACCATCAGAGCACGGGCGTTGTCGTCAGTACAATACCCCTCGTGATAGTTGGGCACCGTGAAAATGGCGTGTTGCAACATGCCGGTCTCGTCCGCCATGTGGCGCAAGTGATCGAGTTTGAGAGGGGGCAGATCGCCCGGATATGTGTCTAGCGCTTTGACTGTGAAGCCGGGCGGGGTGAAATGCCAGCGTTCAACTCGGGCGCGTTCAAAACTCTTCATGTAGCGTCGCGCGACCTGCGGCCAGATCATCGTCCGCCCATGAAGATAGGCGCGCTTGCGCATCCCGTGACGCTTCGGCTCGTTGTCCAACAGGTCAATCACTTGCTCGGCCAACGCCGCCGGATCGCGGAACGGCACCAGCGCACCCCGTTCTTCGGCTAGCATTTCTTCCGCATACCAATAGGGTGTCGAAATCACCGCCTTGCCCGCCCCCAGCGTGTAAGCCAGTGTGCCAGAGACGATTTGCGCCGGGTTGAGATAGGGCGTGATATAAATGTCCGCCGCGCCGATGAAGTTAACGAGTTCCTCCAAACTGACAAATCGGTTGTAGAAGATCACCTGACCTTCCACGCCTTTTTCTTGAGCCATCCATTGTAAAGACAACCGATAAGTTTCGCCTTCGTGCCGCATGACGTGGGGATGGGTTGCGCCGACGACGATGTACACCACGTTTGGATATCGCGCCAAAATAGCGGGCAGAGCGGCGATGACGTTTTCGATCCCTTTGTTCGCTGAGAGCAAGCCAAAGCTGAGTAAGACGATTTTACCCTCGACTCCAAACAGGTCTTTGTGAAAACTCGGGTCTACAAACGGCACATCGGGAATGCCGTGTGGAATCAGATCAATCTTCTCCGGCAGCACATGATAGATCTCTTGCAAGAATTCAGCGCCGCGCTTACTCATGACGACCAACCGATCTGACAGCGCTGCGACTTCTTCCAACGCCCGCCGTTGATCTGGGTTGGGGTTCTGCAGAATGGTGTGCAAGGTCGTGACGATGGGCATGCGCAATTCACGTAAGAGGGGCAAAATGTGACTGCCCGCGCGCCCACCGAAGATGCCATATTCGTGTTGCAGGCAGACGAGATCTACATTGTTGGTGTGCAAGAAGTCGGCGGCGCGGAGATAAGAGTCAATATCCTTCTCCGCCAGTTCAAATCGAACGCGCGCCGGATAGGCGTAGCCGGTCTCGATGTCGTTGACGGGCAAGGCAATACACGTTGTTCCACCGTATTCGGCAGCGATGGCCTCACACAAGTCGGTAGTGAACGTAGCAATACCGCACTGGCGCGGCAAATAATTGCCGATAAACCCAATACGGCTGATCGTTGAAGTTGCATTGGTTGAGCTGTGTTCCATGACAAACATCTCCTTCCGGGCAGTCGCTACTCGCCGTTTTCAGTTACTCGCTGGCCCATTAACAAAAAGAGGCGGGGTTACCTTAGGGACCGTCTCTGCGATGCTCGGTCAAGCGTGACTGGTGTATTCTATTTTGACGTGGGTATCGTTCCTGCGCTGATGACTATATCAGACGAGGTGGATAAAGATACTCCCTCCAAACTATTTTCCGAATGAAGCTTTAAGTGACGGGAAAGAGCTGTGTGTAACAAGCCCAGAGCCATCTCAAAAGATATATACCGACTAGCGGGGCGACCTGATTTCCATTTCTAACCCGTTTGGATCTTTCACGAAGATCGTCGTGAGTTTTCCCGACGGGTCGCGATTTTCGCGGACGATCTGGGCGCCTTTTTCTCTGAAATCCTTGGCGACTTGTTCGACGTCGTCGGTGACGAAGCCGTAGTGATGCACGCCGACCTCGCCGGCTGACTCCATCAGCTGAATTGAAGGCGAGCCGGCAATCTTCATAAAGCAGAAGCCATAGCCCGCCGCGCCTTTTCTTATCGCCGTCGGCTGGCCGGCGAAGAATTTTTCATAAAACTTTATCGATTCGTTGATATCCTTGCAGTAGATCGCCACGTGCTCCAATTGATAATTCATGGTTCCTCCTTCGTCTTTTCTTTGTAGCTGGAACCGCCGTGATCCGTCAAGCAAGGCGACCCATGGTGTCGCAAACCCGGAACATCGCGACGCGTCGACAAATTTTTGAAGCTTCCTTGACTTGGATATTTGGCAACCATAAAGTTAAACCAAGTTTGAAAAGTTGTCTCAAAAGAGACATACACTCGCGCGGAATCAATGAACAGATCGAATTACAGGAATCATCGCCGGGGACTCTCAAAGGCGCCTACCGGTATCCACGGCCTTGATGAAATTACATTCGGTGGGCTGCCGAAGGGTCGCACGACCTTGATCTGCGGCAGCGCCGGCTGCGGCAAGACCATGCTTTCCATGGAGTTCCTCGTCAGGGGCGCCCTGCAATATAACGAACCGGGAGTTTTCATCGCCTTCGAAGAGACGGCCGAGGAATTGAACAAGAATGTCGCCTCACTGGGCTTTGATTTAGATGATTTGGTTAAGCGCAACAAATTGATCGTCGATTACATCCATCTCGACCGAAGCGAGATCGAAGAAACCGGCGACTACGATCTCGAGGGTTTGTTCTTGCGCCTCGGTCATGCGATCGACTCCATCGGCGCAAAACGGGTCGCCATCGATACCATTGAGGCGATCTTTGCCGCATTCACCAATACCTTCATTCTTCGAAACGAGCTGCGCCGGCTGTTTCGCTGGCTCAAAGAAAAAGGCGTCACCGCAATCATTACTGGCGAGCGGGGCACCGGAGCACTGACGCGCCATGGGCTGGAAGAGTACGTATCGGACTGCGTGATCCTCCTCGACCATCGCGTTATAAACCAGATTTCCACCCGTCGGCTGCGAATTATCAAGTACCGCGGCTCTTCGCACGGCACTAATGAGTACCCGTTTCTAATCGATGCCGAGGGCCTCTCGGTCCTGCCGATCACCTCGCTCGGATTGAATCATGAGGTTAGCAACGAACGGATTTCGAGCGGTATCCCCCGTCTCGACGCCATGCTGGGTGGAAAAGGATACTATCGCGGTAGCAGCGTTTTGGTTTCAGGAACCGCAGGCACCGGGAAGAGCAGCGTGTGCGCTCATTTTGTCGACGCCGCGTGCCGGCGCCGGGAGCGCTCTCTCTACATTGCCTCCGAAGAATCCCCGAAGCAATTCATGCGTAACATGCGCTCCATCAGAATAAACTTGAATCCATGGGTCGAAAAGGGGCTGCTGCGGTTTCATGCACTGCGCTCCACTTTTTACAGCCTGGAGATGCATCTCGTGGTTTGGCATAAGATCATCAATGAATTTAAGCCCCGGGTAGTCGTGGTGGATCCGATCAGTACCTTCATTTCCGAGGGCGATCCAAATGAAGTCAAGGCGATGCTCACGCGCCTGATCGATTTATTGAAAATGCGCCAGATTACCGGCATGTTTACGAGCCTCACGTCTGGCGCGCATCACAATCTGGAGCAATCAGAGGTCGGCATCTCATCGATTATGGACACCTGGCTGTTGCTGCGCGATATCGAAACGAACAGCGAGCGCAACCGCGGCTTATACGTGCTCAAGTCTCGCGGCATGGCCCATTCGAACCAGATCCGCGAGTTTTTGCTCACCGATGAGGGCATCGAGCTGGTCGACGTCTACGTCGGGCCGGGTGGAGTCTTGACAGGAACCGCTCGACAAGCCATGGAGACGCAGGAAAGAGCGACGGCGGCCAAGTGTCAACAAGAAAGGGAACGGATGCGGAGCACTCTCGCAACCAAACAAAAAACTTGGAAGCCAAAATTGCCGCTCTCAGAGCGGAATTTGAAAATGAAAAAATAGAAATAGAGAAGACTCTTGCCGAAGACGAGCGTAGCGCAAAAACATTGGCGGAAAACAGGAAAACCTTAGCTCGACTGCGCAAAGCAGATCTGGCGCCCAACGGGAGGAAAAACCTATGAAGCCGTCCGCTCTGACAGTCGAGAAATCATGGAATCTTCGACTCTATATAGCCGGGCAGACACCTAAATCCATCACTGCACTCACGAATCTCAAAAAAATCTGCGAGCAGCACCTCGCCAACCAGTACAACATCGAAATCATCGACCTCGTGCGCCATCCGGAGCTCGCGCGTAAAGATCAAATTCTCGCGATTCCGACACTCGTCAGAAGTCTTCCGCCACCGCTCAAAAAAATCATTGGCGACCTCTCCAATAGCGAAAAAGTCTTGCTGGGTTTGGACATGGAACCAAGGGTGTAAAATGGCAAAGGATCCTTTCGATAACGCCGGATCGGCAAGGGCGGGATACGTTCTTCATCTTTACATTGCCGGAGCAACGTCGCGATCGCGACGGGCCATCACGAACATCAAAGAAATTTGTGACGAACACTTGAAGGGCAAATACTATTTAGAGGTTATCGATATTTATCAAAACCCCGAAAATATTGCTGAAGACAATGTGATTGCGGCGCCAACCCTTATCAAAAAAAACCCGCTTCCCGTGCGACGCTTTATCGGTGACCTTTCGGACACGGGTAAACTGATGGATGGTCTCGCGATAAAAAAGAAGACCACTTAAAACTCCAACATGGAAAACTCCGCACAAAACCTTCTGCAGGAACTCGATGAGCTGCGCGTCCGGCTTCAGGAAGCCGAAGAAACTCTGACGGCTATTCGCACCGGGGAAGTGGACGCGCTCGTGATCACGGGGCCCGCCGGGGAACAGGTCTTTACGCTCAAAGGCGCCGACCATCCCTACCGGATCATCGTCGAAGAGATGAGCGAGGCGGCGGTCACCTTGTCTCTGGACGGAACTATCCTTTATTGCAACGGCCGCTTTGGCGAACTCGTCAAATATCCTTTGGAGCGCGTGATCGGCTCTTCATTTGGAGGTTTCGTGCCCGGAGAACATGAAGCTATTTTCCATGGGTGCCTCACCAGGAAAGAAAAGACCACAGCGGAAATTGGGCTTCAGGCAAGCGACGGCACGACAGTGCCGGTGTACATCTCGTGCAGTCGGGTAATGATCGATAACAACGATGCCGTTTGTTTGATTGCAACCGATAGGACCGAGCAAAAACGCCAGGAGGCTATTATCGCTGAGGAACGGCGCCTGGCCGAAGAAAAGTTGCGCGCGAACGATCGCCTGGCCGCTATGGGAATGACTGCCGCAGTTTTGGCCCATGAGATCGCCAATCCTCTAAATTGGATTTTCACGACCATCCAGCTGATGGAGATAGAGTCGACGAAACTAAAGGATGTGGACAGTTCCTGGAAAACTCAGCTACAGGATATTCACAGCGAGATCGATCGGTTGAGTTCACTGCTGCGAGAATTTCGCTCACTCGCTCGCCCTATGCAGTTGAATATTGCCCCTATCGATCCCGCGCATTTCATTGCTGAAGTAGAAAAACTCCTGGGGCCCGAACTGGACAGCGCGGGGGTTCGGATCGAGCATGACATTTCCAACGAACTATCAATCCTCAACACGGATCGAGAAAAGCTAAGGCAAATTTTCTTAAATATCTATAAAAATGCCATCGAAGCGATGCCTTCGGGCGGAAAATTAAAGGTCAAAATGCATCCTGAAGCCGAGAGCGTCATCATCGAAATCAGCGATACCGGCTCAGGCATTCCCGAAGGCGTGGATATTTTCGCACCGTTTGCCACCACCAAGGATAAAGGCACCGGGTTGGGTTTGATGATAGTGCGACAAATCGTGGCCGCCCATGATGGTTCGATTTCCTACAGCAGCAAGGCCGGCGAAGGGACGACCTTTCGTATTGTCCTGCCGCTTGTCCATAGCCACCCCACCACTCAATAGACGCCGCCCGTCGGTCTGGCGATCCAATGATCGCGGCAGCGGCGAAGATGTATCCTAACTGTCATTGCAATATTCCCCGGACACCTGATAATTCAACCGGAACAAACCAGAGCGGAAAGCACGCACGCAATGAAAAGATGGAAGGGGTTCACTGCCGGCGTATTTATCGGGTCGTTCGTCCTTGCGAGAATTTCGCTCGGCGCCGACGAGATCTTCGGGGCAAAATAAACCGCGGCGAGGCCTCTGGTTCGTCATTTAACGAACCCACGGAACATGATGCAACTTCAGTTCTTGCTCTTCGGTTTCCTCATCGGCGTGATGAGCTGTACCAACTCGATCAAGCACGATGAAGTCTTAGCCGGAAAGCGCGCTGTGGAATTTGCGGAGGTTGCGTTCGTACGCCAGGATGTCCAAAGAGCCTATGCGTTGCTCTCGGACAGAACCAAGGGTTATGTACCGCTTGAAAAATTCCGCGAAACCCTCTTGCGACTGCATCCGAGCGGCCACCCGACAAGTGTCGCGGCAACCGAATACGAACCGATGCCCGGGGAAAAAGCGATGTATATCTATATAAATGGAAAAAATTCGGCCGAACCGTTCGAGTATACTTTGACTATGGACGGCACAGCGGCAACCGACTATAAAGTTTCCAGAATCGCTCGTGGGAGTAGCTCCTCCTATTTACCTTCAACTTCCGAGAGAAAGAAATTCGCTGACCCAATCCAACCCTAGCATTGACAGGCAAGCGTTTGGAGCATGCAACGGCTGTCTCAAGGCAACGATATTTTGATTTTGTAATGAATCGAGAGGAGTTTCTGTATGATCTCGCTATCGGAAAAAATCGAGGAATACTCAGAGCGTCATACGCGCGAGCTTTCCAATCTTCATCAGCGCCTTTGGCAAGAGACGCACGAAAAAACCTCTTCTCCGGGAATGATGGTCGGGCCCATCGAAGGGGCGTTACTCAGACTGCTGGTCCGATTGACGGCGGCCAAGCGAGTTCTGGAGATCGGCATGTTCACGGGCTACAGCGCGCTTGCGATGGCGGCGGCGCTGCCGGAAGACGGCCAACTGATTACCTGTGATGTTAACCCTGAGACCAGTGAAATTGCTCGGCGTTATTTTGCGTCGAGTCCTCACGGCCATAAGATCGAGATCAAGCTCGGTCCGGCAAAGGAAACCCTGAAGAACTTGCAGGGCCCCTTTGATCTCTGCTTTATCGACGCGGACAAGCAGGGCTACGGCGCTTATTACGACGCCTGCATCGACCTCGTGCGGCGGGGCGGGCTGATCGTTTTGGATAACATGCTGCAGAGCGGGAGAGTTCTGAATCCCGCGGATCCAGCGTCTCGGATCATTGCGGCCTTGAATGATCGGATTCAAAGAGACGAGAGAGTCGAAAATGTTCTGCTGCCTATCCGCGATGGCATCATGTTGGCCTATCGGCGCTGATTCCGGGAAAACGGTGCTGATCGTGTTCCCAGTCTTTTCCTAGACGTACGTGACACCAGGGTCGTCTAAAGGCAGGACGATCCTATAGACACTGGCCGGCGGAACTCTCCCCTCCCCCTCAGGGCCCCGGGCCCATCTTAAAACAAGCTATTAAAATTAAAAAAGTTTTCGTTTTATAAAATTATATTGACAACGGCCATTTGCAGGATAAGCTGGTGGGTACTTGTGTGCTGGAACCGGCCAAAGTTGGCCGATGATCCAAATGCCTCAGCAAATCTTCCATCCTTTCAAACTCCATCAGTAGCAGGGAGAAATTATGGCAAAAAATGTAGCGCCAGTAGCTGACGGGGACAGGCTCGATACCAAAGCGCTTCTCCAGGTGCTCTCGTCAGTAAAAAAAGGCGATTTCTCAGCGCGCCTGCCGAGCGGTTGGACCGGAATCGACGGAAAAATCGCTGACACGTTAAACGATATTATAGAGATGATGTGGGATAGCGCGAAAGAGATGGAGCGGGTAAGTCGCGTCGTCGGCAAAGAGGGGAAGTTGTCGCAACGCGCCACGTTGCCGGCCGCCGGAGGGGCGTGGATGACCCGCGTAACCGCGCTCAACCATTTGATCGAGGATCTTGCCCGTCCCACAGTCGAAATGGCGCGCGTGATCGGCGCCGTCGCCAAGGGCGACCTCAATCAAACCATCGCCCTAGAAGCTGAAGGGCAACCGCTGAGGGGCGAGTTCTTACGTACGGCGAAAATGGTCAACGCGATGGTGAAGCAGCTCGACGGCTTCGCCGCCGAAGTGACCCGCGTTGCCCGCGAGGTCGGCACCGAAGGCAAGCTCGGCGGGCAGGCGCAGGTGCGCGACGTGAGCGGCGTTTGGAAAGACCTGACTGAAAGCGTCAACATGATGGCCGGTAATCTGACCGGCCAGGTGCGAAATATCGCCGATGTGACCATCGCCGTCGCCAACGGCGATCTCTCAAAAAAGATCACCGCCGACGTGCGCGGCGAGTTCCTGCAGCTCAAAGATACGATCAACACCATGGTCGATCAGCTGCGGAGTTTCGCCGCCGAAGTGACCCGTGTCGCGCGCGAAGTCGGCACGGACGGCAAGCTCGGCGGCCAAGCCGTCGTGCCCGGGGTGGCCGGAACCTGGAAAGATCTGACTGACAGTGTCAACGCGATGGCGAGCAACTTGACCTCGCAGGTGCGAAATATCGCCGATGTGACCATCGCCGTCGCCAACGGCGACCTCTCGAAAAAAATCACCGTCGACGTTAAGGGTGAGATTCTGCAGCTCAAAGATACGATCAACACCATGGTCGATCAGCTGCGGAGTTTCGCAGCCGAAGTGACCCGCGTTGCCCGGGAAGTCGGCACCGAAGGCAAGCTCGGTGGGCAAGCGCTGGTCCCCGGCGTCGCCGGAACGTGGAAGGATCTCACCGACAGCGTCAATTTGATGGCAAACAATTTAACCGGCCAGGTGCGAAACATCGCCGATGTGACCATCGCGGTCGCCAACGGCGACTTGTCAAAGAAAATCACCGTCGACGTCCACGGCGAAATCCTGCAGCTCAAAGAAGCTATCAATACCATGGTCGATCAGCTGCGGAGCTTCGCCGCCGAAGTGACGCGCGTTGCCCGGGAAGTCGGCACCGAAGGCAAGCTCGGTGGGCAGGCACAAGTGCGCGACGTGAGCGGCGTTTGGAAGGATCTCACCGAGAGCGTCAATATTATGGCCGGCAATCTGACCGCGCAGGTGCGAAACATCGCCGACGTTACGATCGCCGTGGCCAATGGCGACTTGTCGAAGAAGATCACCGCCGACGTGCGCGGCGAAATCTTGCAGCTCAAAGAAGCGATCAACACGATGGTCGATCAGTTGAATGCGTTCGCCGCCGAAGTCACCCGCGTCGCCCGCGAAGTCGGCACCGAAGGCAAGCTCGGCGGCCAGGCCGCCGTGCCCGGGGTCGCCGGCACCTGGAAGGACCTGACGGACAGCGTCAACGCCATGGCCAGTAACTTGACGGCCCAAGTTCGCAACATCGCCGACGTCACCATCGCGGTTGCCTATGGCGATCTCTCGAAGAAGATCACCGTCGATGTCCGCGGCGAGATCTTACAGCTCAAAGAAGCCATGAACACGATGGTCGACCAGTTGAACGCGTTCGCCGCCGAAGTCACCCGCGTCGCCCGCGAAGTCGGCACCGAAGGCAAGCTCGGCGGGCAGGCGCAGGTTCGCGACGTGAGCGGCGTTTGGAAAGATTTGACCGAAAGCGTGAATTTCATGGCCGGCAATTTGACGGCTCAGGTCCGAAACATCGCCGACGTGACCATCGCCGTCGCCAACGGCGACCTCTCCAAGAAAATCACCGTCGATGTGCGCGGCGAAATCTTGCAGCTCAAGGATACCGTCAACACGATAGTCGACCAGCTGCGCAGTTTCGCCGCCGAAGTGACCCGCGTTGCCCGCGAGGTCGGCACCGAAGGCAAACTGGGCGGCCAGGCCGTCGTTCCGGGCGTCGCCGGTACCTGGAAAGACCTGACCGATAGCGTCAACTTCATGGCCGGTAATTTGACGGCCCAGGTCCGAAACATCGCCGACGTGACCATCGCCGTCGCCAACGGCGATTTGTCGAAGAAAATCACCGTCGATGTGCATGGCGAGATTCTACAATTGAAAGAAGCGATCAACACCATGGTCGACCAGTTGAATGCGTTTGCTGCCGAAGTGACGCGCGTGGCCCGCGAAGTCGGCACGGAGGGCAAGCTTGGTGGCCAGGCCGTCGTGCCGGAAGTGGCGGGCACGTGGAAGGATCTGACGGACAACGTCAATGTTATGGCGGCAAATCTCACGTCTCAGGTCCGCGGCATCGTCAAAGTCGTGACCGCTGTGGCCAATGGCAGCCTCAAAGAGAAGCTGACGATTGAAACCAAGGGCGAAGTGGCGGCCTTGGCCGAAACCATCAACAACATGACCGATACATTGGCGATCTTTGACCGAACAGGTGACCAGCGTCGCCAAGGAAGTCGGCGTCGAGGGCCGCTTGGGCGGTCAAGCAAACGTCCCCGGCGCCGCCGGTATCTGGAAAGACCTCACGGATAACGTGAACCTGCTGGCGGCGAACCTTACGACTCAGGTGCGCGCCATTGCTGACGTGGCGACCGCCGTTACGAAAGGCGATCTCACCCGTTCCATTCAGGTCGATGCCCGCGGCGAAGTGGCTGAGCTCAAAGACAACATCAATGCCATGATCCAAAACCTTCGCGCGACAACGGATCAGAACACCGAGCAGGACTGGCTTAAGACCAACCTGGCAAGGTTCACCAGCATGATGCAAGGCCAGCGGGATTTGACGACGGTCGGCCAAATGCTGCTCTCGGAGCTGGCCCCCTTGGTCAGCGCGCAGTACGGCGCCGTCTACCAAATGGAAGGGAGCAACGGAGATTCGCATCTAAAAATGCTGGCCGGCTACGCGCGCACGGGAGATCAAAATCCGAAGACAGAATTGCCCGTAGGCGTCGGACTTGTGGGCCAGTGCGCCGTGGAGAAGCGGAGAATCCTGCTTTCCGACGTCCCGCCTAACTACATCCGGATCGGCTCGGGCCTCGGCGAAGGACGGCCGCGCAACCTGATCGTTTTGCCGGTTCTCTTTGAGGGACAGACCAAAGCGGTCATCGAGCTGGCCTCGCTGGCGGAATTTACCTCGACGCATCTCACCTTTCTGGCCCAGCTGACGGAAAGCATCGGCATCGTGCTCAATACGATCGAGGCCACCATGCGCACGGAAGGCTTGCTGCAGCAATCCCAGAAGCTGGCGACGGAGCTCCAGGCTCAGCAAAAGGAGCTGCAGCAGACGAACGATGAGTTAGCGAGCAAGGCCAAGCAGCTCGCCGAGCAGAATGCCGAGGTCGAGCGCAAGAATCAGGAGATCGAACAAGCGCGCCATGCGTTGGAAGAAAAGGCCGCCGAGCTGGCTCTGGCTTCCAAGTACAAATCGGAATTTCTTGCCAATATGTCGCACGAGCTGCGCACCCCGCTCAATTCCGTCTTGATTCTGGCCCAACAGCTGGCCGAGAATCCCGACGGCAACCTGCTTCCCAAACAGGTGGAATTTTCCAAGAACATCCATGCCTCAGGCGCCGACCTGTTGAACCTCATCAGTGATATTCTCGATTTGTCAAAGATCGAATCCGGCACGGTCACAGTCGAGCCCGAGGAAGTTCTCTTCCCGAAGGTGCGCGAAGCCGTGGAGCGGAGCTTCCGGCATATGGCTGAAGCGCGGCACTTGCACTTCGAGGTCGAAATGGATCCGAAGCTTCCGCTCAGCATGAACACCGATCTCAAGCGCCTCCAACAGGTACTGAAAAATTTGCTCTCCAATGCGTTCAAATTCACCACGCAAGGTGGCGTCATATTCGGTATGAAAACAGCTGCGACCGGCTGGAGCTCCGATCACCCTGTGCTCAATGGCGCTTCGAGGGTCATTGCCTTTGAGGTCAGCGATACCGGGATCGGCATTCCGGTCGAGAAGCAAAAGATCATCTTCGAAGCGTTCCACCAAGCCGATGCCGGCACGAGCCGGCGCTACGGTGGCACCGGACTCGGTCTAGCGATCAGCCGGGAGCTGGCGACGCTCTTGGGCGGCGAGATCCGTCTCGCCAGCGCGCCCAATCACGGAAGTACCTTTACGCTCTACCTGCCAGAAAATTACTTCGGCACAGTTTCCGCTACCACGGCGCTCAAGATCGGCAGACTCAGCCCGGCGCCGCTGATTGTGCAGCAGGCGGTCAAGCCGGAGGAGGTTCCCGACGACCGCGAGTCGGTCATGCCGGGAGATTCCGTCATTCTTATTGTAGAGGATGATCCTCAGTTCGCCCGCTTCTTACTGGATCTGGCGCGCGAACGGGGCGTCAAGGGCGTGGTCACAACACAGGGAGCGGTTGCGCGCGCCCTGGCGCGCGAATTCGCCCCGCTTGCCATCATACTGGACATCTTCCTGCCGGACATGCTCGGATGGACGGTCCTGAGCCATCTGAAACAAGACCCGGCGACCCGTCACATCCCGGTGCAAATCATCAGCGTCGAGGAAGAACGCTTGCAGGGCCTCGGCCACGGCGCCTTCTCCTATCTGATCAAACCTCCAAGCACGAGCGATTTGGAAAAGGCCTTCGACCGGGTGCTGGACTACGCCCGATCGCCCCGCAAGCGCTTGCTGGTGGTGGAAGACAACGAAGTCGAGCGGCAGGGCATCGTGGAGCTGCTGTCGCACGGGAACGTGGATATTGTCACCGCGGGAAGCGGCGCCGAGGCGTGGGAAAACTTACGCAGCGAAAAATTCGATTGTATGGTACTCGACCTGAGGTTGCCGGATATTTCCGGCTTCGAGTTGCTGGAGCGCATTCGACAGGACTCGGACCTCCAGGAGCTGCCCATCGTCGTGTTCACGGGCAAAGATCTCACATCAGCGGACGAAGTTCAGCTGGCGCGGATGGCAGAGAGCGTCGTGGTCAAAGACGTACAATCCCCCGAGCGGCTGCTCGACGAGACCTCCTTATTTTTGCATCTCGTTACCGGCGAGCTTTCACCCGCGAAACAACAGATGCTGGAGCGCCTGCATCAAAGCGACGAGGCGCTCAGATCCAAGAAAGTGCTGGTTGTCGATGACGATGTGCGCAACATTTTTGCTCTGACGAGCCTGCTCGAGCAGCACGGGGTTCGAGTCATCAACGCCGAAACCGGCAAGGACGCGATCTCTCTGCTCAACGAGGACGAAGCGATCGACGCCGTGCTCATGGATATCATGATGCCCGAGATGGACGGTTATGAGACGATGCGCCGGATCCGCAAAGATCCCAAACATCGGCTACTGCCGATTTTGGCCCTTACTGCAAAGGCGATGAAAGGCGACCGCGAAAAATGCCTCGCGGCCGGCGCCTCCGATTACATCGCGAAACCCGTGAATACGGAAGAGCTGCTTGCGCTCCTCCGCGTCTGGCTGTTTGGCAAGCAAAAGATGCCGAAAATTACTTATGAACACCGAGCCAACGGCGAACATCCTCGTAGTTGATGACGATGTGAGCACGCTCTTGGCCATGGAAGCCTTGCTTTCGGGGCCCGGGCGAAACATCCTTACAGCCTCTTCCGGCACAGATGCGCTGCGTCATCTGCTGCGGGAGGATTTCGCCCTCATTCTGCTGGACGTGCGCCTGCCGGTGATGGACGGCTTCGAGACGGCCGCGCTGATTCGCCAGAGAGAGCGCTTTCGCTACACGCCGATCATCTTCCTTTCAGCGATCGATACTCTGGAATCGGATGTCTTTCGCGGCGCCGCCAGTGGCGCCGTCGATTACCTTTTCAAACCGGTCGTGCCGCAAGTTTTAAAGGCCAAGGTCTCGGTCTTCGTTGACCTGTTTCGCATGAACGAGCAGCTCAAGCAGCAAGCGATCCGGCAAAGCGAAGAGCGGTTTCGCCTCGTGGTCGATAGCCTGCAGGACTACGCCGTGTTTATGATGGATCCTGAGGGCCGGGTCTCGTCGTGGAATCGCGGCGCTGAACGAATCGGAGGGTGGAAACAGCAAGAGGTCATCGGGGAATTGTTCGGCAGGTTCTATATTCCGGAGGACCGGGAAAAAGGACTGCCGGCTCTGGCGCTAAGAGAGGCCGCCACCGAAAGTCGCTACGAAGAAGAAGGCTGGCGCATCCGCAAAGACGGTACCTGGTTTTGGGCCAACCTCGTGGTCACCGCCCTCATGGACGATAATGGCGCGCTGGTGGGTTTCTCGGCGATTATTCGCGATCTCACCGAACGCAAACGAGCCGAAGAGGAACTGACGAGGCTCAACGCCGAGCTCGAAGAGCGTTTCGCGGAAAAAGCGGCGGAGCTCGGGCAAACCATCGGCGAGCGGGAGAAGTTGCAAGCTCAGCTTCTGCAGGCGCAAAAAATGGAGGGTATCGGGACTTTGGCGGGCGGCATTGCCCACGACATGAATAACATTTTAAACGTGATCTCCGGGTACGCCTCCTTGATCCTGCAGAATCCTGGCAACACAGAGAAAGTCGCGGAAGGGCTCGAGGTGATCAAAGAGACGGTGGATCGAGGCGCATCCCTCGTACAGCAGCTGCTCGCGTCGGCCCGCAAAAGCGAGCTGAAATTTGAACAGATTCACGTCAACGGCGTGCTCGAGAAGCTTCATGGCCTTCTCAAAGAAACCTTTCCCAAAACGATTGACGTTCGCCTGGAGTTAGATCCGGCGCTGCCTTCGGTCATCGCCGACTCCAACCTGTTGCATCAGGCCGTATTGAACTTGTGCCTCAACGCTCGGGACGCGATGCCGAGCGGCGGGACGCTCCAAGTGATAACGCGACGGGTCGCCGGCGCCGCGCTGCGCCGGATCTTTCAAGACGCCAGCGCGAAACAGTATACCTGCATCACCGTGAAGGATACGGGTGTCGGTATGAACGCGGCGATCCAAAGCCGTATCTTTGAGCCTTTTTTCACGACCAAACAGCAGGGCGAGGGAACCGGCCTGGGTCTTTCCGTGGTTTACGGTATTGTTACCAACCACAAGGGCTTTATCGACGTGGAGAGCGAACCGGATCAAGGGACGACCTTCCGCATCTGTCTCCCCGTTCCAAAAAGCAGAGAAACCGCCATCGAAGTGAAAGAGCAACCCCCGGTGAAAGACGGGACAAGACCTTTTGGGAAAGGCGAGACGATTCTTTTCGCGGAAGACGAAGCGCGACAGCTGCGCCTCATGCAGAATTTTCTTCAGGACAAGGGGTATCGAATATTGCCCGCGAAAGACGGGGCCGAGGCGGTGGAAATTTTTCAGTGCAAGAAAGACGAGATTGGATTAGTCATCCTGGACCTCGGCTTGCCGAAGCTAAACGGTTGGGAGGTTTTTCGCAGGATCAAAGAGATAGATCCTGCCGTGAAGGCCATCTTTGCAACCGGCTTCATGACCCCGCAAATCGAATCGCAATTAGCCTTAGGGGAGGCGAGCGCCGTGATCATGAAGCCTTACCAACTGGATGAGATCTTAGAAAAGATTTCCAGCGTCATCAAAACATCCGCGGGAGAACCCGCCGTTGTGGCTCAACTGGATTACGCGGAGATTCCGTTCGCTCCGCCCGACGAGGATTTGACCTAGAGCGTCCGCGCAAAATAGCGCATGGATTTCAAACCAATAACGGCTAATAATTAGATCTGCCTCGACTCCCGTCTTACCTTTGGCCATATTTTGACGCGAAACCGGCTCGTCACATTTGCGCCATGAAACTTCGCTCAGTTGTCACGCCTATTTTGTTTTTCTATCTTGTCGTTCCCGTTCCCTCGACCGCTCAGGCGGCAACCCCGAGCAAGGTCGTCATGACGACTGGATCCTTGAGCGAGAGAGAAGCCGCGCTTTATATTGCTCAGGATCAAGGATTGTTTCGCAGGTACGGGCTGGATGTCAGCTTAGTGCAAGTCCGCAACGGCCCCGTGGGCATGTCCGCGCTGAGTTCAGGAGAAACCCAATTCCATTGGGGATCAGTTTCGGCCGCCAATCTCGGAGCGATCGCGGAAGGGGCCGACCTGGTGTTCGTGGCTGGCTTTATTAATAAGCTCACGGGCAACTTCATAGCGAATCCAAAAATCAAAAGCCCGGCAGAATTGAGAGGGAAGAGTCTCGGCGTCAACAGTTTGAGTGGGGGCGGATGGATTTTCACAATGTTGATGCTCGACTACTGGGGCCTAATACCGGAGCGGGATAAAATACAGTTCCGGTCTCTCGGCGACCAGTCGGTCATCACACAAGGCTTGCTGAACGGCACCGTGGATGGCGCTTTCGTGGGTTACACGTTCGGTAAGATTCTGCAGAGCAAGGGGTTTCGTCTTCTGGCCGATGCGGAGAAACTGCCCATCCCCTATCAGGGCTCTGGAATCATGACGCGGCGCACGTTGATGTCCTCGTCACCCGTGACCTTGGAAAATCTTCTTAGAGGACTGCTCGACAGCGTCGCTTTCATCCGCACTCCCGAGAATAAATTCCAGGTCGTGAAAAGCTTGGCCAAAGGACTCCATCTCGCGCGGGTCGAAGACGCCGAGGAAGGTTATCAAAACGTTCTGGGCATTTATGAGAGAAAGATCTATCCCAGCGTCGACGGCATTGGCAACGTCATTCGCCTCCTGGGAGCTCGCAACGAAAAGGTTCGGCGCCTCAGAGCCGAGGACTTGGTGGACGAAAGCGTTATCAAAAAGTTGGAGAAAGAAGGGCGGTTCTGAAAGACTGGAATAATGGAGTATTGGAGTGATGGAGGGTTGTGGCCCATGACTCCATTACTCCATCAACTCCAGTTCTTGAATCATTCCATCTTGATGCCCATCCCGGTGTTGTGATGGATTTCCAGTTTGTTACCGTCGGGATCCAGAAAGTAGGCTTGCGGCCCCCAGAACACGCCGTCTTGGCGGTTCTCCACGTTGAATACCTCCACTCCATTTTTCCGCAAAAATTCCACCGCGGGCTCGAAGTCCTCGGCCGCCACTTTGAAGGCGTGATGAACGGGGGTGTTTTTATCAGAGTCGTATTTCAAAGGAGCGTCGCCCTTCGCCAAGATCAAAAAATCACCGCCACACATCAGAAAGACCATCCGCGGGGTTTTTTGCACAATTTTCATCCCCAGTAGCTCGCTGTAAAATTTCCCGCTTCGCTCCAGGTCTGTCACTGGCAAACTGAAATGAACCACACCTTGGGTCTTAATCATGGCCTACCTCCTGGCGGCGAAAAACCGCTAGCGTCTCCGAACTGAATTGATTCCCGTCCCCGGTCATCTTCGCGCTTCAATAGCTCTCTTCGAGTTGAGTTACAAGCTCGGTAGCAAACGTCGAGAGGACACCCTGAGCGCAGGCTCGAGTTTGCTGCAAGGACGCGTCGAGGAACTGAAATGAATTCGCGGAAAGCTCGCCAAAACGTAAGGCTTAGCTTACAGGATCTCCTCGCCAGCGCCGAACTTGCTGCCGGCGCCGATCGTGCGCGCTTCCAGTTCGGTGAGATTGACGACGTGCGAGTGTCGACGCGATTCAGCCATAGTCTACCTCCTTATGCACGATTCATTTTTGCACGTATGGAACCGGGATCAAGGCTGGCATTCGCATACGCGATATGGCACGTTGCCTTTCGATACCAAGAGAGCTTTCGGCGACACCGTGAACTCCGGTCCTGCAAGGCAGTACTGGAGCTTAATGGATATGAATGGATATGATGGAGGGACGTGAAGATTCCGGAGAGATACTTGGGGGCGATGAACGCAAACGTATTTAGGAACGGGTATACCTTACCTTTTAAACGCGAATCGCATGCCAAGCTCTGACACGGCTACCTGGTTATTTAGCGACGTGAAGCCCACCCCCGATGGGAATGGATCTGCCGACAGCAGGGCAAGCAATGAAATGATAACGAAAAGGATTGCGAAGACTGTCGCCGAGATATCTTTCATAACGACTCCTTTTTCTTTGGGGTTCGCTCAAGTGATAGACGATTTTCCCGCAGAGGAGTTTACGTCAACGCGCGAATTTCAGCCTGAAATGATCAATAACGCCAAAAATGGTCACCAAATTACCTTGGAACGCCTTTTTCAAGTGGTATAGTGGGTTATGAGGTTTTTGTCCTGCTGGAGATAAGCCGTGCTGCGACTGGGGTACGGCATCCTCTGGGCTTTTGTTGTCTGCTTCATCCTTCGATCTTCACCTTTACTCGCCTTGCCTGTTGAGGAGCTGGACCCCAACCGCGAATGGCGCATCAAAGATCTAAACATCTCCGACAACGAACAGGTGGGGTCTTCAGAGTTGCAAGATGTTTTATCCACCAAGACGCGTCCCTGGTATGCTCCATGGCGGTCTCGGCCGGTTTTCGACCCCGCAGTCTTTGCTTCCGATCTTGAACGCATCCCTCGATTCTATCAAGACAAAGGATACTACGAGGCGAAGGTGAGTCACGATCTGACAGTCGACGAAAAAGAAGGCCTGGTGACGGCCAATATCCAAATCAGCGAGGGAGAGCCCATTCGCGTGGCGCAAATCTCGGTAGATATAGTCGATGCGCCTGAATTAAAAACGGAATTGCAAGCGCTTCTCCCGAAACTTCCTCTCCGCGAGGGAGAAATTTTTGCGGTGGACGCCTATCAGCGAACGGAATCCCAATTAAAAGAATTCTTTTACGACAAGAGCCGCGCGGCGATTACCATTCAGCGAAAAGCCGAAGTTATTCTCGACCGGCATGCGGCTAATGTTTCTTATATCCTGAACGCTGGGCCGGAAACGCAATTCGGCGCAACCACGGTGGAAGGGCTGAAGGACGTCGAGCAGTCTATTGTCTTGCAGGAATTGACGTACAAGCCCGGTGAATCGTTCTCGGGCGCGGCGCTCAGGAACACAGAAAAGAATCTTCGGGAGCTCGATTTGTTCAGCCAAATCCTCATTGAGCCGCAACCCTCCCCTCCCGATACCGTCGTCCCGGTCAAAATACGGCTTGAGGAGAAACCGCCGCGCGAAATCAAGGTGGGACTCGGCTATGGCACCGAGGAGCAGTTACGCGGGCAGGTCCGCTGGCGCAACAACAACTGGCTCGGCGGGGCGCGACGACTCGAAGTCGGAGTCAAGGCCTCGTTTATCGCGCGCGAACTGGACCTCCATTTTCTTCAACCCCATTTCCTCAGCCCCGAGAACCGTTTTATGGTCAATCTTGGGCCTCAGCAGTTCGACGAACCGGGATACTTCCTGAATGCAACCCGTCTCCAGCCCAGGCTAGAGCGCAAGTTTTCCGATCGGCTGACCGGTTTTTTAGGATATCGTCTCGAATACGATAACTTAACCCATGTTCCTGCCGCATCGCTACGAGCTCTCGGACCGTTCGACAAAAAGGGGCTGCTTTCCGGTCTGTCGGCGGGCTTTCTATGGAACCACGCTAACGATCCGCTCAACCCCACGACGGGCTGGGTCCTTTCGTTTGCCGCAGAAGAAGTGGGCGGATTTCTCGGCGGCCGATTTGATTTTTACAAACTGCAAAGCGAGATCAAAGGTTACTATCCGCTAGCCGAGAAGACCGTGTTCGCGTCCCGCTTGAAAATAGGCTTCGCGGAGCCGTTGCATGGCGGCGAGGAGGTGCCCATTTTCGAGCGCTTTTACTCCGGTGGGAGCGCCAGCGTGCGCGGCTATGGCCGCAGCCGTTTAGGGCCGTTATCGACCTCGGATGATCCCTTGGGGGGACGAAGCTTGATCGAGGGATCGTTCGAACTCCGCCAGCAGTTTACGGAAAAAATCGGCGGAGCGCTGTTCGTCGATTTCGGGCAGGTATCGCTCCGATCATTTGACGTTCCCGTTGATGATCTAAGGTTCTCTGCGGGTGTTGGCGGCCGTTATACAACCCCGGCGGGGCCGGTACGCCTTGACCTCGGGTTTCCCTTCCGCCCGCCGAACGGTGACCGAGCCTGGCAGATTCATTTCAGCATAGGCCAGTCCTTTTAGGAGGCGACAATGCCAAAAAAGCTGTTGCGTTGGGTTTCCTGGTCCGTCGGAATACTTCTTGTGTTGGTATTCGTGGCTGCGCTCGGCGTCCACTATTATACTCGCACCCCGCAGTTTCGCGCTTTGCTGCGCGCGAAAATCTTGGCCGCCGCCAACGATGCGCTAAATGGCGAACTGCGGTTCAAAGAGATTACGGGCTCGGTCTGGCGGGATCTCGAATTCCATGACTTTGCCATCGTGCAGAACGGCGAGACAATCTTGTCCGCTCCCGTCGTTTCGATCGATGTCGGCCTTTGGGGCCAGGTGATTGCATTTTTAAGCGCGTCAACCATTCGCATCGGGCAAATCGATATAGTCGAACCGGAGCTGAAACTGGTGCAAGACGAGGAGAAAAATTGGAATCTCGCCAAGTTGGTTAAGAAACAAGATAAGCCGGAGGAGCCTGGGCAGCAGCCGCGGAGCATGACGATTTCGTTGCGTAATATCCGCATAAAAGACGGCAAGCTTCAGGCGCGCACGGCCGACGGCAAAGAGGCACGCATCACCGCGCTTTCGGGAGAAGCTGATATCGATTTGCCGCCTTCCGGTCCCGAGATAAATTTAAACAAACTGGGTTTCGCGCTTTCCTCTTCCGGCGTACCGGACAGCACGTGGTCGACTGCGCTGTCGTTGAAGCAGAATGACAAGACGTCGTCCCTCGAAATAAAGGGATTGAGTATTGCCACCGCCCGGTCTCGCCTGGATATCAGCGGCACGATTGATAATTTCTCCTCGCCTATAACCAAGTTGAGCCTCGACTTAACGAGACTTTCCGCGGAAGAAATCAGGCAGCTATCACCAGCTGTTCCTTTGCGAGAGGACATTGCTGGAAGAATTCGCGCATCGGGTCCGTTATCGGCGCTACAGGTCTCCGCAACGTTCACAGCGCCCAGCGGCCAGGTGGTGACCTCCACCGTGGCCAATTTGAAAGGGGAGAAACCCGAGGCGCAGGGCAGTTTGGAGCTCAAAGAATTTGTCGTTGATCGAGTGCTGGCTTTGTCGGGAGTCAAAGGAAAGGTAAACGCGCAAGTCGCCTTTAAGGGAGGTTCTCTCGATGACGCTCAGGCTTCACTGCAGGGCCGCGTCTCGGGTTTGGCCTTTCAAGAATGGACCATCGGCCAGATGACTCTGTCGAGTCAACTGCAAAACCGACGCGTTGCTTTTACCGCGCAGTCCGAGGAGAAAAATGGAACCGCCGAGCTTCAGGCCGCCGTCGTGCTCTCCGACACGCCAAGCTACGAGGCGAATCTACGAACTCGCGCGTTCGATCTCAAAAAGATCGCCGCGCAAAAACCTGGACTGCCAGCGGCAAAAATCAATATTGATGCCTGGGTCAAGGGGAGTGGGACGAAGCCTGAGACAATGCAGGCCGATACGCGGCTTACACTAACCGGGTCAGAGATCAACGGCATTCAGCTCGATCAAGCGCGGGCCGAAGGATCCCTGAGAAATGGCACCCTGGTTTTAAAGGAAGTCCGCCTCGCGGCGGACGGCTCGACCCTTAACGCCAATGGAACCATCGCTTCCGTGGCACAAAACGCCAAGGGTCGAATCACCTATGGTCTCAACGCGAAGGATATCAATCCCTGGTTGAAGCTCGCCGGAATCGACGCTAGCGGCAGCCTCAAAATTGACGGCAGCATCGCCGGTTCCTTGCAAGCTCCGCAGCTGGACGGCAAGGCGAATTTCAATCAGTTGCAGATGGCGGCCCATCGGGTACAGAGCGGCAGCCTTCGATGGACGCTCGCCGGCTCGCGCAGCAATTCCTGGCAAGGCAAAATCGATCTGGCCGCCCAACACGTAACCGCCGGCATTTCACTCCCGAGCCTGGAGGCGCACGTGAATGTGGACGGGACGCGCCCGGCCGCGCTCACCGCCGACATCGTCGCACGGGACGTCGACCAGCGGATCCAACGCATCAACGGCCGCGTGACTCAGTCCGGCGAACGCACCGAAATCGCACTCCAACAATTGAGCCTGCAGCTGCCTGACGGACCCTGGCGCAACGCCAGGCCCGCTCGTTTTGTGGTCGCGGGAAAGAACGTCACCGTAGATGAATTGGTTTTGCAGCGCGAGACACAAACTCTGAACGTCAAGGGAGCTTTCGGACTCGAGGGGCCGCAGGACCTCGCGGTCCGGGTAAACGGCTTTTCACTCGCCGATCTCCGTCCGTATTTGAAAGGCGTGCCGGACATTAATGGCAGCTTGGCTTTGACCCTACAGGTTAAGGGGAGCGCGACCCAACCGTTGATCGACTCAACCATGAGCGTTGATAAATTGAGCGTCGCAGGTCAAAACTATGCCGGCCTGACGGCGCAGAGTTCGTATCAAAAAGAGCGCCTCAGCATTGATCTGCGCCTGCTGCAGGACAAAGCCCATGGATTGAACGTCAAAGGAACGCTACCGGTATATATCGGTTGGGGAGGAGACCGATCGATAGCTGTGACCGGAGACTCCAATTTGCGGATTCAATCAGACGGCTTGAATCCCACATTCGTGAGCGCCTTCAGTAAAGAGATCGATAACCTTCAGGGCAGCCTGAGTATGGACGTTGTTTTGCGCGGCCCGCTGCAGGCTCTTGCGCCAAACGGAACCATCCAGTTTCAAAACGGCGCGGTCAGAGTCCGGCCCGTGGGGCTCTCGCTGAGCGAGATTGCTTTACAGGCCGATTTGACTCCCGGCGCGATCCAGATCAGTCGGCTTACCGCGCGGTCGGGCGGCGGGCAACTGAACGGAACCGGTCGGTTGACTGTCAAGGGCAGCAGCATCACCAATATCGCCGCCAATTTAAAAACCCAGGATTTGCAAGTGATCAATACGCAGGAGTACAAAGCCAACGCATCAGGAAATCTGGCGGCATCGGGCAATTTGCAAGAGCCGGTTGTTCGCGGCGATCTAACCGTGAAAGGCACTTTACGTCCCGATATGGGAATGCTGAAAGGCCGCGGCGGAAAGGCCGCCCAGGACACCACTATCGTGGTGGTCCAAAACGAAAGCCAGCTGGCCGGGGAGCCAGCAGAGGCGCGCGAGAAAGACAGCGGCGGAAAGGGCGGTTCCAGTTCACAAGAGCAAGACTCGCTTTTTCAGCGCCTGCGCCTCGATGTGGCGGCCGGGATTTCTCGAGGCACCTGGATTTACCTGGACGAAGGTTCCGTTGAAGTGACGGGACAATTGAGAATCAAAAAAGAGCCCAAAGAGCAATTAACCGTCGCCGGCAACGTCCAGGGCAACCATGGTTGGTATTCGTTTCAGGGTCGCAGGTTCCAGATGGAAAAAGCCGAATTGCTCTTTACCGGAGGAAGTCAGATCGACCCCGGCCTGGACATTGTCGCCCGCTACAAGGTTTCTCAATACCAGGTTGATTTGGTAATCGGCGGCATTGCTAGCAAACCAACCCTCACGTTGCGCAGCAATCCTTCGTTGGAGCAAGCCGAAATCCTCTCCGTGCTGTTGTTCGGTAAACCGACTGCAGATTTAAACCAGGGTGAAAAGAACGCGCTGCAAAGCCAGGCTTTGAAAACAGCCGCGAACTTTATCAGTTCCGACTTGAGACAATCCGTCGCCAGCAAGCTCGGAGTGGACACCCTGGAGTTTGGCGTCGGCGACAACCTGAGCGGTGGAGAGGTATCAGCGGGGAAATACGTCACTCAGGATGTGTTCGTCTCGACCAAACAGCAGCTTGGAGGCGAACAACAGCAGCAGGAATATGCCATTGAATATGACCTAGCGCCCAACTGGCAATTGAGAAGCTCGACAAGCCCGCAGGGCAAGAGCGGATCCGATATTTTTTGGCGCAAGCGCTATTGATTTGCTTCGGCGAAAATCTGCATTGACTGAGCTGCGCGTTTAGAAAAACCGGTTGGCAGATCCACCCACGAGGGGTTTATTTGATACGCGCAAAAAAGGCGTCTTCCTCATGGACGTATCCCTGAATCCCAGGGTCATTCAATGAGCGAACACGAAAATACTCGCCGCTTTTATTTTCTACCCTGACCCAGGTGCCGGGCCGAAGAGTTGTTATGATCTCGGCATTCGTTTGTGGCTTATCACGAACGAAAGAATCTTCCACGACCTCGAAGTTTCCCAAATTCCGCGGTTGTCCTTTTATTGCAGGCTTTTGACGATCAAGCTGAGTTGGTTCATTTTTAAGCGTGGCGAGCTGCGGTTCGACCTGCTGCGCCTTTGAGCTGTCTGCTGTTCTGGCTGTCGTTGGGCGGCTCGCGGCCCGCGTCACAGAGCCTTTTGGCGTTTGAGGCTCGGGAGGTTTTTTCGACACGGGAACCGGTGCGACGTTCTTGCTCTGTTTTGGCTTTTCTAGCTCTTGGCTGATTGCCGGCGGTGTTTCAACCGCGGGCGCTGGATTGTCAGAGGGCTCAGTCCATTTGGTTGGTCCCACGTCGCTAGAATCGGCTAAGCGAAGATTGGAACGATTGTCCTCAGAAGTCTTCGGAATCAGTTTGACCTGTTTTAGACTCTTCCATTGTGAGCCGACAAACTCTCCCATCCGTACAGCCAAAACCGAAAGATAGTCTCTGCCTTTACGAGACAGGTCTCCCGCCTTTGCGCCTAACTGCAAAATATAGTTTGTGCTTTGGATCGAAAGGTCTTCTGCCTTCACTGCTGAATCCGCAAGATACTCTTCGGTTCTTTGAGAAAAGTCTTTGACCTGCACAGTCAGGCCTGAAAGATAATCTTTGCCCGGGCGAGAAAAGGCTTCCAACCTCACGGCTAGGTCTGATAGATAATTTTTGCTTTGCGAAGAATATGAAACCGTCCCGATGCCACCCAGTAAGACTACGCCGAGCAAGATAGCGATTCCCAGCCCCGTTAGGCTGCGCTTCTGATGAAGCTCTGCGCGGGGTTGTCCTTCTCTGCCCACAAAAAATTCTTCAAACTCCGGCGGCCGCTGGTCCTCCACTCTAGCCTCAACTCGGCGCTCGGGTATTTTAAAATCCATTGGAGGCGCCGCTTTAATCGGCCGCGGCGCGCCGAGTTGGAGATCACGCGCCACCTCTTCAACCATCTCCGCCGAAACTTTTCTTTTGGAAGCTGCATAGGCAATCAACAGAGCGTTGTCGCAAATCACGTTGATGAGCCGGGGAATCCCTTTCGAATAGAGAGTAATCCTCTCGACCGCGTCTCGATCAAACAGCTCTTTGCCCTCATAACCCACCGTCTTGAGCCGATGATTCATGTAGGGAATTATCTCGTGGCGTCCAAGCGGAGCGAGCCGGCAGCGGATCCCGACCCGCTGCTTCAGCTGGCGCAGACCGGGTTGATCCAGCCTTTCGTCCAGCTCGGGTTGTCCCATCAGCACAATCTGGATGAGCTTGTCCTTATCGGTCTCGAAATTCGAAAGCAACCTGAGCTCTTCGAGCACCTCATCGCTTAGGTCTTGAGCTTCATCAACCAGCAGAGCAACAATGTGATCTTTTTTGAGCTGTTCGATCAAATAATCATTGAGCCGCCCCATCAGCGTAAGCCGGTCTTCCGCGGAGTTCGATATTCCCAGGTCGTTCAAGATGAATCGGAGTAGTTCGGTAAAGCTGAGCTTAGGATTGAAGATAAAGGCGGTATGGATCGTTGACTCTACACTGTGCATGAATATTTTGAGCAGCGTGGTCTTTCCGGTCCCCACCTCACCGGTGATGACGACGAAGCCCTTCCGCGACTCGATGCCGTAACGCAGACTGGCAAAGGCCTCGTGATAAAGAGGATTGGCATAAAAAAAGCGCGGGTCGGGTGTGACACTGAAAGGGACATCCGAAAATCCAAAGTGCTCAGTGTACATAACGCTTACCCGCGGCTAGAAAAGACCCCTTTTCATCTCTAAAAAAGCCCCCGGCCCGTGCGGACGCATGTTATCTCTTTAAATCCCTGATTATGAGACAGGCAAGGCCAATGCCAACGGCGGGTTACCGCTTCTAAGTTGTTGACTATCAAGAAGATCAGATTGGGGGGAAAGATCCGGACGTGAAGGAAATCTCCTTCGCCGCCAAATACCTACACCAAGGAACCGTCCCCTTTCTTTCTACGGTTTCTGGTTTATTACCCGGCGTTGTGGGGCACTGATCCGAGACGGTAACCAGTGCGGCAATCACGCTCCCAGTGCTTTGCGCAACTGGACGTACGCCACGAGTTGTCCCTGGTTGATCGCGATTTGGCTGTCCTGCGCCTGATAAAGGCTGCGCTGAGTCTCGAGCAGAGTCAGATAGTCGATGGCGCCGGCATCGAAGCGTGCCTTGGCGATGTCATAGGCATTTTGTGATTCCTTAACCGATTCAACCGATAGCGCGGCCTGCTCGTTGTTGCTCTTGAGCGCGGCCAGCGCGTCTTCGACTTCCTGGAACGCGACCAGCACGGTTTTCTGATACTGCGCGGCGAGCTCTTTTTGCCGCGCCGTCACGCTTTGCAGATTTCCCGTGAGCCGGCCGCCGGTAAAGATCGGCGCTAGTAGGCTCGACGCCAGCGAAGATGCCGCGGCGGCAGGATTGCCAAAGCCGGCGGCGATCACAGTATCGGCACTGAGCGTCAGCGACGGGAAAAAGGCCGCTCGCGCCACGCCGATGTCGGCGTTGGCGCCGCGCAAACCGGCTTCGGCGCTCTGGATGTCAGGCCGCGCGGTCAGCAAAGTTGACGGCGGTGTGAGATTCACCTGGGGCATCTTCAACGACGCGAGCTGCGCGGTTGGCGCGGATAAATTCTGCGGCGGCCGGCCGAGCAGGATTGCCAGCGCGTTGGCCGAGGTGGCGCGTTGCTCGGTCAGCGCCGCCAACGTCGCGCGGAAACCGTTCACCGCGACCCGCTGTTGCGAGACTTCGAGGCCGGAAACGCCGCCGGCGTTATAACGCGCTTCGATGATGCGCAAAATTTCTTCGGCGTTTTTAAGATTAAATTCAGCGATGCGAATGCGATCGTTGAGACTCAAGATCTGCGCATAGAAATCGGTCACGTCGGCGGTGACCACGAGGCGCAGGGCTTCGCGGTCGAACTGGGTCGCGTCGACGTTATAGTCGGCCGACTTGGCGGCATCGCGGTTTTTGCCCCAAAGGTCGACTTCGTAACTGATGCTGCCGCCGCCGCGCACGGAATTGGTGTCTTTCTGGTCTTGAAAGGTTCGCGATGCCGAGCCGCTGGCGCTCACCGTGGGATAGAGCGGTGAGGCGGCGACCTTCGCCTGCCCGCGCGCCTGCTCGATGCGGTGCAGCGCCGCTTCCAAGTCGAGATTTTGCGCCAAGGCTATTTCTATCAAGCGATCCAAATCTGCGTTGCCCAACTCCTGCCAAAATGGCGTGGTGCTCGGTTGGGCGTCGACGCCGACTCCCGCCACGCTCGACCAGCCGGTGGGGACGGTCATTTGCGGCCGCTGATAGTTGGGTGCGAGGCTGCAGGCTGATAGCGCCAGTGAAAGCGCGATCGTACTTTTCAGTGGATGTTTACGCATAAATCACCTCACTCCGAAGCTAAAGCGATGACTGGATCAAGCTGTGCCGCTTTGCGCGCGGGCAGGTAGCCGAAGATCAATCCAGTCGCCGACGCGCAAGCGAAGGCCAGCACGGCGGGCGCGACTGAAAAAATCACGGCCATGCCGCTGTACCGTAAAACCAAGCCGGCGGCGATGCCGATTAGAATTCCCAAAATGCCGCCAGCGGCGCAGACTACAGCGGCTTCGATGTTGAATTGCAGCAAGATATCGCGCATGCGCGCGCCAGTGGCCATGCGGATGCCGATCTCGCGGGTGCGCTCGACGACGCTCACCAGCATGATGTTCATCACGCCGATGCCGCCGACGAGAAGCGAAATCGCCGCGACGGTGCCCAACAGCAACGTAAAGGTATCCTGGGTTTCCATCGCCGCCTGGAGAAACGACGCCATATTGCGCACGCTGAAATCTTCGGTCTTGTGGCGCTCTTTCAAAAGCGTTTCGACGTTTGTCTGGGTCGCTTCGATGTCGGCGGCGTCGGTAACTTTAAGGGTGATGCTGCTCAAATAATTTTTGCCGAAGAGCCGAACCAAACCGGTGGTGATCGGAACAAAGATGACATCGTCCTGGTCGCTGCCGTTGGGTGAAGCGCCTTTTTCGGTCATGACGCCGGTGACTAAAAACGGCACGTTTTTCAGCAGGACGTATTTTCCCACCGGGTTAGCGCCGTCGGGGAAAAGCGTTTTCGTTACGGTGCGGCCGAGGACGACGACGGCGGCGTAGTGCTTCATGTCATCGGTATTGAAGAACTGTCCTTCGGCAACCGGCCAATCGCGCGCCGAGGGGAAATCTTCGCCGGTGCCTTGGACCGAAGTCTGGTAGTCGATGTTGCCGAGACGCACAGTGGCACGGCCGCCGCGCTCGGCTAAAGCAGCGGCGATATTGGGCAGCGCTTTGAGCGCCGCGGCGTCGTCCGGCACGAGCGTGGCGATATCGCCGGTGTTTCTAATACCCGCGGCGCCGGGGCGAATTAGCATTAAATTGGTGCCGAAAGAACTGATGCGGTCGAGCACTTTCTGCCGGCTGCCTTCGCCGACCGCCAGCATGGCAACTACTGCAGATACGCCGATGATGATACCGAGCAAGGTGAGAATTGTCCGAAAGATGTTTACTCGCAACGAACGCCATGCCGTCACAAGCGCTTCCTCCATGCTCGCCATCAAGCTGACGGCGCTTTCGAAGCTTCGGCTGTCGGCGGCGAGATTCTCCACCGGTTCGTCGTCGTTGACCATTCCGGTGTCCTCAATAATTCGTCCGTCCTGGATGCGCACGATGCGGCCGGCGTGTTGGGCGACGTTTTCCGCATGGGTGATCAGGATGATCGTGCGTCCTTCGGCGTGGAGTTTCTTGAGCAGCGCCAACACTTCGTCGCCGCTCTTGCTGTCGAGGGCGCCGGTGGGCTCGTCGGCGAGAATCACCGGCGGGTCGTTGACCAGCGCGCGGGCGATCGCCACGCGCTGCTGCTGGCCGCCGGAAAGTTCGGAAGGCCGGTGATCGGTGCGATCGTCGAGTCCAAGCCGTTGCAACAGCTCATTGGCGTGCGTCGTTCGTTTATGTTTCGGCAGACCGGCGTATACCGACGGTATGGCGACATTCTCTCCGGCCGTCGCCGTGGCGAGAAGATTATAGCGTTGAAAAATAAAGCCGAAGGTTTCACGGCGTAACGACGCCAGCTCGTCGGGCGAGAGATTCGCCGCCTCTCTGCCGAGCACCTTGTAACTGCCGGAAGTCGGGCGATCGAGACAGCCGATGATGTTCATCAAGGTCGACTTGCCGGAGCCGGACTGGCCCATGATCGCGACGAACTCGCCGCGCTTGACTCTGAGCGACACGCCGTCCAGGGCGCGGACCGTCGTGTCGCCGTTGGTGTAATGTTTCCGAATGTCTGTCAGTTCCAGAATTGTTGCGTTCATAACTGCGGTCCTCGATTAACGCGCGGCGCGTTGGCGCGGTTGTTGTTGCTTTGCTGTGCGTTGCCATTTGCGCTCGGATTGACCCGCGGGCGGCTGACATAAATGTTTTCGTCTTCTTTCAAGCCGTCGGTGACTTCGGCCTGAGTGCGCGTCTGCAAGCCGACGTGAATCACGCGCTGCTCGCGACCGGTTTCGCTGGCAACGGAGACCCGGTAGGCTTTGCCTTTCTCGTTGTCCTCTTTGGCCACGCGCCGGGTGAGCACTTCCGCCGGCACGATCACCGCGTTGTCGGCTTTGCCGAGGATAAAGAAGACCTGCGTCGTCATACCGGTCTTTAGCTGGCGACCGTCGTTTTTCACGTCGATCAAGACGTCGTAAAGCACTACGTCGTTGACGATTTCCGGCGATGGCTGAATCTGCCGCACCGTGCCCTGCCAACGATACTCGCTGTTGCCGAGCGTGGTGAAATAGGCCGGCATGTTTTCTTTCAACCGATTGACGTCCGCCTCGGCGACTTGGGCGCGCACGGTCATCAGATCCAAATTCGCTACTTGCAAGATCGTCGGCGCGCTTTGATTGGCATTCAGCGTTTGTCCTTCCTTGGTCGGCAATGTCGTTACGGTGCCGGCGACCGGCGCGTAGATCTTGGTGAAGCCGAGATTGGCGCGGCTGGCTTTGAGATTGGACTCAGTTTCTTGCATCTGCGCGGCGATCGAGTCGACTTGCGCTTTCGCCACGGCCGCTTGCGATTCCGTTTCCTGCAATGCCTGCTTGCTCACGGCGTTGACCGCGATCAGATTTTGGTTGCGCTGGAGATTTTGATCGGCCAGTACTGCCTCGGCTTTCTGCTGATTTAACTGAGCGCGCAAGCTGTTGAGCTTCGCTTCACCCGCTTCCACTTGAGCCTGATAAACGCGCGGATCGATCTCCGCGAGAAGCTGGCCTTGCTTTACCGCATCACCGATGTCGACGTAGATTTTCTTGAGCTGTCCCGATACCTGCGTGCCGACGTCGACATATTGTTTCGGTTCTAACTTCCCCTGCGCTGTGACCACTTCTTCGATCGTGCCGCGGGTGACGGCCACGGGTCGAAGCGTGGCACTCTGCGGGTCTTGAGCGGCCGCGCTGTACCAGTACCAGCCGCCTGCGCCGATCGCGGCACCCGCGAGAACGCCAATCAGTTTTTTTCGCTGCGCTTTTACTAGGTTCATATTCCATTTCAGCTTCATGTCTGTTTGTCTCCGTTTTTCCTTACCAACGCTGTCACAACTTAATACGAACCAGCGGGCGCCAGTCTTCGCTGTAATTGCGCAAAAAAAAGCGCCGCGATTACGAGCGCTTAGACAATTGGGACCGTTCTGCCCGGGGCCCTCCGGGTTAGATTTCGCTAATTTTGTCCGGGAGGGGGCGGCGGGCGGCGCAGCAGGTCGGCGAACATGCGGCGCTCATCGGGCGAAAGCTCTTTCACGGTTTGCTTAATCACTTGGCCCATGCGCTTGAACATTTCTTCGCGCAGTTCGTCGATTTTTTTTACCTGTCGATCGTAGGCGGCTTCATCAAACGGCTCGGTGCTGAGTAAGCGCAGCGCCTCGTCGCGCGCGGCGTCCATTTGCTTTCGCACCGGATCGCCGGCAGCGCGAATTTGCTGAAACTTTTCGCGAAAGCGGGCTTCGATGGGATCGGGCAGATTCTGCAGTGCTTGTTCCATCTGTTGCCGGCGCGACGGCGCGCCGTCGAGACTGCGCGGCAAGTGGCCGACGATCACGCCGAGCAAAATAATATTCAAAACCAGCGACGCCAGGAATACCAATCTCAATGTCTTGCTCATAGCAGCGCGTCATCCGCCGAAAAAACACTTTGGACGCTCACAGTCGAGGAATTTTCAATGGTTGTGGAGGTCTTATCGGGCGGCATGCTAAAGCCGATCACCAGCCCGAAAACGAGCGCGGTAGCGACGACGTAGGCCGGCTTGGGCAAATGAAATTCAACGCATAGCTCGCGCAGCCACTGCCATGGTGAAACCGTCTTATTTTGCGGCCGCTGGCGCGCCTGCAAGATAATCCGCTGGGCCAAGTCTGGACTGGCAGACTCGATTCGACGCGATCGGAGCATCGCTTCAAGTCTTTCGTCATGAATATCGCTCATAATGTCCTCACAGGTATGGTTTCATGCGTTCCTTCAGCGTGGCTTTCGCGCGCATGATCAGCGATTGCAACGCTTTCAAATTCAGCCCCATCACCTCTGCGGCTTCCTGATTGCTCAATCCTTCCTCGAAACAAAGATTTAAGGCCGTCCTTTGGCGGTCCGGCAGTGCGGCTATCTCTTTTTCCAGCAACTTTTGTTGCTCATTTCGGATCGCCGCGGCATCGAGTGTTGCTTTCTCGTCAACTAGTGGAACGTCGTCTTCCAGGGACTCCGGACGTTTCTTTTTTTGCCAGTCGAGGCAGAGATTCACCACGATGCGATAAAACCAGGTGGTGAACCTAGTGTTCCGATCGGGTTGCCATTTTCTCGGATCTTCCCACAATTTCAGGAAGGCATCCTGCACGATATCCTCCGCCATTTCTTTGCTTTGGACATACCGGTAGGCGAGCCGGTAAAAGCGCTCGGCATGCCGGCGCGCGAGCTCACTGAAGGCAGGGTGACTGCCGTCCTGAATGAGCGCGAGTAGTTGCTGTTCATCCTTCTCAGTCCAGCCGGTTGCCATGGCGTTGGTTTTGCGCGGCTTCCTCTTTGATGCAATAAATAGATCATACAACCAACCAGCTTCGGCGCAAAACTCATCAAACTCTTGGTCCTCTTAGTATTACGGGCATTTACCTAGTATTCGTCGGAGGTATCCGCTGTCTCTAAACGTTAATACGAATGAGGCGAAAAAAGTCTTCGTGGCTGATCTGAGTTTCCGTTCGCTCTTCGACAAGCCCGTCCCGTTCGGCAAAGTCGAAGGGCTCAGGGCGCAAGGAGAAACGTTCGATATCGCTGTGATTTTCCGTTCGTCCTGAGCCTAATCAAAACACCGGCGGAGCAGGACATTGATTGTTTTCGGCGCCTCGCCGGAACATCCGGTCGCCCGATCATATGGCAAAGCATCGCTCATCGCTGGAACGAACCCGAGTTGTGGCGCAAGCTCCTGAGTTTCGCACAGGCGCTCTCGTCAAAGCGACCATAGTTAACGGTGAAATTCTGGTGGAAACCGGCGAACACACTGGCGCTTTTTTCGGCCGGGCAACGGGAAACGGCAAGCACGGCCAGGCGCCCGCTCTGGGATAGTTTCGAGTCTCGGGCTTCGGTTTCGAGCTTTCCATGAACTCGAAACTTGAGACGCGTGACCCGAGACCAACGGGCGTTACACCGGCAGTGAGTCGTCGTGCGACTCTAAGAACCGGTGCCACGCGCTGCGCGAAGGGGCCACGGCGTCCCGCAACTTTTGTTTTTCCCCGTCGTTCATAGCGACAAAGCTACGAGCGGCCTGGATGTTTTGTTCCAACCGGGCCATCTGTTCCACCCCGATCACGACGGAGGCAACCGGCGGGCTCAAATTGAAGCGCAAAAGCTCTGCGGGCGAGGCTTTTCCTGCTCCCTCCCCTACCAACAGGCCCTGCCCCATCACCTTCATGGAGAGGATGCCCATATTCTTCTCAAGTGCGACAGGCAAGGCGGATTGCTCGAAGGCCGGAATTGGGACCATCTTCCGGGCCGCGATCGGATTCGCCGACTGCGCGGCGTTGAGGGCCATCAGCACCGTATCAAAATCGTAACGCCTAAGCGCCTCAGTCATGGCATCGCCATCGTTATGGCCCGTGATGCCGACGAAGCGGGCGACTTTTTGCTCTTTTAATTGTTGAACTGCCACGACTGCACCGTCCGGACCGCCCATGCGATTTAGGTCATCGAGATTGCTCAGGCTATGAATCTGGATCAGGTCGAGGTAGTCCGTCTGCAGAAACCTGAGGCTTTGCTCCACTGAGCGCAGCACACTGTCGCGGTCACGTGGATCGGATTTGGTCGCAAGAAATATTTCTTTTCGCCGATGCTTGGAAAATTCACCGAGTCGTTTTTCGCTGAGCCGCTCGATCCCCTTTCGCGTGTAGGAACCAGCGCTATGTCGGCGGATTCGAATACCATGAGAGCCGCCGTGCTTTTTAGAAACTCCCGACGCGTCCAACCTGGTTTCATGATTCCTCCTTTCGAAGCCGAGCGTTATATTCGTGTGATCGGCAAGGATGAGGATAACAGCTAAGATATGAGAGAACTATCCGAAAAGTGAATCCCTCGTCAACACTTCTTGACGACTGTTTCCCACTCACCTATTTTGAGTACAAGTTGCACGCGACACTTGAGCAGTCATGGATCCTTTCCCTCCGTTCAGGACGACGGCGGTTTCAGGTGTCATGCTGAGCGAAGCGAAGCATCTCGAACTCGTGTCGTGATGACCTATGGTTCTCAAAAACGACCGGTATTAAAATAATAAAAGAGGAGAGATTTATGCCTGCGGAGTTCATTAATATTTTGAACCTTCCTGAACTGGATATCGGCCACAGCAAAAAAGTGCTCTTCACTTCAGATCATTTTCACACCTGGGTTCACGGCGACTACCCGGGAACCAAAGGTCCGATGCACAAGCACACCGCCGATCAACAGTTTTACTGCGTTAAAGGTGAATGCACCTTTCACTTTCCCGACGGCTCCTCACGCAAGTTAACGCTCGGCATGCTGGCGACCATTCCCGCCGGGCAGCTCTACCAGCTCGATAACACGGGAGATGAATATATGATTCTCCTCGGCGCCAGAGCGGAGCCGGCAGGAAATCCCAGATTCACCGGCAACGATCAAGTGGTAACCGTGAGCGATTATGCGCTCAGGAATTTAGATAAGATCAAAGCACCGAAAGAAAAGAAAGCCATGGCCGGCCGGAAGAGCTAGTCCGGCGTCGACCTATTCCGTCAACTCTTGAGACATGTCACTAAATTGATAACAGAAAAAGGAGATACTCAATATGCCAACACTCATTACCGGATTGGGTTTAGTCGGCACGGCGTACGCTCAGCTCGCGCTTAAACGCGGGGAGAACATCATTTTCTACGACGTAGCGCCGAGGAAAGATTTTCTGGCGAACAAGCTGGGACCGGCGAACGTGACGGTCGTGCAGGGAGACGTGCGCGATCTTCCGGCGCTGGTGGAAACAATCCAAAAACACAAAGTCGACAAAGTCATCCATACCGCCGGACTGATCGGCGGCAAAGTGGCGCAGCCGATTTATACCGGAATGCAAATCAACGTGATGGGCACGATCAACGTAGCGGAGGCGGTGCGGCTCACGGGCGTGAAACGGCTCGTGCAAATCAGCACGATGGGGGTTTACGATCGGCGCCTCGAGGGCTCCGAGGCCATCGCAGAGAGTTTTCATCGCGGACCCGGCGAAGCGTACGGCAATTCCAAAGTCGCGAAGGAATTGATGGTGGAGGCTTACCAGCGCCTCTACGGATTTGAATTGATCATCGTTCGTCTGGCCAATGTCTACGGCGTCGGACACTTTGCCGGCGGTTCCGGCGGCGGCGAGATGGTTCAGAACCTGCTGCAAACCGGAATCAAAGGCGGCGTGGTGCGCATCAAGCAAGAGCAGGCGCGGGATTTTGAGTACATTTATTACAAGGACCTCGGGCGCGCTCTCGACAAAGCCGCAACGGTTCCTTTATCAGCGCCGACGACGCTGAACATCGGCACGGGCGTCGTGGTGACGTTCGACGATCTGGTCGGGACGGCCGAAAAGCTCCTGCCGAAGCTCCAGGTCGAGATCATTCCGGGAGCCAGACCCCGCTCCTCCAAGCAGCCCATGGTCATCGCCAAGGCCAAACAGCTATTGGGCTGGGAGCCCGAGTATAATTTGGCAGCGGGCTTCAAAGACTACATCGACGAGCTCAAGGCGCTGGGTTAAAAATCGCCGGCCATTCGGGCCGAGGCTACGCCTCAGAAGGATAGCGTGCCCCGCTTGCCGCTTTTGTAAGTCTCATAGCGGATTTTCTGGCCGTCGGTTTCAATCACGACAGCGCCGTCTTGATCCGTGCGAAGAATTTCCGCGCCGACCTCTTGATAGCGCGCAACCACTTCCTCCCGTGGCAACCCGCCGGCGTTGCGCGCGCCCGCCGTGAAGACCGCCAGCTTCGGCTGAACCGACGCGACGAATTCTTGCGTGCTGGAAGTCGCGCTGCCATGACGCGGCACTTTCAAGATCGCGCTTCTCAGATCGTCGTTTTTCTCCTGCAAAATTTTTTCGTCCCGCTTATCGATATCTCCGGCGAACAGCAGGCGGATTTTGCCGAATTCCAGGCGCAGCACCACGGAGAGGTCGGCGGTTTTTTCGGCCGACGGATAAAGAACGCACAGGGTCGCCCCATTGATGACGCGACAAGGCTGTTCCCCATTTAATGTAATCTGCTTGATCTTTGCCCTTTCCAGCGCGTCTTCGAGATCTTCAAAGCGGGCAGTTTGACCTTTCGTCCCTCCGGACCAAAACTCCGACGGTGCAAACTCGTTGACGATGGCGCGCATTCCGCCGTAATGGTCGATGCGCGGGTGGCTAACTAATAGGTAGTCGACTTTGAGAATCTTACGGGAACGCAGAAAAGGCGCCACGATCCCCTCTCCGGTATCGAAGTCACCGATCGCCGTGCCACCGGCATCGACGAGGAGCACCTTTGAGCCGGGCAGCTCCACCACGGCTGCGTCCCCCTGGCCGACGTTGAGGTGAGTGACGCGCAGCTCTTGCCGGTTCCACCGCTCGCGCCACCAATAAACGCCGTCCCCTAGAAGTGTTGCCGCTAACGCGACGACGGCGATGAAAGAATAACGATGGCGGCTAGAAAGCATGATGGACAGAATGAACAGATACAGCAATGCGACTTCCAAAGGGTTGGGCGCCGGTACGCCTATGTTTGCCAAAGGTAGCTGTGCAAACATGCGTACCAACCCAATGGTCAAGGACAAAACAATCTCCGCAAACCACACCAGCGCCCCTGCTGCGGTGGGCAACGCCAACGAAAGAAAGCCAATCATCAATCCAAGCGGTACGACCACAAAACCCACCAGCGGCACAATGAGCGGATTGGAAACAAAGCCGGCCAACGAGAGATGGCCGAAATAATGCGCGATCAAAGGGCCCGTGCCCAAGGTGGCCAGCAACGGGACCGCCAAATGAAAGCTCGCCTGTCCCAGTTTCTCTCGGACCCAGCTTTTCTCCTGTGGCAATTCATCCCGTCGTTGTTTGGTGGAAAAACGTTCCTGCACCATACGCATCCCCCAAACGATAAAGAGCACCGCAAGAAAGGACAGCTGAAATGAGATATCGGCGATTACGCCCGGCCAGACGAGCCCGATGAGCAGCGCGGCAAACGTCAGACTCGCGAACACTTCCTCCTCGCGATCCAACAATACCGCGAGCTCGTAAACACCGATCATGATCGCTGACCGCACGGTCGGCACCTGGGCGCCGGCAATCGCCGTGTAAAAGATCACCGCGAAAAACGACCAGAAGGTGCCGAGCTTGATCCAATTGAAGCGCAAGAGCAGATAGCTGTTGAATGAACAACCAAAGCGGATCAACCAAAACACCACCAACCCCAGCATGCTCACGTGAAGGCCGGAAATCGACAACACATGGTTCACGCCCGCCGCGGTGAAGCTCTCGCGCAGCTCCTTTGAGATGCCGCCCATGTCGCCCACCACCAGCGCCTTCAAGAGAGCGCCGTTGTCGTGGGAAAAGTTCTGGTCGATGTAGCGCCGCATTCCTCTACGTAGGAATTCCACCGCGGCACCAATGCCTCCAGTCCGGCGGGCGACCAGTTCGACTTCGCCATCGCTATCCAGGAATCCAACGGCGTAGATGTTTCGGCGAGAGAGGTACGTCGCGTAGTTGAACCCGCCCGGATTCCCCGCATCGCGCGGAACCCGCGGTTGCAGCCAGCAGCGCACGCGGTCACCGAACCGCCACTCGCGATGAACGCTGCGGATGGTGAGAAGGAGATCGCCCGTGATGTCCTCGGCGCCCGTAGGATGCCAGAGGCGATCGAAGCGGAGTATCCATCGGCTCCGGTTCGGCAACTTTTCCGGCTCCTGAATCAACGTTCCTTCGAGGTAGAGGCGAGCGTCTTCTTTCATCACCGATCGCAGATGGTTCGGCGGGAAATTGGGCGCGAGCAGATTCCGGTGTCTGGCGTAGCCAATGACCGATAATAACAGCGCGGCGCTGATCAGGAACGCTGTCCATCGCCGCGACGGCGAGAAAAGGAAAGGCAGCGGGACCAAAGGCAGAAGAGCAAACAGGAATGGAATCTGGAACGGCAGCGCCGCCATCGCCTGACCGGCAAGCAGCGATAGCGTCAAAATGATAAGCCAGTTTGAAGGCTGAATGATCGTGGAACAAGCGGCGGGCGGTTCAGCCTTGTCGTAGGCCATGGCCGGCTCTCACTGGGGCGCGGAGCGAAATGACTCAAGAATATCCCGGGCCAGTTTCTCGTTCATCCGCGGCACTTTTAAGAGTTCTTCTAAGCTGGCCTCTTCGATTCTCTTGATGCTGCCAAAGGCGCGCAGAAGCGCCCGCTTCCGGACCCCGCCGACACCGGGGATTCGATCCAAAGCCGAATAGAGAGTCTGCTTGGATCGCAACTTCTTATGGTAAGTAATGGCGAATCGGTGCGCCTCGTCCCGGACTCTTTGCAACAGGAAAAGCGCGTTCGAGTTGCGCTTCAAGACGACCGGATTGCTTTGGCCGGGCAGAAATACCCTCTCCTCCAGCCGCTGAATTTCAGCGCTCCGGGCCGCCGCTTGGACGCGCATTTTGGCCAAGCCGACGGCTTCCACGCCGGTCACACCGACTTCCGCCATCGCAGCTAGAGCCATAGCGAGCTGGCCTTTGCCGCCATCAACGACGACCAGATCCGGCAGATCGGCTTCCTGTGTTCCCCGCAAGAAACGGCGCTTGAGAATCTCCAGCATCATGCCAAAATCGTCGCCACCGGAGGATGGATCGATGCTGCGAATTCGATAATGACGGTAGCGCGTCTTATCCGGCTCTCCGTTGATAAAAGTCACCATGGAACCCACCGCATGCGCGCCATGAATCGTCGAGATGTCGAAACACTCAACGCGCTGCGGGTAGTGTTTCAAACGCAACTGGGACTGAAGCTCCAGGAGCATCTTTTCACGCGCCTTTTCCTGATCGTGGCGCTCGAAGAAACTCTGTCGCGCATTCTCCACGGCCATTTCAACCAGTTGGCGCTTGTCGCCTCGTTGGGGATTAAGGATGGTAATTTTTTTCCCTTTGCGTTCCCCCAAATACTCCTCTCGCGCCTCGCGGTCGTCCAACGACACCGGCAACAGGATCTCATCGGGAATGAATCGGTTTCCCTGGTAGAACTGCGTAAGCAGCGAACCCATGATTTCATCATCGGGAAACTCGAGGTCTTCCAACGAGTAGGATTGATTTCCGGTCAGCTTCCCCTGTCGAACCAGCAGCACCTGCACTTCGATGAAACCGCCTTCCCGATAGAGCCCGAAAATATCTTGGTCGGCGCCCCAGTGCGAAACCATACGCTGTTTTTCCAGGGTTTTCTCGACCGCCTGAATCTGATCGCGAATCTTCGCCGCCGCTTCGAACTCCAACGCCGCCGATTTCTCCTGCATTTTTTGTTTCAACTCGGCGATCAGCTCTTGCTGCTTCCCTTCGATAAACAACATCGCTCTTCGCACCTGCTCCCGATACTCCTCCGCCGGGACGGACAAGACACAGGGCGCCAGGCAGCGCTTGATCTGGTACTGAAGACACGGCCGGCTGCGATTCCTGAAGTTGTAGTCCGTACAGTTTCGCAGCAAGAAGTGCTTCTCGATGATATCGATGGTTTCCCGCGCCGCGACGGCGGAAGAAAACGGGCCGAAATAACGATTGCCGTCTTTCACGATCTTACGCGTGGCGAAGATTCTCGGCCAAGGGTGCTGGGTTGTGACTTTGATGCTCAGATAACTTTTGTCGTCCTTCAGCCGGATGTTGTACCGCGGCTTATACTGTTTGATGAGATTGTTTTCGAGAATCAGGGCTTCTTTATCGCTGCCGGTAACCAGGGTTTCAATGTCTTCGACGCGGCGAAGCAGAAACTGAATCTGCGAACGCTCGTCCGCGTTGTTGAAGTAAACGCGCACGCGGGCACGGAGATCTTTGGCCTTGCCGACGTACACGACTTTTCCGCCCTTGTCCCGCATCAAGTAGACGCCGGGGCGCGACGGAAGGTTGGCGAGCTTTTCTGTCAGAGAAATCATCGACCCATTCCGGTTGGCGCCGTTGGATAATTGACACGCGACAGGTTCAGATCCGCGCGACACGGCGAAAGCAAGTCAAAATAACATACTGCCACGCCGCTTGGTCTTGTACATCTTTGGGCCGCGCTGCACATTTTTCGTTAATTGTCCCTATTTTTCCTTTATTTTTCTCAATAAACTCCCAACCACAAGTATATCCCTATTGGCATGGGTTTTGGACTCAGCTTAAGTTGGAACACCTCACTGAACGACGAAAGGCCAAAAACTTAACGCCACCATGGAACACCGCATGTTTGATATAAACCATTTGCTTGAACTTGGAGTTTTTAGCCAGTTGATTCCCATCTGGCAGGTTTTCTTCTTTATCGCGAGCCTGCTCCCATTTTTGCTTTGGAACCGAGTCAAGATTTGCCTTCTGATAACCTACCTATTCACCTACTATTTGGGTTTTATGGTCCAATGGGGCGACTATATTTCCAACATGGGTTCAATGCAGCCTTTCGTCCTTTATTCCCTCAGCGGCTTGGCCATCGCGGTATTTTTTGTCGCGACTATTTTCACCGAGCAACCGGACAAAAAAACTAAAGTTCGTTGGGTTCGGTTTGCCCAGCCGGATAATGGCGAGGAGGATAACCCGAGTCAGATACGGCACAGAGACCCTGTTGAAGTGGCTATCAACGTCACCCATTCCAACATCGAAAACCAGCGATAGTGGACACGTTCCGTTTTAATGCCTTGGCTATTTAAGTTAGCTTCCCTGCAAATCTACGGGTCGCTGCGCCCGGCCGACGGTTCACGCAGCGCCAGCTCCTGCGCTTCCATTTCGCGAATTTCATCACGCAAGTCGGCAGCCCTTTCAAACTCCAGGTTCCCGGCCGCCCGTTTCATTTCCTTTCTGAGCTGCACGATTTTGCGAGAAAGATCCGCCAGGCCATACCTCGCGGGCTTCTCAGCCGCTATGGGGATATCCACGTAATCCGCCTCGTAGATCTTTATCAACGGGGAGCCGAGCGACTTGATCACCGTCTGTGGCGTAATGCCATGCTCTTTGTTGAAAGCCGCCTGAAGGCGTCGTCTTCGATTCGTTTCACCGATGGCCCGCTTCATGGAATCGGTAATCGAATCGGCATAAAGAACGACTCTGCCACGAACGTTGCGTGCGGCCCGGCCGATGGTCTGAATCAGCGACCGATCGGAGCGTAAGAAACCTTCCTTGTCCGCGTCGAGAATCGCGACCAAAGAGACTTCCGGCAAATCCAGTCCCTCTCTTAAGAGATTGATCCCCACCAACACGTCAAATTGCCCCATTCGCAACTGCCGGATGATCTCAACCCGCTCGATGGTTTCAATGTCCGAGTGCAGATAGCGAACCTTCACGTTCAAGTCCTGATAATAGTCCGTCAAGTCCTCCGCCATTCGCTTGGTCAATGTCGTAACCAGAACCCGCTCTCGATGCCCCACGGTCTGGCGAATCTCTTCGAGCAAATCGTCCACCTGATTGCGCGCCGGTCGCACGACCACTTCGGGATCCGTAAGCCCGGTGGGGCGAATCAACTGCTCCACCACCGCTCCCCGGCTTTGGGTCATCTCATATTCCGCCGGCGTGGCGGAAACACAGATGATTTGATTCAAACACGCTTCGAATTCTTCGAAATTCAGCGGTCGATTGTCCAAGGCGGATGGCAAGCGAAAGCCGTACTCTACCAGTGTCTCTTTGCGCGAGCGGTCGCCCCGATACATCCCGCCGATTTGCGGCACCGTCACGTGGCTTTCGTCGATGAAGAGCAAAAAATCATTGGGAAAATAACTGAGCAATGTCGGCGGCGGCTCCCCCGGCTTGCGCCCGGTCAAATGGCGCGAGTAATTCTCGATGCCCGGGCAAAAGCCCATCTCTTCGAGAAGTTCGAGGTCGTAAAGCGTTCTTTGCTCGAGCCGTTGGGCTTCCAATAACTTCCGCTCGCCGCGCAACTCCAAGAGCCGTTCGCGAAGCTCTTCTCGGATGCCCCGAATCGCCTGCTTCATCCGCTCTTCGCCGGTCACGTAGTGGCTCGCGGGATAGATGCAGGCCTTATCGATCCGCCGTTGAATTTTCCCGCGGATCGGATCGATTTCCTGGATCGCCTCGATGGTGTCGTCGAAGAATTCAATGCGCAGCGCCGAGCTATCCTCATACGCGGGAAACACTTCGACGATGTCGCCGCGTACCCGGAAAGTGCCCCGATAAAAATCGTAGTCGCTGCGCTGATACTGGATATCGACGAGTTTCCGCAGCATCTGGTCACGCGGTATCGTTGTTCCTTCTTCAAGATAAACCATCAGATCGAAGTAGGCCTCGGGGGAACCCAAGCCATAAATGCAAGAGACGCTCGCCACGATCAAGGTGTCGCGCCGCTCCAACAGCGCCTTGGTAGCGGAATGGCGCAACTTATCGATCTCGTCGTTGATCGACGCGTCCTTCTCAATGTAAGTATCCGTCGAAGGAACGTAGGCTTCAGGTTGATAGTAGTCGTAATAGCTCACGAAGTAGCGAACGGCATTTTCCGGAAACAGTTCCCTGAACTCGCTGTAGAGCTGGGCGGCCAAGGTTTTGTTCGGCGCAATGACCAAGGTCGGCCTGTTGGCTCGAGCGATGACATTGGCCATGGTAAAAGTCTTGCCGGAGCCGGTCACGCCTAAAAGAACCTGATTTCTTTTATGCCGCTCGATGCCCTGAGAAAGCTTTTCAATCGCTTGGGGTTGGTCGCCTTGAGGTTTAAAATCAGCAACCAGCCGAAATTGTCCCTTGTCCCTATCGCGAATCATCGAGAAAAAGATACCAGCGCGGCATCGGTGGAACAAGTCTCATCTACTTACCCTTCACATCGGCATAGAGCCGGTCGATAGTGCCGCTCTTATCGAGCTCCGCCAATGGGCCGGAGTCAACGAATTCGGCAGGCTTGTATTTGGCGAACTTGGGATCGCCATCAGCCAGGTGATTGATGACGGACTGAACCGCGCTTTCAACGGCATAAGGTTTTGCCGGCATTTTCGCGGCATAAACCCAGGACTCCTCCAGCGCCTCTCGATCCTTCATGTCCAGGAATTTTCCAAGAATACGCATCGTATCTTCCTTGCGGGTTTTGAAAAGATGGACGCCCCGAACGATCGCACGCATCGTGCGATACGTCAGGTTCGGATACCGTTGGATGAACGAACGCCGGGTCGTAATCGTCGAGCCCTGATATTCGACCTTGAGATCGGTTAAATCGATGAGAAAATTCATCCCCGCTTTGCGCGCAAAGAGAGTCTGCGGCGGCGAAAGAACCGTCGCCGCTACTCTGCCGGTCTGAAGAGCCGTCCACATGACATCGTTGGTTCCCAGGGAAAGAAATGACACGTCCTTGTCCGGATCCAGTCCCAGGTGCCGCAGGCCGATGCGCGCATTCTTCTCATAGGCATCGCCGGGGCGCTGAATGCCGAAAATCTTGCCTTTTAGATCCCGCGCCATCCTTATCTCCGGCCGAGCCACCAGAGTCATTGTCGCATAGCGCGAGAAGCCGCCGAGCATGACGACATCGCGGTTCTGCACCGAGACCGGGATCATGAGGAACGCCGACATGATCGCCAAATCCACTTCGTTTGCAATCAGGGCCATGGGCGCAATCGACCCCGCCGTCCTCACAACCTCGACATCACCAATGCCTTCTTCGGCAAAAAAGCCGGCTTCTCTGGCGACGTAGGGAACGGAATGAGCCACGGCCCGCGCCGCGTAGCCGATCCGAACCTTATCTTTTTCGGCTTTCCCCTGCGCGCGGGCATCCACGACCGCCATGACCAGGCAAAAAAACGTTAGTAGGGCCACCAGCCCATGACCGAATCGCACGGTTTCACCTCTGTTACCACATGACGATAGTGCAAGTGTGGCAGTGCCGGAGAATAACAAGAGAAGCTTGATCGAGCAATGTCACGTTAGCCGTCATTACCAAGAATTTTGCCCTACCCCTAGCCCGGATTATTCAGGTGCAAGGAGAAAGTATCACACGCTGTAGCGCGAGGAGTAAGCCTCTCGGTCGGTGTACAGCGTGAATAATCCGGGCCAGCTTTCCTCCCGCCGTTTGAAAAATAACACCGAAGTCGCTAACGGAAAAAGGACAGGAGGAAGACTTGACGCTTATCGAGAAGCTCAAAACGAGAGCCAGCGTCTTAAAACGCGAGATCTTTGCCCTCTACCTGGCTACCCGAGACAAGCGCACGCCTTGGTACGCCAAGGCCTTTGTCGCTTGTGTGGTTGCGTACGCTCTGAGTCCTATTGATTTGATCCCAGATCCGATTCCGATCTTGGGCTACCTCGACGATCTCTTATTACTACCTATCGGCATCTATCTGGCTCTGAAGATGATTCCGGAACCGGTACTGGCGGAATGTCGTCAGAAGGCAGCAGCCTCTAGCACAAAACTACCGTGCAATCGGATAGCGGCAGCCATAATCATCGCTTTATGGATCGCCGTTTTTATTCTCTTTACAAGTTTCGTAATAAGATTTGTAACTCGGTGATGGCGAGTTCCGAATCAAGCTGACAAAAAACTCCATTCATTGGTCAGACGGATTCAAGCAGCGGAACGGTTGCTCGCCGGCTTTATTGCCCGTTGCCTTTGCCATTTACGAAGCCTTCGGGACGGACCGTTACCAAACGTCCGGGCTGGCTGAACATGATCTTGGCCACCAGAGGTGAAATCGGCTTGCCAAACAGGCAATAACGCCGCTCATTCTGGCGCTGCCCATTCGCCCAAGCGGCAAATTCATCCGGCGTCGGGTTGTGTCCCAAATCAGCGGCGCACCGCCGCACGATGAACCCCAGCATCATCTTGGGAGCGGCTTTGTTGGAAGCGTGAGAATCACCCATGACTAACTAAAAAATATCCTAAACGTTGAAACCAAAAAGGCGGGGCAAGTGGAGGTCAGCCCGCCGGTAATCTAACCTCGCTCATTCAGGTCTAATCGACCATGTGAGTCGTCGCCTTCAAGTGTTTATCTACCGTTGTATACCCCTTCCACTGATCGACCAGCCAATAGCGGATGCCGAACTCGAAACGCAGCTCTTTCATATCTCTGTCGTAGGGATTGAAATGTTGATGATGCAACATACCGGGAGGAACATGGACGGCGTCGCCTTGATTCCAGTCATAGCGCTTGCCGCCGATTTCAGAGTATCCATCGCCCTCCAAGGCGTAAAGATAGGCTTCGGGATGTGCGTGGCTGTGGCTCTTGGTATGCGGCAGGTCAACGAAGATCGAACTGATCGCCACGCCGGTAGCCTTGAAACCATTCTGCTTGCCGCTTCGACCCATGAGAAAATAGGTCGCGCCATGCTTCGATTCATCGGACTTTTCGAACTGTTTTTGGTGCATCGAGATGCGCCGGCCGTCTTCCGGCCAGTCCTGCGACTCCTCTTTTGGGAATTGGGCCAAAATTTTCGGATCGTTTTCGCCGCACTCTTCGAGCTGCTCCATCTTGCCCATGTAGACGTCGGCTTCAAGGTGCCAAGCCAGACCCGAAAGGTAGCCGACAGGAACGCTGCCCGTATTGAACAGCTGATGAGGTGATCGGTAGGGAATATGGAAAATCGTGCCGGGGAAAAAGTCGTAACGCTTGTCGTCCAGAATTATGAATCCTTCGCCGCTCTCGACGTAGATTGCTTCTTCGCCATGCAAATGTCTGCCCGTATGCCACCCGACAGGAATTTCGGCTCTCATCAGGCAGCTGCCGCCCGTCGGAAAGCCGAGCTCCGGCGCGATCATCAAGGCAGCCTTGTAATCTTGCGGTGTTCGCACCCATTTGAGATCTTTGGAGCGCGCGACTCGCGGGGCCTCATCGACCGTTTTCTGATTGTTTTTGGACCGTTCTAACCAAGCTGTATAAAAATCGCTCATCTCTCCTCCTGTTGCTTCGCTTCAATAATCGAGAAACTAACGAAGGAGCTGTTTTTTGTCAATCTAGGCCCGGTTATCGTACACCCCAAATTTGCCGTTATCGCGAGAAATTGATACCACCTGTCGCTAGTCGCCGTCGTTTGCAAGAGACTGAAAATGAAAAAAGTCCTATTCATTTTATCAGGGACCGTCCTTTTGCTCACCGGAGCGTTGACCTTTCGAACGATCCGGTTTGTATCCCGACAAATCGAAGTCCCACCCGAAAAAATGATCCGCCTCGATACCCAGTCGATCGTTGGTCGCCTTGCGAGGGCGATTCAATACCGGACGATATCCGGTCAAGATACCCCGAATTCGACCGGCGGAGAGTTTCAGTCCTTTCACAGGTTCTTGGACGAATCATTTCCGGGAGTCAATAAACGCCTGTCGAAAGAAACAGTCGGCCGCTACAGCCTTTTATACACGTGGAAGGGAGCCGACGAACGACTCAAGCCGATCCTGTTAATGGGCCACATGGACGTTGTACCGGTCGATCCGAAAAGCCAAAGAAGCTGGACCTACCCAGCTTTCTCCGGTCGCGTTGCTGACGGTTACGTCTGGGGGCGCGGAGCCATGGACGACAAGGTTAGCGTCCTCGGAATTCTCGAGGCTGTGGAGCACTTACTCGCGGAAGGATTTACGCCTCGACGAACGGTTTACCTCGCCTTCGGCCATGACGAAGAGATCGGCGGACAAAACGGTGCTGCCAAGATCGCTGCGCTCTTGGCTTCCAGGAAAGTGGAACTCGAATGGGTTCTCGACGAAGGCGGGAATGTCACCGACGGCATCATTCCCGGCGTTTCCCGGCCTGTCGCTTTAGTCGGGATTGCGGAGAAAGGCTATCTCACCCTGGAACTCGCCGTCGAGAGCACCGGAGGGCATTCGTCAATACCGCCCGCACGGACGGCCATCGGCATTCTCAGCAGCGCGATACACAAACTGGAACAGACACCGTTTCCGACGCGATTATCGGAGCCGACTAGAAGGTTCTTCGAATTCATCGGACCTGAACTGGGATGGACTAAGAAAATGGCTCTCGCCAATCTCTGGTTATTCGAACCATTCGTCAAAAGGGAATTGGAAAAGTCGCCATTGACGGCGGCAATGATCCGGACAACTCAAGCGGCGACGATCTTTCAGGCCGGCATAAAAGAAAACGTGCTACCCAAAAACGCGAGAGCAGTTGTTAATTTTCGGCTTTTGCCTGGGGACACGATCGCCTCTGTTGTCGAACGGGTGCGGAAGATAATCGACGACCCGCGGGTAACAATTACTCTCTTACCCGTACAGATGGAACCATCAGCCACTTCAGACAGTGAATCTAAAGCTTTCAGTTTGCTCCAGCGAGTCATTCGGCAAACCATTGGAGCCCCCATTGTCGCCCCATCATTGCTGGTCGCGGCGACGGACTCGAGACACTACGCCCAGCTTACCAAGAATGTTTTTCGTTTTCTGCCGATCACTTTACGCGCCGAGGACGCCAATAGATATCACGGAATTGACGAGCGCATCTCCATGAAAGATTACGAACAATGCATACGGTTTTACGACAAGCTGATAGCGGATTCGAATTTGTAGTTGCTCGGCGCCCGGTTCGTGCACAGAGATCATAAAATAACTCGTCTGATCAGTTTCTACTCAAGACTGGCTTTTTTGGCAGCTCTCTCATGCGCGCTCCCAGAAATAGAAAACCGAAAACGGCCAATATGACCGCGCCGGTTCCTACGCCGAACGGCGCCCTTCTCCACTCGGCGAGAAAACCCGCCTGCATGCCGCCCAATTCCCGCAGGCCTCCCGCCGTGAGGCCGTAAAAGCCCATAACGCGCCCACGATACGCTCCG
>VBKE01000504.1 GCA_005879605.1 Deltaproteobacteria bacterium
CGCGACTACAGGTCGAGGGTCTCTTCGGCGAACAGCTCGTCGACTTTCATTTTTCGCGGCGTAAGCCCTTGCTCGTTGGAATAGCCAATGATCGTATCGAGCATCGCCGCGTTGGCTTTGACGCCGTAGGGAAACGGGTCGTCGCCCAGAATCTGCTGCGTCATGGTTAGATATTCAGGCCCGAAAAATAGCGCCTCAGGGATCCGCTCCAGTAGTTTTTCCCGCGCATAAGCTTTCGCTTTG
>VBKE01000505.1 GCA_005879605.1 Deltaproteobacteria bacterium
GCGACACGCCGAAGTCATGGTCTAAAACACCGCGCGCCCATAGCGCGGCGGTCTGCTGGTACTCGCCGACGCCGATGCGTTTGCCGACAAGATCACCTGGTTGCTTGACGCCGGAGTCGGCGTGATAGGAAAGCTCGGCGTGAAAAAACCGGCGGCTCGGAAAAACCGGGATCGCAATCATATCCACGCCCCGCGAGCGCGCGATGAGATAGGAAGACATGGACATTTCCGCCACTTCGAATTCCTGAAACTTGAGCTGGCGCCAAAAAGTCTCGGACGGATGGGAATAAGTGGGGATCAACTCGATGCCGTCGGCCTCGATCGTTCCGTTCATGAGCGGCTCGACCCGCTCGTTGAACGCGGAAATGAAGCTCAAAGTCAGTTTGGGCATTCTTTGGTCCTTTGAGTTGTCAGGCTATGTGAAAAAGCTCTGGTGCGTGCTTCGGCTCGGCTCAGCACGAACGGTCAATGAATACCATTCCTTATATTTAACGGATCGCCCCTGAGCGCGTCGAAGCAAGGGTGTCGGCGACTTTTCAGACAGACTCTCTCGTTCAACGCTACAGTTCGAGAGTGCTTTCGGCAAACAACTCCTCGATTTTCATCTTTCGCGGCGTCAGCCCCTGCTCGTAGGAATATTCGGTGATCGTGTCGAGCATCGCTGCATTGGCTTTGATGCCGTAAGGAAATGGATCGTCGCCCAGCATTTCTTGCGTCATCGCCAAGTATTCTCGGCCAAAAAAGAGAGCCGTGGGAATTTTGTCCAGGAGCTTGCCTCGGAAGTATTCCCTCGCTTTTACGAAAGCGTTGTACAAGTTGAAGGCGGTCCACGGGTGCTTCCGATAGATGTCGCCGCGGATGATATAGGCATGGTTAACAGGGAGAAATCCGTGTTTCTTAAAAAAACGCGCTCCCTCGGCCATGCGGTCGGGAAGGAGCGGCTTAACGTTGTCCCAATTTCCGCCGCTGCCTGGTATGTGGCTGGATCGATCTAGCGCATTGTCCCGCAGCACCCAAGGGCTGGCGACGTGCGCGATATCCAGCTCATGGTTGACTAATGACGACGCCAGGCTCTTGTTGGGAGCGATGCGGTTGAACGAGATTCCGGCCGGCGGCTTAAAGCCGGTGGCGCCGCCGTGGCTCATTTCTTCGCTTCTTTCCATGTACCAGTGGATCTTGTACTGCGATACTCCAAAGTCATGCTCCAAAATTCCTCGTATCCACAGAGCCGCCGTCTGTTGATACTCGGCGACGCCCAGACGCTTGCCGACGAGGTCTCCCGGTTCTTTGATGCCGGAGTCCACATGAATCGAAAGCTCGGTCTGGAATAATCGACGGCTCGGGAACACTGGCAGCGCGATCATGTCGGCTCCCCGAGAGCGGGCGATCAAGAACGACGACATCGACATTTCTGCAACTTCGAATTCGTGAAACTTGAGCTGCCTCCAGAACGTCTCCGCAGGATGGGAATAGGTCGGAATCAACTCGATGCCCTCTGGCTGAATAGTTCCATCCATCAAAGGCTCGACCCGCTCGTTGAAGGCGGAGATGAAAGCTAACGTCAGCTTCGGCATAAAGCCAGCGTGTTTCTGTTAGAATCCGTCGATCGACCAGATATCGTAGAGCAGCTCCATGCGCCGGAAGGTGTGGGTCCGCGTGAGCTCCTGCAGTTGCGGCGACGTGATATAGCGCTCGGCTATTTCTTCCGCGAGGCTGCTGTGCTCCTCATCCGCTTCAGAATGGACGGTGAAGAACCGGACGTCGTCAGGCTTCATGTTGTATTGTTTGATGAAGCCATGCCCCAGCGCATCAGTTCGACGTAGTAGAGATGAGCCGCTGTGGAGGGGCGCAGCTCGGCATTTTCAAGCTCTTGACGGGTCAATCCGATGGACTCGGCGAATCGGATCGCGAGTTCATTATGGCCGGCGCTGCCGGTATCCAAGCCGCGGGTTTCTTCTTCGACGACGCCCCAAAGTTTCCGAGCAATTTCCGGATCAGTGCAGGCCAAATAGCGCAGCATCACGATGCGCGGCACAGCGGCGCGAAACTGATAGTCCTGGATCGCCCAGGCGCGAATTTGATCCATGGTCGCGGTGCCCGCACAGACCGCTTTCAAGAATGGGTGTTTGATGCGGATCTTCGGAAACGCCTGAATGTCTTTTTTCAGTTGCTGCACGAATTCTGCAGACGTCATGTTACTGTCCTCCTAACGTTGGTATTCGAATCAGTTAATGTACGGTTCGCGTCTTTAGGTTGGAGCGATGGAGTAATGGAGTGGTGGAGTAATGGGTTTTACAATACTCCAGCACTCCAACACTCCATTACCCCGATTATTATTTTCTTCCGTTCAGCCTGCTCACGTAATATTCCCAGCCGCGCATCGGAAAACGCTGGTCGGCATTATACACTTCCAGCTCTTCGGCAGTTAAGTATTTGGGTTCTCCATGGAGCAGGGCAAGATGATTCCACTCGCCGAGCATGGCGAGCCGAGTCGTGCGCTCAATGACTTGTTCAATGCTGGCGCCGACCACCGCATCGCCGTGAGCGCGCATCAAAACCACCGGCCCGTTACCTAAGGCGGCGGTGAGATCGTTGCCGCGTTCCACCGTGCGCACCAGTCCGATGCCTTGGTAGACCGGCGGGCCATCGGCGGAGAGAAATTTACCATAGTGGTGCATGGGTTTGAGCTTGATAGGCAGCACGCTAAAAATCGTGCTCCACTTCGAGTGGGTATGAGCGACGCTCTCGACATCGGGGCGCGCTTTGAGAATGCACGCATGAATCGGCCACTCGTTCGGCGGCGTCTTCGCGCCGCCGAGGTAATTGCCGTCGAAATCTTGCATGATCAGCCGGTCCATCGTCACGCAGCCCGGACTGACGTTAGCGATGGTGATAAACGCATCCGCGCCCGGCACGCGCACGCTCACGTGACCGTAGCCGTCAGTCACGCCCTCGTGATCGAGAATATGGCAGGCGGTGATTAGCTTTTCTTTGAGTTCTTTGAGGTCAGATGAATCGAATGCAGGAACATTTGCTCGATTTGCACTCATGAAAAACTCCTTCACACTGGATGATGAAATAATCACGTTGTCTGGCAAATCTATTCGCCGACCACGAGACTGTCAAGGCTATGTACGCTCCGCCAACCACTGAGCTTTATCGATTATATAGCTGGGTTGAAGTCAGCGTCGAAGGTAAAGTAAACTCTGCAAGACGTCGTGATTGCTTTCAATAAAGGATTCCAAACGATTGAATGCCGAGAATCAAGGATATCCCGGGACCATACCGGTTCTTCTTCTATAGCTTCGACTGCAATGAGCCGATTCACGTTCATGTACGTCGGGAACACCGGACGTGTAAGTTCTGGCTTGAGCCGATCCAGCTGGCAGCCAATCACGGTTTTACCGCCAGGGAGCTCAACGCGATTCGGCGAATGATCGGACTTCATTGCGATACCATAACGGAGGCATGGCATGAACATTGTGGCTAACACTGAGCCTAGGATTCAAGATGTTAAGGTTACATCCGACACCATCACCGCATACCTAGTGGACGGACGGGTTTTGAGTGTGCCTCTCGTGTGGTCTTGGCGCTTGTCGGAAGCGACGGCTAAACAACGGGCACGCTTTGAGCTTATCGGAGATGGACAGGGGGTGCACTGGCCTGATGTCGATGAAGACATCAGCGTTGAAGGAATGCTACACGGAGTGCCAGCCCATCGTCCGCAAACCTTTGTTCATTTGAAATACGTTCAACCAAATGGGCAGCGTAAGCCGTCTGGCAAGCGGTTGAAGAGGTCCCAAAAAGCACGCCGCTCAACCGCGAAACGTTAGCCGTTTTTGAGTCCAGACCCTATTTCAGCCCGAACCACTTGATGAATACACTTTCATCCAGCTCGCGGATGACGCCGTCGTCCAGGATCCCTTCGGCTTTTACGTCGCGGACTTTGGGATTATCGCGCGCGGTGAAGGCGATGAGTGTCTCCTTTGCGGAGCTCGTCGTCCGCGTCGCCGGTGTAACGAGCGTCGTGTTTCTCGAGCGGTTACTTTGGCAAAGAGGAAGTCTCTGCCAGTGGGTAAAGTAGATTTTCCCTACCGTCCGGAACCCGACCGGACAATTTGCTGAGCGCCGCGGTGTACGATGGATCGCCGAGCCGCAACGTGGCTTGCCTGAGTAGCGGCGCAAGTTTTTCCGGTTGCCAGCCGGATATTTGCTGGTAAGCCCATTTCTTCTCGCCGATCGCGAAAGGGATAAGCCAGTCCAGCGCTTTGCGTATACTCCGTCCATCCTGCGTCTTGAAGTTCCAAAGGTTGAGTCCCAGTCTGTCTCCGAGGGAGGCGGCATCGAAGAGTGCCTGTAAATTAAAGAGGGAATAGCTCCATGCCTGGGTGCGTTGGAGCTCGCGAGGTTGTCGTCCATCGGGTTCGATCTGCTGGGCAATGCGTTTAGCGGAAAAGTCCTTTAGAGCTGTCGTTGCAAGCTCCCATGATTGTTTTGCGCCCTCGCTTCAGCCCGGCCTTCCGGGCTTTCGACTAACCACGCGAGATAGGCATCGAACCAATTCTGCAAATCCTTTTGATCTTTTTCGTTCCAGGCCTTGGAGCCGGTGAGAAGCCCGACTGAATCGACGAGCTCAGGTAGATCGTGAGTATCGATGATGCCGGTGCCTCGAACGTTATTACGTCCTGGAATCACCTGCGCATACTTAAGATGCGGATTCATCTTCGTAGCTCCATCTACGAACCAGACACGCAGAAGCTTTGCCGCCTGTGCTGCGTAGGCGTCGCGACCAGTGAAGAAGTAGCCGAGGGCAAGAGTTTTGACCCGTTGCACCATGTTGTCGAGCAACTTCCTGTCTGACGTGTTGTCGCGTTCGGGGTTGAACTCACCATCACGCAGGACGTAGGGCAGGCCGTTCGCGGTATTTGGGTTCGGCCACCAGTAAGGGCCGAGGCTCATGTAATCGTGCTTGTCGCCGCCGGGAGGGACGAGTTCCTTGTCGACCACAGAAAAGGTTCCACCGTCGAGGGCGTGATCGGCATCGCGCAGCAGTTTCCTGGAAGCGGGAAGAGCAGATGGGTCGCCTGATTTTACGCGATTCTTGGCCTCCACGAGGTTCTTGAAATCCAAAACGAAAACGCGCGGCGCCTCATCCGCCACAGCCGGTAATTTCGTAATCCCGAATTCCGCAACGATTGAAAGGAAAACAAAGAGCATAGAAAGGAGGATTGAGTTCTTGATCATGGGTCAATCTTCCATTACTCCAATACTCCAGTTGGCAATCTTCTGCCGCATGCCGCAGCTTTGCCTCGTCCACCAATAAGCCAGGCTAATGGGTTGCCGTCAACGCCAGTGTTAATATGCGTTGAATCATTCTGGGATAGCTTAATCCCGCTTTCATAGCCGACTGGGCAAATTCATCCTCGCGCTCGAGGTTCGGATTCGGGTTCGCCTCTAAAATCACAATTTCACCTTCCGGCGTGACGCGCAGATCGATTCGACCGTAGCCGTGAATGCGCAGGGCGCGATAAACCGCCCTGCAGATCTTTGCGATGCGTTGACTCGTGCCATCAGGCAGAGGGTTGGCAAAAATATTCTGGATCCCCCAGCGTTTCCTGTAGGCGTCGTCCCACTTGGCTTTAAACGTGGAGAACTTCGGTTGTCCTTCGGGAATTTCGCCAAATATCACTTCACGGAAGGGAAAGACGCGCAATCGGTCATTACCCAAGATGCTGACGTAGAGCTCCCGTCCCTCGATATACTCTTCAGCCAGCGCTTCCTGGTTCATGCGCTCGTGAATGAATTGAACGCGCTCCTCGAAAGCTTCATCGGTCTCGACGAAAGAGCCCTGGGAAATGCCAACGGAACCTTCTTCCCTGAGCGGTTTGATGAACAGCGGGAATTTCAATCGCTTCGGTCTTTTAATGGCCGATCCCGGCGACAAAATAGCAAAGTTCGGCACGCGAATCTTGTGATAGGCCAGCAGCTCCTTCGCCATGCCTTTATTTTTGCACAGCGTCAGCCCCGTGGGACTCGATCCCGTGTAGGGCACGTCCATCATTTCGAGCAGGCCTGCGACGTTGCGGTCGTAAGCCGACACTTCGTTAAAATGCTCAGTGAGATTGAAGACGACATCGGGCGGGTAGTTCTTGATCTCGTCGATGATCATGCCCGGTTCGTCCCAAACGCCGATCGTTCGCACCTCGTGCCCGAGCTTCCTGAGCGCCCCGATGACGTGGGCTTCGGCTGCCCAGTCGTCGGTTTTCAGTTCGGCGCTGAAGTCTTGATCCGGCGGAGGCGTCCCGGCGGTGTCGAACAGCACCAATACTTTGTACTTGCGTTTCGCCGTCGCCATCTCGCCTTAGGTATCCTTGAACTTACCGGTCAATCGGTAGTGAGACGCTAAGGTTGCCAGATAGGCGCTGACTTCAACACCGGCCGATTCCGCTCTGAGTCGAAGATCCAAATCCGCGCAACGTTCCGTCAGCGCACGCAGTAGTCGATTGAGTGTGAACTTCGGCTCGCCCGTCCAAGTGGAGACTGCGTTCAAGATCATCTTGCTGGACCGTCTCAAAAAAACCGCGGCGCGTTCATTGTTAGGTGCTGCCGACGCATCGGTGAAGAGTCTTTTCAAGTCGGCATCAAAGAAATCGGGAAAGTCTTGCGCATAGAGCCGACGGCGCCGCTTATAATACGCCTCGAGACGTGAACGAAGCCGGGAAGCCTCGCTCATTCTCGCTTTTGAAAATACCAGAGGCGGTTTGCCGGCGAGCCTGCTCATTAGCTGGTCGACGTATTCGAGCTTGGACAAAGCTTTCCAGTCTTGATACTGGCGCTTCCAATCCACCCCGGGCGTAAGCCAGATGGCAAGGGTCTCGGCAAAGTCCTCCTCGGGGTGGCTCTGCGCATACCAGCCCTCCAGGTGGCGCACGAACCTTTTGCTGTAGGGGCGGGCGCGAAAACTCTCCGAATATTCCAACGACGGAGAACCGAA
>VBKE01000332.1 GCA_005879605.1 Deltaproteobacteria bacterium
TACTGCCCGCGACGGACGCATTCAGGATGATCGAGGCGCCATCCGCCGCCGATGTCCATCGAGTAGCGGTTTTCCTCGCGCGATCGTTAAGTACAAAGGTCAAGATGCGACCCCAAGCCTCTTCACTCTTTAAAGTTTTGTTGGTAGTTAGTACGACGCTTCCAGCAGCGCGACAACCTCAGCCTCCGTGATCGGCTTATCAACCACCGCCCGTTCCTTAACCTCGTGTAAGACTGCCGGCACGATCTGCTGAATTTCGTTTCGCGAAACGCCAACATCTTTCAGACTATGCGGCACGTCGAAGCTCGCAATGAACTGTGCGGTGCGATCCGCGCACGCGAGCGCGCTCGCCTTTGGGTTCGCCCGATCGAACGGAATGCCAAATCCCTCGGCGATAGGCCCAAATCGCTCAGGCGCGATTCCCGCCATGAACCGCATAGCGTGGGGCAGGGTAATGCACGACGTAATCCCATGCGCGATGTTCCATCTCGGCCCAATCTGATGCCCCAGCAGATGTGAAATTCCGAAGCGCGTGTTCATCGATCCAAAAATCGAAAACCACGCCGCGAATTGACATTCCCCGCGATGCGCGAGTTGCTCCGCCGTGCTCGTCTCGATCGACGGTTTGAGATGCTCCACCAGCAGCGAGATCGCTTTCGCACCCAATGCGTCACTCAATGAATGATGCCTCTTCGCGTAGATTGTCTCGATCGCGTGATCGAGCGCGCGCATCCCTGTCGCCACCCAAAGCCACTCCGGAGTCTCGAGCGTAAGCTCCGGATCGTTGATCACTGTCCTCGGCTGCAGCCGCGGATCGGAAACGACCGATTTGACGAGCGTCTTCTCGTCCGTCACGCCGCCGCCATACGTGTATTCGGCCGCGGATAACGCCGTCGGGATCGCAATCTGAATGATCTCGCGCTTTTCGAGAAAAGGATGGCTCGCTACTTTGCAAGTATCGATCGGGCTGCCGCCACCAAAACCGATCAGCGAATCGGCGTTCTCTCGTTCGATCAGCGCCTGCAATTCATGCACGCTGCTCCGTGGCACGTGTTGCCGCGCGCCTTTGAACACTGCAACGCACCGCGCGCCTGCGGCTCCCGTCACTTTTTCAAGCAGCGCCGACCCGCCCAAAGTCTTCCCAGTCACCACAATCGTGCGCTTCAGCCCACGCCGTTCGAGCTCATGACCGAGCGCGGCAACTTTACCGGCCCCGGACATCACGCGTTCCAGCTTGCTTAGATTAAAGTCGTAATCCAGCGCTTTCACGGGGGCCCCCTCGTAGGAAGCCTCACCTCCAATTGCGATCTTCCCTTGCATTACCGTGCGCAAGTCTTTCGCTACCGTGGTCCCTAATTCATTTCTTGTTTCCGTTGTGGTCATTTTTGCCACTCCTCTTTCTGTTTTCTTGCATCTCTATCGACTACAGCACACCCCCCTCGCGTATAAGACATGCGAGCGAGTGTTGTATTCCCGGCGCGCTTATCTCTAATCCAAGACTGATGGTGCGGACGCGTTCCGAAAAACCCTGGCATTAGAGCCAGTTATGCCGACCTTCGCGCTTCTGTAGCGGGGCGCGGGGACGGAAGTGCCGAACTGTGGCAACATGGAGCGGCGTGCGGCCTCAGCCCTGATCGAGGCCGACCAGCGCTGCATCGACCATGTCTTCCACCGGCATGACGATCGACGGGGGTTGCTGTTGCCATGAGAGGCCGGCGACGTCCCAGCCGTCGGTCGCGGTCCTACCGGGTAACACCACTTGGACGCGAATGCCTTTGCTGGTGAGTTCGTGCTGCAGCGAAAGACTGAAGGCAAGGACATATGCTTTGGACGCCCCGTACACGCCGTTCATCGCCTCCACCGAGATGCCCGCGGCGGAGCCGATGTTGATGATCGTGCCTGTGCCACGCTTGACGAACGCAGGAGCGGCGGCGTAGGTAAGGCGAGTGAGGGCGATGGTGTTAAGAGCAATCATTTCTTCCATCCTCTCGATGTCGGCATCAAGCAGCGGCGCGACGGAAGCGAAGCCGGCATTGTTAACGAGCATGGTGATGCCCGGATCGTCCTTCAGCTTTGTCTCGACTTTCGCGAGATCCAGCTTGTTGTTGATGTCCGCCACGATGGGAGTGATAAGCCGTCCGCTCGCGCTGGAGAGGCTCGCAGCCGACGCCTTGAGTGGCTTCTCGCTGCGTGCCACAAGAATGAGATCGTATCCCCGTTTTGCGAGACGATCTGCATAGACACCTCCGATGCCCCGAGAGGCGCCGGTGATGAGGGCTGTGCCCTTTGACGATGAGTTGCTCATGATCTTCTCTCCTGATTTGAGTTGCACCTATTTGCTCGACGTTATCTGGTCTTTCATGATCGCGATGCAATAGCTTTTTGTGATACGCAAGCGCGCGCTCGGCACAACAATCTCTAAAATGGTCGGTCGCCTTGTTTTGGGCGACGCGTCTCGGATGCGTTGACTTCGTTGTTCATTTGTTCCAGGTTCATGCCGTTTCTCCTTCTGTGATTTACAGTCTCGTTTTTGTGAACATGCTCGTTGCAGATTTCGCAATATGTGAAGCAGTCAGAGCAACGGCTGTGCCAGTTGCGATTCGATACCTCCAATCTTTGAAACTATAAGGATCATTCCAAATGTCGCAGCTCGGCCAGCGGCGGATGTGACGAGATGTTTTGCCTATGTATCGGCACCTGACGAAATGTCGGCTCCAATTCAGCCAATGTTACTTGCATCATGATAGTTAATACGGCTGGCGCAAGGTTTCAGCTGTAGCGCTCCAAAGGTTACACGGTAGGCTGAACCATATCGGAGTACGCTCGAAAGGGAAGTTATTCGGCTGCGTCAGCTCCGGCACAAATTCTCTTGCACGTAACTTGCATGACGATAGTTACTAGTGTGGGGTTCTCTATATGCAACGCACAAGCTTCGGCAAGATGCCCTGTCCTATTGCTCGCAGCCTCGAGCGGGTCGGCGAGTGGTGGAGCATTCTGATTATTCGCGATGCCTTACACGGCTTCACCCGCTTTGACGAATTCCAGAAGAGCCTGAACATCGCGCCCAACATGCTGACGCGCCGTTTGAGCGCCTTGGTCGATGCCGGTCTTTTAGAACGCCGCCGCTACAGCAAACGGCCGCCACGCTACAAATACATTCTGACGGAAAAGGGTCGCGATTTTCGTCCAGTCCTTATCACGATAACCGTCTGGGGCAATCGACAAGAAGACTCGGAGGACGGCAGATCCGGTGTTGGTCGATCAGCGAAGCGGTAGACCGCTCAACGAGCGCGACTTTGTGTTTGCCGCCGGCCCTGCCGCCAGCGAGCGCACACGCCGCCGCTACACGGTCGTCAGCCGTCGCGACGGACGCGCGGCGTAGACCACAATAGGACCACCAGTTTTGAACGATTTGGCCAACCCGCCTACGGGAGTTCCGCCCGCGGTGTCGGGGACGAGGCTAAGTTTCTTCTCGTCGAGGGCTTCCTCAATATCCTTGTGTAGCTTGTCACCTTGAAGAACTACACGGTCACCGCCCCACTGCCGTACCTGTTCGGCGACCTCCTCCCGGTGGAGCGGACGATATTCACCGTTTTGACTCCTGCGAGCTTCCCGAGCTTGCTTCGATAATCTCGTCTGCTAACTCGGCCGGGCGCGTAAACATGACCTCGTGGCTCCCGTCCATCGCAAGGAGTTTGAATGCTCCAAGGCGCGACGACATTCGGGGATGAAAATAGCCTGCCGGCAACGCCTTGTCGTGGCGGCAATAGATGACGCTCTTGGGAACAGCGAGCGAATAAAACCGCTTCAGATCTAGCTTGTCCAAATTGACCTGGTTAGGCTCTGGCGACAGCTGTTCCCAGATCGATCGGGCCACGGATTCCGGTGCGTCCTGGATGAAATTGTCACGCCAGATCTCCCAGGGGATCAACATTGTGTTGTCCGAACTCGCTCCGGCCAAATCATTGAACAGCGCGACGTACTCGGCTGGCAAATTATCGAACACGCAACAGTCCGCCTGATCCTGTCGGGGAGCTGTTCCGCTACCTTCTGAACGACCGTTCCCCCAAAACTATGGCCCACTAGAATGATGTCCTTAAGGCCGTGCTGTTGAATGTAAGTGGCAACGGTATCGACACAGTCCTGATGCGTAATGCCCGCCCGAATCACTCCTAGACCGTGACCGGCAAGCGTCGGCGCATGTGCATGATGTCCCTTCGCTGAAAGGTTGCAAATCACAGCCTGCCGAGCCCATCCGCCATGCCACGACCCATGAATCAGGACAAACGTCTCGCTCATATCGTGTCCATTTCAACGTTAACGATTCTACTGTCTCCAATGCGGCGGGTAAGTTCGCTGGTAATTCGGCAACGCTTCGATGCGCTGCACCCATCGAGCGACGTTGGGAAAGGTTTGCGCAAGCGGGAGCATACCTAAATTGAACGGCTGGGCGGCTTCTTTGGATGCAGCGCGCAAGATAAGTTGGACCAATGGAAAGGTGCCGATATCCGCTGCGGAAATCTTATCGCCAACTAACCAATGCGAATCAGCGAAACGTTCGTCGATCGTGTTGAACTCCTGGCGAAGCGTTTGCGCGGCCTGTCGGATCTCTTCGATTTTGTCCAATCCTTTACCAAAGAAGATCGGGCGAACGACTTTGTCATTGGCACTCACGACATAGGATTCACATTCAGCGAGCGCGCGCCAAATCAAACCCGTTTCCTCGGCAGTTTTGCCGAAGAGCGGCGGATCGGGGTATTTGCGATCGAGATAACTCATAATCGCCAGCGACTCATAGAGGACGAAATCCCCATCTTTGAGAGTGGGGACTTTGCCGCGTGGGTTGAGCCGGAGATAGGCCGGCGTCTTGTATTCGCCTTTGGAAGATTCCAAGAGTTTCGATTCATACGCCAGCCCCTTCACTTCCAATGTCAGCATAACCCGCCAAGCGAATGGACTGCCGCTGCCCCAATAAAGTTCAATTGCCATAGTCCTTCCTCCTTTAATTTTAACCGTTCATTAACCGATCCACTAACAGTGCACTTTAAGGCGATTCCCAGCCGCCACCGAGGGCTTTGTACAAAGCCACGAGATTCGACGCCATCGTCGCCTGGCTCTGAGTGAGATCGCTCTCTGTGCTATAAAGCGTGCGCTGCGTATCGAGAACGTTGAGAAAATCATTGAGTCCTCTCAGATAAAGCTCATGGGCCATCGTCACCGCTCGGCGACGGGGCCAAGCGTTAGACCAGTCGGTAGCGATCGGGCCGGATGGTTGCGCGACGCCTCATCGTTGCCACTTTACTCCCAACATCTAATTCAAAGCCGCGCGGATGTACCGATCAATCATGGATGAGATCTCTTCCTGGCTCGCCAGACCGAGAATTCGGTCCTTCTCCGCTCCATCCTGCAAAAGAATTAAAGTCGGTATTGCGTGAATGCCGTAACGTTGCGCAACGGCTGGACTGTCATCCACGTTTAACTTGTAGACCCGCGCAGCGTCCCCATACTGCTCGGCGATTGCTTCAACGATTGGCGCAAGCGTGCGGCACGGTCCGCACCATTCCGCCCAAAAGTCCACCAGCACCGGCGTCTTTGATTTCAACACAACTTGATCGAAATCGCGTTCGTTCACTTCTCTGACATATTCACTCATCGTCGTCCTCCTTGCGTGATCTCTTCTACGATGGCGGTATTCATGCACCCTTCTGCCACAAGCTGAGCTCCATGCTGATGCATCTCTGTCAAAAGAGCCTTTCCTTTATCATCAATAAATGTCACCGCGCATACCATGACTCTAACGGGTCGGTCAGAGTTAGCGGCCTTTCGCCAAGAGTCTTCCAGTTCTTGAACCCAAGCACCTGCAAGCCTCCCTTCAAGCTCGAAGATTGTCCTTGTCGCATCGGTTCGAGTGGTGATTTTCAACACGGCTTCACTTCTGACTCAGAGGCTCAACAGTGATTCCCAGGTTCCGAGCCTTGTCGGCAAGCCGCGCATACAGCCAGCACCGGTCGCATTCAAGCGGGCTCCCGCTTGTATTTTAGTTAACAACGTTGAAAGCAGACTCGTCTCCTTGGTCCAGAATTTCGATCTCGGTGGGATATACATAATCGTTCACACCGTTATCCCATTGCACGCTTATGAGATGGCGTCCTAAGTTATCCATGTTGTACTGGATGAAGCCCTCGCTGTATCTCCTGACAAGTCCTTGATAACTCCTAATCTCTCTCGTGGCGCGACATCTCATTCCTGTTAGGCTTGTATCGACCATTTGACACCACCTTACGCCTTGCAACCCTGCTCTCTTGAATACGGTTTTGGGGAGAAGAGTTGGCCTCCCTTGCACCGTTCCAGTGGTTCTCAGTCATTGTAATTCCGCTGCCAGCGATGCTGGTGTTGCAGGCTCTGCTGGTGGACTTGATCTTCTCCAAGCGGTTCTATATCGCACAACCCATAGAAATCGATGATGTCGCCTTCGTTAGGATCCTTAAGCACCGGAGGATCCGAAGATAAAGTGTCCTCGCGAATCGCACTTAACGTCAGATGACAGTTACTACCTGGAACGAGCGCTGTGTTGGAGATCACACCCTCCGCAGCGGCAAAACTGCTGCCTGCTCCGAGACTTCCAAATAGCAGTAGAGCTGCCAAAAATGATGTCGTGATCCTCATCACGTTTCATCTCCTTTCTGTTTCTTTCCTCCGATAGATTGGGCAAAGCCGATGCCAAACCGCGTTGAGAGCGAAAGGCGCCTTAAAGTAACGACCTTCAGCGGAGTTGTGGATTGCCGCGCTTTCGGCTGAGAGGATTGTGACGAAGCGCCGTGACTGCTAATTGGCAGCGTGCCGAGGTTTCGGCGCAAAACAGCAAGCCTCTCCGGCAGGAATTCTTTGGCGTGTTACTTGCATCATGATAGCTACCAGTATACATCTTCTATATGCAACGCAAAAGCTTCGGTAAGATGCCCTGTCCCATTGCTCGCAGCCTCGAGCGCGTCGGCGAGTGGTGGAGTATCCTTATTATTCGCGACGCGTTGCACGGGTTTACGCGTTTTGACCAATTCCAGAAGAGCCTGAACATCGCGCCTAACATGTTGACCCGCCGTTTGAGCGCCTTAGTTGACGCCGGTCTTTTACGGCGCCGCCGCTACAGCGAACGGCCGCCGCGCTATGAATATATTCTGACCGAGATGGGCCGCGATTTTCGCCCGGTCATCGTGGCGATGTTCGCCTGGGGCAATCGACACTTCGCTCCCGAGGGCGCGAGCGTAATGCTCGTCGACAAAAAGACTCGGAGGGCGGCAGATCCCGTGCTAGTCGATCGGCGGAGCGGAAGACCGCTCAACGAGCCCGACTTTGTGTTTACCGCCGGCCCTGCCGCCAGCGAGCGCACACGCCGCCGCTACGCAATGGTCGCTCAGAAGAAACCATTCGCCGCACAGCGCTCGTCGACACCGGTGCGCGGCAGAAAGTGAAGGGCGTCATGATTACCGCAACAAGACGCCAGGCGGTAGTCGCCGCTCCCTCACGCACCAGCGAGCTACTGCGCGGAGCCATCGTTCCTACATTGCTGCGTCTTGCTTGGCCCAATATCCTGGTCATGCTGGCCCAAGCGTCTACGGGGCTGATCGAAACCTGGTGGGTCTCGCATCTCGGCACCGATGCGTTGGCCGGCATGGCGTTGGTATTTCCCGTCGTCATGTTGATGCAGATGGTTTCCGCCGGAGCCATGGGCGGTGGTATCTCTTCCGCGGTGGCGCGGGCATTGGGGGCCGGGCGCCGCAAGGAGGCGGACGCGCTGGTACTGCATGCAGTCGTCGTCAACGTTGCTCTGGGCGCTTTCTTCTCGATTGTCATGCTCGTATTTGGACCGACGATATACCGCGCTTTGGGTGGGACAGACGGCGAACTACAGACCGCGCTCAGCTACTCCAACGTCGTATTCGCAGGCAATGTTTTACTCTGGTTCATGAACGCGCTCGCGAGCGTGATCCGTGGCACCGGCAACATGCTGGTGCCGTCCGTGGTAATCGGCGCGGGCGTGATTGTTCTCGTGCCGCTTTCACCTTGTCTGATTTTCGGCGTTGGTCCTTTCCCAGAGCTCGGTGTGGCCGGAGCGGGCTTGGCACTTGTCCTCTTTTATGCGGCGGGAACCGCGGTTCTTCTCTGGTACATTCTTTCAGGACGCAACGTGGCGCGCTTCCGTCTGACGCGTCTTCGTTGGCCGCTCTTTCGCGACATTTTAGCTGTGGGCGCGGTCGCCGCAGTCACCTCGTTGCAGACAAACTTGACCGTGGCGCTCGCCACAGCGTTGGTCGCCGGCACCTCCGGAACTAACGGAATATCTACTGATACCGGTGATCTTCGGCTTGGGCGCGCCGCTGGTAGCTTTAGTCGGCACCAATATCGGCGCCGGCCAAAAACAAAGAGCGCTGCGCATCGCGCTGATCGGCGGCGCCATCGCCTTCGCGGTCAGCGAGACGCTCGGGCTCATCGCCGCGTTCTGGCCACAGGCGTGGCTCGCGCTATTCAGTCCCGATCCGGGCGTGATCGAGACGGGCAGCGCTTACCTGCGGATCGTCGGACCGACGTATGGATTCTTTGGCCTGGGCATGGCGCTCTATTTTGCATCCCAGGGCGCCGCGCGACTTTTATGGCCCCTGTTGACCGGATTCCTCCGCGTCATCGTTGCGATCGGTGGTGGCTGGCTTGCGCTCCGCCTGACCGGTTCGCTCAACTGGCTGTTCGCGGCGCTCGCCTTCGGCCTGATCGTCTATGGCGTCGCGCTCACGGCGGCGATCATATCAGGAGCGTGGTTTGGTCGAGAGCGATCCATAAATGCGCGTGGTAAGCTTTGATGACAAAGATGCGAAGGGAGGGAAACAGTAATGAGAATTCTCGTCGTCGGCGCCGGCGCGATCGGCGGCTATTTTGGCGGCAGATTACTGGAGGCAAATCGGGATGTGACCTTCCTTGTTCGCCCTCGGCGCGCCGCCGAATTGGCCAGCTCGGGTGTAACCATTCGGAGCCGCTTCGGCGCTGCGACTCTTTCCAAGCCACCGACCATTCTGGCTGAAAACCTCCGTGAGACCTTCGATCTGGTGCTGCTCAGCTGCAAGGCCTATGACCTGGAAGGCGCGATTACGTCCTTCGGGCCGGCAGTTGGGCCGGACACGGTAATCCTGCCGCTTCTCAACGGCATGCGGCACCTGAACATCTTGGATGAACGGTTTGGGGCGGCTCGCTTGCTCGGTGGCCAATGCCTCATCTCCGTAACCCTCAACGAGAAACATGAGATCGTTCACCACAACGACACGCATGAGCTGTCATTTGGCGAGCGGGATGGCACAATGTCTGATCGGGTCAGAGCCATCGCGAGGCTGATGCAGCACGTGCGATTCGACGTTAAAGCGAGCACCGAGATCCTCCTCGAAATGTGGGAGAAGTGGGTGTTCCTCGCCACTCTGGCTGGCAGCACCTGCCTCATGCGTGCCGCGATTGGAGACGTTGTGGCGTCTGGCGGAGCCCCTCTGGCACTCGAGCTTCTGGAGGAGTGCCGGTCTATTGCTGCCGGGGAGGGTTTTACGCCGCGACCCGAATTTCTTGAACGAACGCGCAGGACCGTGACTGCGGCGGGATCACCCCTTACCGCATCAATGCTACGTGATATGGAGCGCCGCGCTCGGATCGAAGCGGATCACATACTCGGCGACCTCCTTCGCCGTGGCAGCCATGTGCCAAACGCTGACCGCTCTCTGCTGCAACTGGCCTATAGGCATCTGAAGGCATATGAGGCTCGTCGCGATCGTGAGAAAGCGGTCGCAGAAAATGCTTCGTCTTTAAAATAGCGATCCAATTAATTTCGTGAATCACCTTTCTCTGGCCAATATTTTGTCACGCTTTCTTGACATCCGATCCGGCGAGGCCCGGCGTGTCGGCATGATGGCCTCCCTTCTTTTTTTCCTGCTCGCCGCCAATAACGTCATCAAAGTTGTAAGAGACTCTCTCTTTCTCAGCCGCTTTCCCATCAGCCATCTGCCCTACGTTTACCTTTTGGCCGCGCTTCTTGCGGGAGTCCTTATAGCTGTTTACACGCGCTATACTGTAAGGCTGCCACTGTATCGGCTCATGCTAGGTTCGAATGCGTTCATTATCTCCAATGTGCTCATGTTCTGGTTTCTTATCGTCGTTTTTAATTTTGCCTGGGCGATATACGCCTTTTACATCTGGTCCGCAATCGTCGGTGTTCTCGCCGTAGCCCAATTTTGGACGTTTGCCGGCTTGATCTTCACTTCACGCGAGGCGAAACGCCTGTTCGGCGTTTTCAACGCCGGCGGCTCACTCGGAGGTATCCTGGGTGGCTTTGGGAGCGGATGGGCGGTTAACCTGTTTATGGGAACCAACGAGCTCTTTTGGCTGATCGGAGCACTGTTTGCCGGTGCTTTTGGAGTGGTTTGGTTGGCGGGCAACGAACTGAGTGAGCTCCAAACCGCAGCGGTGAAGGAAATCCCGACGTCGAGAGAAACGAAGGCTATCCAACAAACTGGCGCGCTTGGCTCGATCCTAGCCTCCCGATATCTCCAGTTGATTGCCGGCGCTATCTTTGTCTCGGTGGCAGTCTCGACTCTGATCGATTTCCAGTTCAAGGCCGCGGCAAAGACGGCCTATCCCTCTCAAGATGAGCTGACAACCTTTTTCGGTTCCTATTATGCCTGGGTCGCCATTATTACTTTCTTTTGCCAGGTTGTGTTAACTCGAAGGCTTCTAACCGCCTTCGGCTTGATGCCGAGTCTCCTCCTTCTCCCTGTGGGTCTGTTCGCGGGATCTCTGGGTATTTTGGTCTGGCCGGGACTCTTCTCCACGACAGCGACGCGACTGACTGATGTAGTTTTGCGGTCAAGTGTGAACCAGAGCGGCATGGAAATACTCTATCTTCCTCTTTCTGCTACTATAAAAAGACGGGTCAAGACCTTCCTTGATGTTGTGTTGCAACGGTTGGGAGACGGTGCCGCCGGGCTGATCGTGCTCTTTTACGCTCTCTTTATGATGCAGTCAGACCCCGCTCTTCTCGCCTATTTTTCTCTCGGCGTCATCACCGTCTGGGCGATGTTTATTTTTGTTCTGCGCAGCGGTTACCTTCAGGCATTGCGGACCGGACTGGAAGCACGGGCCATTACGTGGGAGGGAGGAGAGATTAACTATGCCGACAAGCAAACCATCGAAGCAGTGCTGCAAAACTTGCAGAAAGAAGACGAGCGGGCTCTGTTGTTCGGGCTTGACTTGGCAGAAAACATGGATCCCGAAGTCATCGCTCCGCGTCTTCCCCTGAGCCTCCTACAGCACCCTTCGGCTCTAGTCCGGGGTCGATCGTTGAAACTTTTCGCCGCGAGCACGGAGCCCGAAAAATTGAATGAAATAGTGCGATTGCTCGAGGACGAAAATCGAGAAGTCCAGGCGGAAGCGATTAACGTGGTCTGCGCCATCCGTAAGGAAGATGCGATTCCCCTTATGCGGCCTTACCTGGAAAGCCCTGATCCACGAGTCCAGAGATCGGCGATCGAGTGTCTGCTGCACCATGGAGACGCGGAGATCCGCGAAGTCGCTCTGGCTACCTTCCGTAAGATGATAGCAAACCCAGGAACCGATGGAGCCGCCGCTCGGACAGAGGCTGCCCGCCTCATGGGCGAGGTTGACGACCCTGAATTTACCGGGTACCTAAGCAAATTGATCCGGGACGACCCCTCCATCCCGGTCATCCGGGAGGCGTTAGCTGCTGCCGGCAAGAGAAAGGAGCCGACACTTCTGGGAGATATTATCATGCGGCTCTGCTGTCCTAAGACAAAGAGTTGGGCGCGCCAGGCCTTGATCGAATATGGTGAGGTTGCGGTCGAAACTTTGAGGGAGGCGCTCCTGGATTCCAACACCTCTCGTGATATCCGACTCAGTATTCCCCGGACGTTGAGCAAAATCGAGTCTCCTGACGCAATGGGTGCGCTGCTCAGCGGACTCAACCAGGAAGACGGTTCTCTCCGCTACAAAATAATTCTCGGCCTCGAAGAGATGGCCCGACACTTGCGGAATTTGCCCATAGACCGACATGTCATAGAGATGGCTATTGTCTCGGAAGCTAGGCGCTATTACCGACGATTCTTGACTTTTTTTGGACTTTTCGGTGATGGGAATGATCGCTCGATGAATGACGGTTGGCTGCTCCATCAAGCGTTGCTTGAAAATATGGAGAGGGAAAAGGAAAGGGTACTGCGACTGCTTTCCCTGATCTATCCTCCCGAGGATATTGGAAACGCCACCGCCGCACTGCACAGCGGCAGTCGGGCCAAACAGGCCCAAGCCATCGAGTTTCTCGACAACTTACTTACCGGAGATGTCAAGCGTCACGTCTTCCCTCTGTTTGACGATGCCCCCGCCGCCGAGCGTTTTCAAAAGTTTCTTGCGATATTGGGACTAAGGAGTTTTGATAGAGAGACGGCCTTGCAGGAGCTATTGAAACAGGATGACGTCTGGGTGAAAGCGGCCACTTTCTGGGAGATCGGCTTGAGAGGACTTCGAGAGTTCCGGGGGGAGCTCCAGCAGTATCTCAATTCCAAGGATCCTGTGCTCAAGGAAACCGCCGCGCTTGTGATGTCAAGGATCTAGTTTGCCTACAGAAAACAATCTATCGACAATCGAAAAGGTCATCTTTCTCAAATCCGTGGATATCTTTGAGCATGCCACCGTAGAGCAGCTCGGTCGCATCGCAGGATTAACCGAAGAGGTTCATTTCGAACCGGGAGAAACCATCTTTAAAGAGGGAGAACTTGGAGACGCCTTCTATCTGCTCTTAAGTGGTCGGGTGTTTATTGAGAAAAATGGCAATACCCTTCGTGAGATCAAGGAAAAAGAAGCCTTTGGGACCCTAGAGGTGCTTGATTTTCACCCTCGTGCTGTAACCGCAAAAGCGGTTGATCAGGTCCGCGCCCTCAAGCTTAACGGCCAGGAATTTCATGATCTTCTGTCACTCGATATCGAAATGGTTCAGGCCGTTTTCCGGATGTTGTGCGGTCTGGTTCGCAGGATTCTGACGTTGGTGCCGTGACATTCTCGTCAACAACACCGAAATCGCGCTTGGTGTGACTCTGAAGCCGAGCGAACTCTGCAAACCTGCGGAAAACGTTTACACTAACTTCTTCGGCACGATCGGGCTAACGCAAGCTCTCCTGTCGCCGCGCGACTTTTATGGCCTCTGTTGACCGAATTCCTCCGCGTCATGGTCGCGATCGGTGGTGGCTGGCTTGCGCTTCGCCTGACCGGCTCACTCAACTGGTTGTTCGTGGCGCTCGCCCTGGGCCTGATCGTCTACGGTGTCGCGCTTACGGCGGCGATTACAGCAGGAGCATGGTTGGTCGAGAGCGAAGCATAAATGCGCCCGGTTAGCTAACAACTAGTGGCGTTAGGAAAGCGTGATTGAGAAAGCTCGGTCTATTCCGAGCAAGGGCATGACAACCCGGTGCAGTGATCTCCAAGAGTGAATAGAGTAGCAGAGGCAGCTTGATGAATATTCTCACAGTCAATCTTCTGTTTAGTACTTTTGTTTTCTGGGTTGCCGCCAAGATCTACGTTTTCCCGAAGCTTTCAGAACTTGGGCCCAAGGCCGTTCTTCTACCGATTCTTTTGCTACATTCGTTTCGACACCTGGGGTTAATGTTCCTCGCTCCAGGAGCCACGTACGCTGGGATCCCTCCGCAATTTGCCTATCCGGCTGCATTCGGAGACTTGCTTGCCGCTTTCCTTGCTCTGGCCGCGATTCCGGCTGTACATCGAAACATACGCGCTGCTCGGCTGCTCGTATGGATTTTCAATGTGGAAGGAACGCTGGACCTGCTTGTCGCGATAACACTGGCTACAATCTATGGTGCATCGGCGTATATGGGCCCAGCCTACTGGATACCCGCATTCTGGGTTCCGGCCCTGTTGGTGACACACTACATTGCCCTTGTTGTTGTCTGGAAGCATTGGACGATCCCGGCGCAAAGCGTGCCTTCAAGGACCTGATTTTGCCTTCGGCCTGATCGTGTACGGTGTCACGCTTACGGCGGCGATCACATCAGGGGCATGGTTGGTCGAGAGCGAAGCATAAATGCGCGCCGTCAGCCACAGTGATGAACGTCGCTGAACTTCTTCTGTGTAAGCCATGGACGCCTGAGTAAGCGGCAGCACAGCATCCACCACCGGATGGAGATCGCCCGCCTCCAACAGAGTCCGGACTAACAGTTCATGATTCGGCTCGACGATGAAAGCGTTACAGCCTCGAGGCCCAACGCCACACACACTGCTCGCCAGTTAATTGCGCCGTTAATTCATCGAGATGCTCCGATCGCAGTCGAACGCTCAGGTAAATGACAATCCGTCGCCCGTCGGAGTCCCTTTCAATTTTCAACGTCATCGTGTTTGGAATGTTGTAACAAGAAATTAACCTTAGACTGCGTGAGTCGGCTCTGGTATGGCAGTTAAGTTTGCGATATCTGTTGAAGTCGTAGCCGGGATATAAAACCGGCCGACAAGAGACGATCTGGGATGACGATAAGCAGAGCTTGAAAGGCGTCTGAGCCTGTAAAAAGAACAATCTCGATGGATCCGACCGATGATAAAGTCAATTTTCGCGGGAAGCCTCCGAGAGAGAGCAGCCGCCCTATTCGGCTTGGTGGCTCAGTACTTGGCCCTCCACGTCATATCTGCGCGTTTTTCAACAGCCGCGATGATGAATATCGAGTGCTGCTTCCCTTCATCAAGGACGGCCTCGAATGCGGAGAAAAGGCCGTGCACACCGTCGACCCCCAGCGACGTGACGAGCACTTCCAGCGATTGGCGTCGGCCGGCATCGATGTGGCCGCCGCTCGCGACAGCGGTCAACTCGAGTAACGCACTTGGGCCGACACACACCTACGCGATGGCCAATTCGATCAGGACAAAACGCTGGCTCTGTTCGAAGGGGTTGTAAGGGATGCTAAACGGCAAGGGTTCCCACTCATTCGGTTTGTCACCCATATGGAATGGGCTTTGGAAAATAACCAGGGGTGAATAATTTGCTGGAGTACGAAGCGAGGGCAAACGATATATGGCTTCGCCAAGACGGGCCGGTTAACCCAGTCATATGTACTTACGATCTAACCAAGTTTGGCGGGGAGGTCGTTGTTGACGTTATGCGGACTCATCCAATGATTATCATCGGTGGAATCCTCCAGGCAAACCCGTTTTTTATGCCTCCGGACGAATTCTTGCGAGAGCTGCGGAAACGGCGCAGACCGTGTTAAGCCGCATCTTCTGTCGAAGATCGTAAGCAGCGTAGAGGTCAACGTGGCAACGGAACATACAGCGCAAGAGATCAGCCGTCTCCGGCGTTGCGTCAACGACGTGGCCAGCATTCTGGAGCTGCCCGCGATGTGGACCGAGCATGATTCTTCGCGGGTGACAACCACGCTGCTTGATGTGCTGGTCCGATTGCTGGACCTCGACTTTGCCTACGCGCGAACGTTTGATCCTGCGGACGAATCGCCGCGCGAGTGGATGCGATCCGCTGACACTAGCAATCGTTACGCGGAAGCGCACGACGTGGGGCGGGCGCTTGAGCGGTATCTGTCCGCGGACACGTCCATGCAAGGTCTTCGCATTGCCAATCCCGTAGCGGAGGGCACGGCGTCAATCGTAGTATTCCATCTTGGGGTCCAGGACAGAGTCGGCATATTCGTCGCAGCCTCACGGCGATCGGAGTTTCCGACCGAAACCGAACGTCTTCTGCTGCAGGTAGCGACGAACCAAGCCGCAGTCGCGCTTCAGGAAGCCCGATGGATAGAACAACGGGAAGCCACCGTCGAGATCGAACGGACGCGCACTAAGGCCGCGCTTCAGGACAGCGAAGAGCGGTTTCGGCAGATGGCTGATTCGATTCCTGAAACGATTCGGCTCATCATCGACTCGACCCCCGCGCATATCCACACTGCCCTACCTGACGGCTACATCGATTTCTTCAATCAAACCTGGCTCGAGTATGTGGGTCTCCCGTTAGCGAATATAGAAGGCTGGAACTGGACGTGTGCGATTCATCCCGACGACGTCGAAGGAATTCTGAAGAAGTGGCGTGCGGCGTTGGCCGGTGGAGAACCTTTCCTGCATGAAGCGCGGGTCCGGAGAGCTGACGGTGAATATCGCTGGATGCTGCACCACAAAGTCGCGCAGCGCGACGAACGCGGAAAGATAGTTAAGTGGTATGGAGCGAGTGTTGATATTGAGGATCGTAAGCGGGCCGAGGAAGAAATTAAACGGCTGAAAGAACAGGTCCAACGGGAGAACGTCGCGTTGCGTGAGGAAATCGACAAAGCATCGATGTTCGAGGAGATCGTCGGTTCTTCGGAAGCACTCCGAAAGGCTTTGTTGCAAGTAGCCCAGGTTGCACCGACCGACTCGACGGTGCTTATTACCGGCGAAACTGGAACGGGTAAGGAGCTCGTTGCGCGGGCAATTCATAGGCGGTCGCGACGCTCCTCACGCGCATTTGTCAGCGTGAATTGCGCCGCGATTCCCCAGTCCTTGATCGCTTCGGAGCTCTTCGGTCACGAAAAAGGCGCTTTCACCGGCGCGCTCCAGCGGCGACTCGGGCGCTTTGAGCTCGCGGAAGGCGGCACGATCTTTCTCGATGAAATCGGCGATCTTCCCCCTGACACTCAGAATGCCCTATTGCGTGTACTCCAAGAGCGTGAATTCGAGCGTGTTGGCGGAACGCAATCGATCCGGGCCGATGTGCGCGTAATTGCCGCCACCAATCGTGACTTAAAGTCTGCCATGAGTAACGGCACTTTTCGCAGGGATCTGTTTTATCGCTTCAACGTGTTTCCCATCGAGATTCCCTCTCTGCGTGAACGCAAAGAAGACATCTCCATGCTGGTCAAGTACTTTATGGATCGCTACGCCAGTAAAGCGGGTAAGACCATACGTGGGGTCAACAAGAAGAGTTTGGAGCTACTACAGTCTTACCCTTGGCCGGGCAACATTCGCGAACTACAGAACGTAATAGAACGATCCGTGATCATCTGTGAAACGGAAAACCTTATGGTTGATAAGAATTGGCTTACTCAAGAATCGGTTAAGATTCAGTCCTTAGGCCGGCCACTCTCCGAAGAGCTTGTGGCGCGAGAGAAAGAAAGGATTGAGGCTACCTTGGTTGAAACTAGGGGACGCGTGTCCGGACCCTCGGGCGCAGCAGCCAAGCTCGGCATTCCGCGATCGACTCTGGATTCGAAGATCAGATCACTTAAGATCAACACGCATCGCTTCAAAACTTTCTAGTCCCCCTCTGCAAAAATCCCGAACTTTCGGCAATTTCCGAAAAGTCGGCATCTTGTCGTCCACTGATTCCAATTCTTTCAATCGCTTACGATTGGTGTTCGTCTTGCACTTCTCAAGCATGCGCTGAACGCCCAAATCGATGTTTAAGATTCAAAGATCGGCGAATGGGAAACTCGTTGTCTTTACTCTGAGCGGACGAATTGAGGCGACAAGCGTGGCCGAATTGCAAAAACTCCTGGGATCCGAAGCGGGTGATCATAGCCTAGTTCTGGATTTGAACGAGGTGAGACTCGTGGATCGCGACGTAGTGAGCTTTCTAGCCAGTTGCGAAGCGAAAGGCATCACGCTCGCGAATTGCCCGGCATATATCCGCGAATGGATTGAGCGAGAAACGACGCCATGAGTAGATTTTATCATGCGGTTTGTTGGATCAATGTAGTTCAAGGTTTTGTTTTGCTTCATGCAGGTTAATCGGATTGGAGCCGTTCGGTAAGCGAGAGTCGAGATTTCGTCACCTGACGAGGAGTAGTCTGGTTTACTCGTCACCATCCCTCTCCAACCAAATCATAAAATCTAAAACTCTCCTGATTTCGCCAACCTCCAGAGAGTACCGGACATCAATCCGTCTGGCACGACCGTTGCCAACAGCTATTTTTCGCATACGACCAATCCGGTACAACCATGAAAGACATCGGACGCGAAATGTCGGTTCCACATTTTGAACTCTGGGAAGATGGCCGCCGGATTCCCGATGCGCGCCAGCCGCGACACGTGGTTCCTTGGAGGCGTATCTTCAGAAGAGTCGCTGACCCACGAAACATCAACAAACATAAAGGACGCGAGTGGGACGGCTTCGAGATCGACCTAATGCGATCCGCGTCGAGAGAGGCGCGCTTCAAGGGAACCATGAGGCAATTCACGGACTGGAGTTGGAGGCATGACCCCGTGAGCGAAACGCTTCCGATCATTTACCTGGCCAGGCACGGGGAAACTGCCTGGACTCTCTCGGGCCAACACACGGGACTTACCGACCTGCCGCTCACGGAACGTGGCGAGCGTAAT
>VBKE01000333.1 GCA_005879605.1 Deltaproteobacteria bacterium
CACCTGCTTGGCAATCCACTGATTCATCTCGCCGCCGCTGGGAGGGATTCGCACCATCGGCGTTACCTTGGGAGCGAGGGTTCCGCGCGAGACGATCTCGCGCCGGTCGAGCATGTACTGGAGCGCCTGTCTGAGTCCGGGAAAATCAAGCGGCGCGTGCTCCATTTCGAAGACCGTCCCGTCGAGAGAAGAGCTTGCCATGGCGATGGCGCTTTCGACATCCACGGGAGTGAATGACGCGAAGGCGATTTTGCCCTCCTCTAGGGTTTTGATTACGCCGTTAAGGCGAGGTATGTCTGCCATAAGTAAGCTCCTCTTAAAATGGTTTGAAAAATTATCTCATGTATAGCATGACCCAATTGGGGGTAACAATCTTGAGCACTGGTTGCCTGTCTACGGGCAGGCATTCATACAAATACGGGCGCACGATCCGGACCTAGATGTTTTCCCAGCCGAAGGAGGAACCATTTATGATCATTGACGCGCACGCACACTACACCACGGCACCTTTGGAGCTACAGGCTTACCGCGGCAGACAAATCGTCGACCTAGCGAAGCCCATACGCGCTAAACTGCAGATCAGCGATGAGGTGTTGCAGCGCTCGATGCAGGGCCAGTTCAAGCGTATGGCGGACAGCGGCATCGACCGGCTGCTTTTTTCGCCGCAGGCGTCGGCCATGGGCCATCACTTCGGATCGCCCTCGGTGAGCCGTTACTGGACTGAGGCGTGTAATGATTTGATCGCCCGCGTGGCGCGCCTCTGGCCGGACAAGATCTCTCCGGTTTGCCAGCTCCCACAATCTCCAGGCGTAAGCCCAAGAGAGTGGGTGGACGAGCTCGAACGCTGCGTCAAGGAGCTTGGGTTCGTAAGCTGTAACGTCAATCCCGATGTCGCCGGAGGCCGTGAGCCGTTGACTCCCTCTCTGGCAAGCGAGTGGTGGTATCCGCTGTGGGAGAAAATGGTGGATCTCGACGTGCCGTGCACGATTCACGCCAGTGCTTCGCTCAACCCGGCGATGCATCTGACGAATTCCTATTATATCGCCCAGCACCATTCCGGGGCGGTAGAGCTGCTAAAATCCCGCGTCTTTAAAGATTTTCCCAAGCTGAAAATCATCATACCTCACGGCGGCGGAGCGATTCCTTATCAGTGGAACCGCCATCGCGGCATGCACGTCAAAGAGGGGCTGGAACCCTTCGAAGAGGCAGTGCGCAGAGTTTACTGGGACATGGCGATCTACGATAAAGAATCAATGGAGCTTTTGATCAAGCGTGTCGGCATCGACAACGTTCTCTTCGCTACGGAGATGTTCGGAGCGGTCAATGCCATTGATCCGAAGACCGGACGGAATTTCGAGGACATCGTGCCGATATTTAAATCCATCGAGTGGCTGAGTGACGAGGATAAAACCAAGATCACCGAGGGCAACGCGAAAAAGCTCTTCTCGCGGATGGCCGCCAAATCCAAGACATAACCTGTACGTAATCTGCCTTTGGGACGATTTGTCATGTGGCTCTGTCCCAAGACTGCGCGCGATCGCGATTGGCCGGAAGTCGTCAACATCCGCCACGGCCCGGCAATCTTACAGCGTGAAGTAGAACGTAGCTCCTTGTTCCACTTTGCCTTCGGCCCAAACTCGGCCACCGTGGCGGTGAATGACACGCTGAACGGTGGCTAGCCCAATGCCTGTGCCCTTGAACTCCGTCATCGCATGCAGTCGCTGGAAAGCGCCGAACAATTTATTCGCATAGGCCATGTCAAACCCCGCGCCATCGTCACGCACGAAACAGGCGGGTTTACCGTTACTCGCGATAACACCAAATTGGATTTTTGAGGACTGCGCCAACGGCGTTCAAATGCTACAGACCCACAGCGGTTAACGGAGTGAGAAAACACTATTGTAAAGCTTGATCAGCTCAACTTGTTTATCATCCCAATCGGAAGAAGGAATCTGCATCTTCTTGCCCTTGAGATCCACCAGATAGCCCACGTCGTTTCTACTCGCCCAGCGGCCTTGGCTCGCCATGAGGTCCTGTCCCGGTTTAGAGAGAAGAAAGTCGACAAATAAAGCCGCGACATGCGGGTGAGGAGCGCCGGCGGATATGGAAACCGTCGTGGGCGTCTTAACCGGCACGAAGGGCTCTGAAAATATGAAATCAACCGGCGCCTTGGCATTTTTTAGCTGGAGCACCTCTTCAGGAAAGGCATCGATCACGATCGGGAACTCTCCAGCCAACGCCAGTTGCGACAAGAGCGTGGGGCCACGGCGCATGTTCAGCTGTTGCTTGGCCAACTTGCCGGCAAGCTCTAAAGCCTTGCTGCGACCATAAAAATCGATCAGCGACGCCAGCCAGTCATAATCCGTCGTGTCCATTCCCAGCTTTTCTTTCCACTGCGGATCAAGCAAAGCCTCGAAAGACTTGGGCGCCTTATCCCGCGGAACCATTCGAGTGTTGGTCATAAACACTCTGGGCTGAGCGTAGATTCCGTTGACGTATCCATCTTTATCGGTAAAGCCTGGGCGTAAAGACGCTCGAAACGGCGTGCGGTATCGTGCGATCGCGCCGTTTTTTGCCATTACGCCGACAAAAGACCTGCGGGTATTAATAATGTCGGCGCGGTGATTGTTGGTCCGATGCTCAACTAGCAACTGGTCAAGTTGCCGGCTCGCTCCGCCGGGCTGAAATCTCACCTTCAGAAAAGGATATTTGCTTTCAAAGCCTTTGATGAGCTCGGCCGCGCGGTCGCTGGCCATGGCTGCGTACCATACGACTTCCCTTTCGTTGCGGGCTTCCTTCTCAAGAGTCTCGGCACGCTCCTCTGCAGACAAACGATTGATTCGATCCAGCCGCTCCTCCACGGATGCGGCGTTGAGCAGCGCGGCAGAAAGAAGCATCGTGAAAACGATGACAACCATCACAGCGATCGGAGAACGCTTCATCTCTGCCACGCCTCTACTTTATTCTCGTAAATTGTACGTCACAGTCCTTTAGCAGAGCCGAAGGCTGGATTTGTGAACCCCATCACTATAATAGGGCCTAACGACAAAAATAGTTTTTCGGACTAGCTTAAGCCTTCCGCAAAAATTCGCTGAACGCCTGCGAGAGCGGTGATAACGGACGGCGCTTGTGAAAGACCTCGTAGAAATCACGCTCCATTTTTAGACCTCGAATGGGGATTTCTACTAAGATACCGTCCGCCAGCTCTCGCCTGATGGAGGTGCGAGAAAGAATCGAAACTCCGACTCCGGCAATGAGCGCTTCTTTGATCGCTTCTGTGTTGCCAAGCTCCATGACTACGTTCAAGATCTTTTCTGCGGCCCGTCCCTTCTTTGCGAGCAGCTCTCTAAAGGAATCAAGGGTTCCCGAACCGCGTTCTCGTGAGACGAACTTTTCTGAGCGCAGATCGCCCAAAGCAACCGATTTGCGCCGGCTCCACGGATGATCTTTGGAAACCACCAGGATCATTTCATCCTGCCAGATTTTCTCAAATAAAAGTGGATCGTTCTCACCTTTGAAGCCGACAAATCCGAGTTCGACCTTCCCCTCAAGCACCTCATTGACGATTCCTGCGGAATCCCCGATTCGAAGTATCGGTTTCACCTCGGGGTACTTTTTTACGAAGGCGCCGAGTCTTGGGGGCAGAAGGTATTGGCCGGGAATGCTGCTTCCGCCAATCCAAAGTTCACCGCTCAGCTTCCCGTGAAATTGTTCAACTGCTGCCACCGTCTCCCGTTTAAAGGCCAAAAGACTTCTTGCTTTCTCCACCAGAAGTTGACCCAACGGAGTCAAGCTAACCTTTCCGGGAATTCGATATAGCAGCTTGCCGCCGAGCGCGTCCTCAAGCTCCTGAACGTGGGCACTCACCGTCGGTTGTCTTAAGGACAAGCGCTCTGCCGCTTGAGAGAAGCTTTTTAATTCGGCAACCCGATAGAAGATTTCCAGCTTGTGGAGGTCGAGATCGCCCTTTAACTTGCCCATGGGTATTCTGTAAACAAACCTAGTTGGCATCATTAAAGGGTATGGCAGCTCGCGTTGTCAACTGTAGCCGTTAACGCTATATTTCTTCTATTGATGGCGAAGCAATCACCATTGGCGGATTTTCATAGATCCAACGGCGCGGTTTTCACGGAGCGCGACGGTTGGCTGCTTCCCATTCACTTTGGGAATGCCGACGCTGAATACAACGCCGTGCGATCGACGGCGGGTTTAATCGACCATTGTAACCGCGGCCTGCTTCAATTCACAGGGCCTGATCGTCTTTCCTTTCTCCAAGGCATGCTCTCCAACGATCTCCGGGATATAAAACCCGGCGAAGGCCAGTACGCGACGGTATTGACCCAACAGGGAAAGGTTCTCGGCGATGTTCGTGTACTGCGATCTGATAATTCTTTTTATCTGGATCTTTGGGAAGTCATCAAAGACAAAATCGTCGAACATCTGAATCGCTATCTGGTGGCGGACGAAGTCGAGATTGCCGACCGGTCCGAAGGCTACGGGATACTATCGCTTCAAGGGCCTCAGTCTACGGGCCTGTTACGCAAGCTTGTCGGCCAAGCGGAGCTACCCGGGCGCCCGGCGCAGCACGTTATCGTGAATGTAGACGGCGCTAACATCTGTGTCGTTCAAGACAGTCATACTGGTGAGCTAGGATTCGATCTAATCATTCCGGTACTAGCTTTACAAAACGTCGCCCAAAGAGCGACCGATGCAGGGAAGCAGTTTTCCACAGTATGGGTCGGTGAAGAGGCACAGAATATCCTTCGCATCGAGGCCGGGATTCCCCGCTACGGCGTCGACTTTACGGAAGATAATCTTCTTTTGGAATCCGGATTGAATGATGCGGTGAGCTTCACTAAGGGCTGTTATCTTGGCCAGGAGGTGATCGAGCGCATCCGCTCGCGCGGTCATGTCAATAAGAAACTGGTTGGGTTTTTACTTGACGGCCAAGGACCGGCGCGCGCCAGCGCGTTAATCTATGCGTCTGACAAGGAGGTCGGCAACGTCACCAGCTCGGTCTGGTCGCCAGGTTTGGGCCGTCCAATCGCGCTCGGCTATGTTCACAGGGAGTTTTGGGCGGCCGGAACCAAGCTGTTCATCAAGCATGACGGCGATTTAGTTCCAGCGACGGTGGCTGATTTGCCCTTCTTGCGCGCTACAGATGAAACGGTTTCTTCCCCTTGAATCCGACTCTCAAGTACGTATATTAGGCGGAAATTTTTCAGCCGCTAAGAAAGGAAGCTCATCAATGGCCAATTTCATCAAGGTTTGTAAGACAAGCGAAGTGCGGGCGGGTTGCGGCAAGAGCATCGATATCAATGGCAAGCTCGTTGCAGTGTTCAACGTAGACGGCAACTTCTACGCCATCAATGATACTTGCGGCCACCGCGGCGGCCCTTTAGGAGAAGGAGAACTCGACGGAAAGACCGTGATTTGTCCCTGGCACGGCTGGCGCTATGACGTGACCACTGGCGCGAACGAGCTTGTACCCGATTTTCCGACGGAGAAATATCAAGTGAGGGTTGAACAAGACGACGTATTAGTCGAAATTTGACTGCGCTCTCCTGCAAACCACAAAAGGCTCGCCATCTCTCCGTTGAGATTAGCGAGCCTTTTGCTTTTTGAACTAGCCGGCAATATTGCCTAGCTCTTGCTGATCTTGTCCAGCGCGGCAAATAATTCCGGGTTTTCCGGAATGCCCTTGTCGTACTCCTTGACGAAGCGAATCACTCCCTGCTTGTCGATAATAAAAACCGCCCGCTTGGGAAAACCCTGCGGTCGCAAGCAGTCATACATGGTACATACTGCGCCGTGGGGCCAAAAATCGGACAACATCGGAAAATTGATCCCGCCCATCTTCTCGGCAAAGGCTTTATGGGAGAACGGAGAGTCGACGCTTATGCTCAAGACTTGAGCATCACGGGCTTCGAATTCCTTTCGGTCTTTTTCGAAGCCGCTGAGTTCCCGCTCTCAACCGCCGGTAAAATCGAGCGGATAAAATGCTAGGACAACGTTCTTTTTGCCCTCGTAATCTTTCAATGAAACATTCTGTTCACGCGAGACTGGCAAGGTGAACTCCGGAGCTTTCTGCCCCACACTCGGCATCGCCATAAAAACCTCCTAAACGAGGATTTGGAGTACTGGAGTGTTGGAGTAATTGAGCGTTGGATTCCTCCGTTATTCCAGTACTCGATTACTCCATTTTTCTCTTCAGGTAAAGCTTGATGTAATCGTTCAACGCATCTTTCGTGCTGGCAAAGGCCAGATTCTCCCAGGGAATGTCCGAGGGCAGAAACGACCCGGCTTCGACGGATTCATCGGCTGCCGTTAGTTCTCCGCCGACCACCTCCGCCGCATAAACCACGATAATGTTGGGAGAGCCCGGGTAGGAATAAACGTTCAGCAGCGAAGAGAGCTTCACGTCCAATTGGCATTCTTCCTTCGTTTCACGAATGGCGGCGTCATCCACGCTTTCGCCTCTATCGACATAGCCGCCCGGAAAAACCCATTTCCCCATCGCCGGCTCGACGCCGCGCTTGAGCAAAACGATCCCGCCCCTCACCGTAAATATCGTTCCAGCGACGACCTTCGGGTCCTGGTAAAAAATAAACGAACAGTTCTGACAGACCAGCCGTTTCGGCTCCATTGCTTTGACGATGCGCTTTTCGAGATCTCCCCCACACCGCGGGCAGAAGCGATATTCGATATGACCATGAGTGTGGTGCTGATGATGTTCCGCTGTCATGAGTTCTTTTCTAGCGCATATTTGCTTGAAACGAAAGAATCTTTTCTGTACTCATGGACCATGCTTCGAGCCGTCATCTTTGATTTCAACGGCGTCATTGTGGACGACGAACCGATTCACTTTCGATTGTTTCAAAAAGTCCTCGGCGAGGAAGGCATCGATCTCACAAAAGATGATTATTATGCCCGCTATCTCGGCTTTGACGACCGCGGCGCATTTATAGCCGGATATCGTGAACACGGCCGGCCCTTAAGCGAACAGAAACTGGCCGAGCTCATCGAGCGGAAGGCGGTGTATTACCGGGAGGCGATTCGGAGCCATGTATCCATATTTCCGGGCGTTAAAAACTTAGTCGCCGATCTTGCTCAGCGCCTGTCGCTGGCGGTGGCCTCCGGGGCTTTAAGGGAGGAGATAGAGACAATCCTTTCGACCCTGGGATTGCGTGATTATTTTCACGCCATAGTGAGCGCGGAAGATGTAAGCGAGGGAAAGCCCGAACCGGAGATCTTTCTAAAAGCCCTGGCTCGACTCAATGCACGGCTTGACGATGACCCTCCTATCGCCGCTGCAGATTGCATCGTGATAGAAGACTCCAAAGAAGGGATTCGGGCCGCGCGCCGCGCGGGCATGCAATGCCTAGCTGTGATGAATTCTCACCCGGCAGAGTTGCTATCCGAAGCCACGGCGGTCGTGAAGAGCCTCGAGGATGTCGCCCTTCCCTTTTTAGAGAAGCTCTGTTCCTAACTTCTGAATCTCAAAAGCGTCATTGCTACCGATAAGGACTCCTTTGCGATCGAACGGTGACTTCCACCGGGCAGCAGGTCGCCGGGGAGGTCAAAATAAAATGAACGGTCTGAGCGATATCGTCGGCTTGAATCATTTTGCTTCGATCCAGTTGCCGGTTGGGCGGAATCAACGGCGTGTCGACAAAACCCGGCAGGATCACCGCTACCTTTATGCCTTCCTCCCTTACCTCCTCGTAGAGAGACTGGGTAAACCCAATCAAGCCGAACTTCGAAGCGGAATAGGCGGCGCCATTGGCTTCGCCAGTTTTTCCGGAAACCGAGCCTATATTTATGATCGCGCCTTCACCCTTTGCGATCATATTTGGCAGCAGCAATTTGGCGAGCAACATCGGCGCCCGCAGATTCAGACGAAATGTTTGGTCCCAATCCTCAAGCTTCCCTCTGAGAACCGGCGCGCGCTTTCCCCACCCTGCGTTGTTGATCAGAATATCAACCATCCCCCACATCTTTTGACTCTCTTCGACCAGACGGCTGATATCGTCATCCAAAGTTAAATCGGTAGGAATAGCGATCGCCTCGCCACGGCTGGATTGGATCTCCTTCTTGACCTCTTCGAGCTGAGCCGAAGTCCGAGCGGCGAGAATGACACGGCATCCGGCTTGTGCAAGCGTCACAGCAATGGCTCGGCCGATGCCTCTTCCAGCGCCCGTGACAAGGGCAACCTTCCCCTCCAGCGTGGTTGCGGAAGCGTTCACCGTAGCAAATAGGTTAGTGAACCGTGGGAGGATCGGTCTGTGGGGCCTGTTGAGCTACCGACGAACCATGGTGATGGATCATGCGCCAGCCGTCCGGCCCCTTCTCGAAAATATTCGTCGTCAAAACCGTGGCCGAAATATTTTGACCCTCGACCGAACTGTTTAGGTTTTCGTAAAGAGTGACCCAAGCCATGTTGCCGCGGATTTCTATTGCAACGTCGGTCAGCAGAAAACGTATCATCGGCGTGTTCTCAAAAATTCTTCGCCAGCTCTCCATCACCACGTTCCATCCGCGCAGGATTCTCCAGCCCGGATGACCGCACTGGATAGGGCTTTCCTTAGCCCAGACTTTTTCCATTTGCTTTACGTCCAGACTTTCGAAAGCGCGATAGAAATTTTCGTTGGCCTGGGCGACGAGTTTTGTGTCTTCACTCATGGTGGTTCTTCAATGCGACGGTTTCGGCGTGACGAACACCAGGGTGACGAGGCGTTGCTGGCTACGATTGGCGACGCCGTGATCCTGCCCGGCAGGGGCAAGGGCGATCTCACCCGGCCCCAGCTCCCTCTCTTCTTCGCCCACCTTGAACACGCCTTTGCCCTCAAGGACGTAGTAGACTTTATCCTGACCGGCGTGCGTGTGGGCGCTCTGTTCTTGACCTGGTTCAAAACAGTAGGTGTCACAGAAGAATCTGTCAGTTTCGAAGACACCGTTCTTTTTCATCTTATCCGGTGAAAATCGCAGCGCATCTGAAAGCTTTTTGAAATTACCCATGACCGCCTCCTTCATGGCGTTTAAAGAGGTTGAAGCGATAGTACCATAGGCACTGAGGCATGCAAAACCAGGGCAAATTTGTTATCTGTGACCGATGGACTCGGTTTTAATCCGCTACCATGAAATCGCGCTGAAAAAAGGTAATCGGCCATACTTTACGGAGCTGCTGAAGCGAAACTTGCTTGCCGCCGTCAGAGACCTGGGAGTCAAAGAGATACGCAGTCTGCCGGCGCGGCTTCTGGTGACGTTCAAGAGCGAGATTGATACGCAAATAGCCATTCAGCGAATCCGTACCGTTTTTGGAGTGGCAAACTTCTCGCCGGTCGAGAGAACAGCGCGCGATATCGAGGTCCTTCGGACACGCATATTGAAATCTCTAAACGGGATTCACTTCGCATCCTTTCGCGTCGACACGCAGCGCGGCGATAAGACCTTTTCGCTCACCTCGCCGGAAATCAATCGACAACTCGGCGCCGCCGTCAAAGAAAAATCCGGTGCGCGCGTCGATCTTTCGCATCCCGAATTCACCGTAACCGTGGAAATTCTTCCGCAGGACGCTTTTTTTGGTTTCGACAAGATCCCCGGCGCGGGTGGATTGCCCGTTGGGGCGAGCGGTCGGGTCGTATCTCTGATCTCAGGCGGCATCGATTCGCCGGTCGCGGCTTATCGCATGATGCAGCGAGGCTGCCGGCTGATTTTCGTCCACTTTCACAGCACCCCCTATCTCGACAAGACTTCGCAAGAGAAGGTCCGTCAACTGGTGACGGCTCTCACGCGGCATCAATTTCTATCCCGCCTTTATTTGGTGCCGTTTGGCGAGATCCAAAGGCAGATCGTCGCCGCCGTGAGCCGACCGCTCCGCGTCGTGCTCTACCGGCGCATGATGCTGCGCATCGCGGAAGGCATTGGACGGAAAGAAAGAGCGAAGGCGCTTGTCACGGGTGAAAGTTTGGCCCAGGTGGCGTCACAGACGCTAGACAACATGAGCGTCATTCAGCAAGCGGCTAGCTTGCTGATCCTCCGTCCATTGGTCGGAATGGATAAGCAGGAAATCATCGATCAGGCGCGCCGCATC